>NZ_JBITZP010000004.1:202305-283716 GCF_044546945.1 Kitasatospora sp. NPDC053057 | reverse complement strand
CCCATCGTGCCGTCCGTCGACGCCATACCACCGATCACCAGGTCGAACCCGGTCTTCTCCAGCGCCTTCGCCAGGATCGCCGACGTCCCCAGCACGTCCGAACCGTGGATGTCGTCGTCGTTCACGTGAACGGCCTTGTCAGCACCCATCGACAGCGCCTTGCGCAGCGCGTCCTTCGCGTCGTCCGGACCCACCGTCAGCACCGTCACCTCGGCACCGTCGTTCGCCTCGGCGATCCGCAGCGCCTGCTCGACGCCGTACTCGTCCAGCTCCGACAGGAGGCCGTCCACACCCTCCCGGTCGGTGGTGTGGTCGTCCGCGAAACGACGGTCACCCGTCGCGTCCGGCACGTACTTCACACAGACGACGATCCTCAAGCTCATGAGCGGTTTCTCCTGTCACGGGTGCACGGATGCACTGGATCCATGGCCTCAGGTCAGGCCGAGGGTACTGAGTGCCAAGTCCGGCCCGGCCGCGGTCCGCGGCGCCGCAAGCGCCACTTGGACCGGCATGCCGTGTCGGCTCTCTTCGACTGGCGTCAGAGGCTCCACCGAGAGAATACGGCACTCAGTACCCCTGGTAAAGGCACTCAGTACCCTACCCGGTGTCCGGCCGCCAGGCGCGGCGGCCGGAAGCGGACACAAGGTTTCCGCAAGCCCCCGCCAGGTCTCGTCAATGAATCCGCCAGCCCGCCCGGGGAACATCGGCGACGGGCCTCGTCGACGGCCCCGACCTGCGATCAAGGAGGGGGAAGGGAATGACCTTGGTGCACGGGGAACAGGACATCACGACCACCCACGGGACGCACAACACCGACCGAAACACCGACCGGACGAACGGGACGGACGACAGCGCGGGCTGGAGCAACAACGGGCCGTGGGAGACGCTCCGGGACCGCAAGCGGGTGCTGGTCGTCGCCCAGACCGTGGTGTACGCCCAGCGGCTGCACGACTTCTACTCGCTGCTCGCCTCCGACCTGCGGATCCACGTGCAGTTCACGGTGGCTCCGCACATGTTCAACCGGGGCGCGGCGGAGGGCCTGCTCGCCCTCGGCGCCACCGTACTGCCCTGGGAGCAGGCCGTCCGGCGCGAGTTCGACCTCGTCCTGGCGGCCGGCTCGCAGGGCATGGAGCAGCTGCGCGGGCCGGTCGTCCGGCTCCCGCACGGGGCGGGCAACATCAAGCTGGCCCGGCGCAGCGGGCCGGACGGCGAACGGACCGCCATCGGGCTCCGTCCGGACTACCTGTACTGGGAGGGCAGACTCGTCCCGACCTCCTTCGCACTGGCCCACGCGGAGGAACTGGACGAGCTGGGCCGCAGCTGCCCGGAGGCCCTGCCGATCGCCGAGGTGGTCGGGGATCCCTGCTACGACCGGATCGCCGCCGCCCTGCCGCACCGGGAGCGCTACCGGGCGGCGCTGGGGCTCGGGCCGGAGGAGAAGCTCGTCCTGGTCTCCTCCACCTGGGGGGCCGGCTCGCTGTTCACCCGGCTGGACACCGTGCTGCCCCGGCTGACCTCGGAACTTCCCCGGCAGGGCTACCGCGCCGCGCTGCTCGCCCACCCGAACATCGCGGCCGCGCACAGCCCCTGGCAGGTGCGGTCCTGGGCCACGGCCACCGCGCGCGGGGCCGTCTCGGTCGTCCCGCCGGAGGCGGACTGGCGGCCGCTGCTGGTCGCCGCCGACTACGTCATCGGCGACCACGGCTCGGTCACCCTGTACGGAGCGATGACCGGTGTCCCCGTACTGCTGGCGGAGTACCCGCACCACAACGTCAACCCGCGTTCGCCGTCCGCCCAGCTCGCCCGGACGGCGCCCGCGCTCACCCCCGGGCACCCGCTCACCGAGCAGCTCGCCTACGCCGCCGAGCAGTACCGGCCGGAGGACTACGCGGCGATCGCCGCCCGGATCAGCTCCGAACCCGGCCGCTTCGACCGCAACGCCCGTCGGCTGCTCTACCGGGTGCTCGGGCTCGGCCAGCCCGCGCACAGCCCGGAACCGGCGCCGCTGCCGCTGCCCGATCCGCTGGACACGCCCCTGGCGCCGGACTCCCGGCGGGCCGGATGACCGCCGTCCTGCACACCGTGCGGCTCGCGCCGCTCACCGGTCCGCCGTCCGGGGGGCCGTCAGCCGCCCTGTTCGACGCCCGGGTGGTGTCCCCGACCGGTGCCCGCCACGGGCTGCTGGCCGCCGGCCCACCCACCGCGCCCCGCCGCGACCGGCCCGGCCCCGGCTTTGTGGACGAGCACCTGGTGCTCGACCTCACCGAACCGGCCGGCCGGCGCTGGCGGCGGCAGGCCGACGTGCTGCACCTCGGGCTGCTCCCGGCGGCGCATTCCGGGGCTCGGCTCGCCGGGGCGCTCTCCGCGCACCCCGGCTGCGCCGTCGCCACCGCCGAGCACCGCAGCGGAGCGGTGCTGCTGCTCGCCCGGACCGGGGCCCCGCTCCTCCTGCGACCGGGCCGCGGGGCGCACCACCCCGGCGCTCCCGCGCTGCCGCTGGCCCTCGGTTCGCTGGCGCACGCCTGGCTGGCCGCCGGGCGGGCGCTGACCGAACTCGACCGGTCCGACTGGTTCGGCGCGGCCGCCTGCCGCACCGGAGGGGTGACGGGCGGCCGGCTCAGGCGGCCGGGCCGCCGGGACGGGGGGTGACGCCCGGATCGATCCCGTACGCGGCGAGGCGGTCGGCCAGTCTGGCCGCCTCGACCGCGGCACCCACGTCCCGGTACCGGGCCAGGGACTGCTCGAACCGGGCGCGCGCCTCCTCCGGACGGCCGCGCCGCTCCTCGACCTGGCCGGCGAACTCCAGCGTCCGCGCCTCCCAGTGCGCCGAGAGCCCGGCCCGGAAGCCCGCGAGGGCCGACGCCAGACAGCCGTCGGCGAGGTCGTACGCGCCCAGCAGGCCGTGCGCCAGCCCGAGGAAGGCCATCGCGCGGGCCGCCTCGTAGTCGTCCCCGATCGAGGACAGCTCCCGGCCCGCCCGCTCGACGGGCTCCACCGCCTCGGCCGCCCGGTCCGCCAGCAGCAGCACCTCGCCGTACGCCAGCCGGGCCAGCGCCGAACCGCGCAGGTAGTCCTGGGGCTCCCGCAGCTCCACCACCCGGTGCAGGCACTCGGCCGCCTCGGCCAGCCGGCCGGCCATCCGGTGGGTCTGGCTGAGCCCGTACAGCGCGTTCGCCTGGGCCAGTGGGTGGTCCAGCTCCCGGGCGAGGTCCAGGGCCTCGGTGAACCAGCGGGCGGCCTCCTCCCCCTCGCCCGCGTTGCGCAGGCCGTTCCCGCCGGAGGTGAGCATCCGCAGCTCGCCGCTGCGGTCACCGGCCGTCCGGGCGGCCCGCAGACCGATCCGGTGGGCCTCGACCCACAGCCGCGCCGGGCGCAGCCGCAGGAACAACGGCCACATGGCGTCGGCCAGTTGCCAGGCGGCGGCGGGCCGGTCCAGCTCCTCGCACCAGCGCAGCACGTCCGCGAGGCGGTCGCGTTCCTCGTCGAGCCACTGCAGCGCCGGCACCGCGTCCGTGAACTCCCGGGCCGGGTGGAGGGGCCGGGTGAGGTGGTCGCGGGCGAGGGTGCGGTGGCTCGGCGAGACGACCGCCTCGGCGGCCGTGGCCGAGGCCAGGTACCAGTCGACGACCCGGTCCAGCGCGGCCCGGCCGGCCTCGGTGCCGCGGAGCTCCCGGCCGTGCGCCCGGGCGTGCAGGCGCACCAGGTCGTGGAAGCGGAAGCGCTCCGGCCCCCGCTCCTCCAGCAGGTGCACGTCGATCAGACCGTCCAGCAGCCGGTCCGCCGCCGGCAGGTCCACGTCCATCAGGACGGCGGCGTTCTCCAGCGTGAACTCGCCGAAGGGCAGCAGGCCCAGCAGCCCGTAGAGCCGGGCGGCGTCGCGCTCCAGCACGCCGTAGGAGGCGTCCAGCAGGTCCTGCACGGTCTCGCCCTCCGCGTTCAGCGCCGCCAGCCGGTCGGTGCCGCGCCCCAGCATCTCGGCGGTCGCGGCGAGCGACTGGGCCGGCCGCGCGGCGATCCGCGCCGCCGCCAGGCAGATCGCCAGCGGCAGTCCGGCGCAGGCGTCCACCACCTCGGCCGCGGCGTCGCTCTCGTCCGCCACCCGGCGCCCGCCGACCCGCGCGGCGAGGATCTCGGTCGACGCCTCCGCGGCGAGCGGCGCCAGCGGGCGGAACACCGCCCCGTCCATTCCCAGCCCGGTGAGCCGGCGCCGACTGGTCACCACGACCACCGAGCCGTCCGAGCCCGGCAACAGCGGCCGGACCTGCGCCGCCGTCGAGGCGTTGTCCAGCAGCACCGCGATCCGCCGCTCCGCCGCCAGGGAGCGCCACAGCGCGGCGCCCTCCGCCAGGCTGCGGGGCACCGGCGAGATCCCGAACGCCCGCAGGAACGCACCGAGCGCCTCGGCCGGATCGGCGGGCCCGCCCGGGGCGTAGCCGCGCAGATCCGCGTACAACTGGCCGTCCGGGAAGCGCTCGGCCAGCCCGCGCAGCCACTGGGCGGCGAGCGCGGTCTTGCCGACCCCGGCCGGGCCGGTCACCACGACGGTGGCCTCCGGGCCGGCGTCCTCGCTCAGCGACCGGTCCAGCGCGGCGAGATCGGCGTCCCGACCGATCAACCGCCGCGGGGAGGGCGGGAGTTGGCGCGGCGTGGGCAGCGGCCGGGCGTGCAGGTGCAGCCCACCGTTGATCGTGCCGGCCTGCACCACCGAACCGCCGACGCCTCCACCGCCGGTCAGCGAGTTGTGCACGACGCCGAAGGGCGGGTCGGCGTCCGTCACCGGCGACCACCAACCACGGCCGATCCTGTCACTGGCTCCCCCTGCCGTCGACGAATTGCCCGCGCTCTGCTAGCAGATGACTTGTCGTCAAGTCGAGGACATTCCCAAAGGAGCCTCGCCCGAACCCCGTCGTGGTATAGCCGACCGCCCCGAACGCGTGCCATGCTCACCCGCGACACGGCAAGCTGGTAGCCAACCGGCGGGGGACGTCAATGAAGTTCCATCTCCTGGGTTCAGTTGAACTGTCGGTGAACGGAGAGCCATTGGCGCTCCACTCCGACAAACGGCGGCAGCTGCTGGCCGCGCTGGCCCTGGAGGTCGGAAGGCCGCTCTCCCACACCTCGCTCGCATACCGACTGTGGGACGAGGAACCACCACCGAGCGCACTGACCAGCCTGTACAGCCATGTTTCCCACCTCCGGGCGCTGCTGAGACGGGCCGCCCGGACCGGCGGGACGGAAAGCCCCAAGGAAGCGCCGACGATCGACACCCGATCGCACACGTACACCCTGCGGGCCGACCCCCAACTCATCGACTGGTGGCTATATCTGGACCTATCCCAACAAGCCGGCCTGCTCGCCGAGAACGGACAGGACCACCAGGCCAGAACCGTCCTCAGCCGGGCCGAGGAACTCTGGGGCGGCGAACCCCTGGCCGGCCTGCCCGGCACCTGGGCCCGCAACACCCGGGCCACCATGGCCGACCAGCGCTTCGCCACCACGCTGCAGCGCATCGAGATCGACCTGCGGATCGGCCGCCACCACGAACTCATCCCCGAACTCACCGCCCTGCGCGAGGACCGCCCCACCGACGAACGCCTCGCCGGCCACCTGATGACCGCGCTCCACGCGGCCGGCCGCCAGGCCGACGCCCTGGCCGTCTACCCCGCTGTGGTCCGGCTCCTGCGCGCCGACCTCGCCACCGAACCCGGCGAAGCCCTTACCCGGCTCCACCGGCTCATGCTCAACGGCGAACCGCTGCCCGGCACGCCCGGGCGGGTCGAACTCGCCCCGGCCGCCGACCCCGCACCATCCGGTACGCCCGGCCGGCACCGGCTGATCGGCCGGCGGGACGACCTCCGGCGCGTGCTGCCCGGCGCCGGGGCCGACCCCTCCGGCGCCCGGGGAGGCGTCGTCACCGTCTCGGCGATCCTCGGTATGCCCGGAGTCGGCAAGACCACGCTCGCCCTGCACGCCGCCGACCTGATGCGCGAGCACTTCCCCGACGGGTACGTCTACCTCAACCTGCGCGCCCACGTCGGCAACCAGCCGCCGCTGACCCCGGAGGCCGCCGGTGCCCTGCTGCTGAGACGCCTCGGCGTGCCCGCCACGACCATCCCGCTCGACGCCGACGAGGTGTTCGCACTCTGCGCCGAGGCCCTCTCCACCCGGCGCGCCGTCGTCGTCCTCGACGACGCCTCCAACACCGCCCAGATCCGCCCCCTGCTGCCCCCCACGCCGTCCGCCCTGATCATCGTCACCTCCCGCCAACGGCTCGCCGAACTCCCCTGCGCCCGGCCGGTGTTCCTGGACGTCCTGCCGGTGGACGACGCCGTCGCCCTGTTCACCAACGTGGTGGGCCCCGACCGCTCGGCCGACCGGGACCGCGTCGTCGAGATCGTCGACCGCTGCGGCCTCCTCCCGCTCGCCATCGAACTCGCCGCCAGCCGCCTCAAGGCCCGCCCCTCCTGGACCCTCGACCACCTCGCCCAGCGCCTCTCCCGCAAGGGGCGGCTCGCCGAGATCCGCAGCGGCTCGGACAGCATCGCCCGGGCCTTCGAGGTCTCCTACCAGTACCTCCCGGCCGGCCAGCGCTCGGCATTCCGACTGCTCGGCCTCTACCCCGGCCCGGATTTCGGCGTGCACGCGGCGGCGGCGCTGCTCGGACTGGCGATCGACGAAACGGACCGGGTGCTGGAGGCATTGCTGAACTGCCACCTGATTCAGGAGATCGCTCCGGAACGATACCAACTCCATGATCTTCTACGGGAGTTCGCGGCGGCTTTGGGAGTGGAGGGTAAGCAGCGGGAATCGGCGGTCGGCCGGCTGCTCCGCTTCGCCCTGCGCGCGGCTGACCGCGCGGACCGCCTGCTGTATCCACGTAGATCGAGAACCCAGCTCCCGACAGATCACCAATTCGATGACATGGACGATTTGTTGGGAGATATCGAGATCAACTCGCCCGAGGCGTCGAAAGCCTGGCTGGAGGCCGAGCACTCCGCACTGATCGCGCTGACCGCCCACGCCCACCGGGTCGGACTCGCCGAGACCGGCGCCTGGCTCGCCCACGTCCTGGCCGGACACCTGGACGCCGAGGCGTACTGGAGCGAGGCGCAGGACATGCATCGGGCAGCAGCGACGCACTGGCGGTCGCAGGCGAACGATCGGCAGGAGGCGCGGGCGCTGATCGACCTGGGGGCGACGCTGGCGAACGCCTCGCGCTACGAGTCCGCCGCGGAGGCCCTCGAACGCGGGCTGACCCTCGCCCGCGGCGAGAATGATCCGGACGCCGCGGCGAACGCGCTCAGCCTGCTCGGGCGGGTGCGGTGGAGCCAGAGCCGACTCGACGAGTCGCTGGCGATCCAGGAGGAGGCACTGGGGATCCGTCAGGAGATCGACGACCAGTGGAACGTCGCCCGCTGCCTGGCGAACATCGGCATCGTCCACCGCTCGATGGGGAATTACGAACTCGCGCTCCGCACCTACAACCGGGCCCTGCCGATTTCCCGGAAATTCAATGACAGGGTTTTCGAGCTGCGAATCCTGAACAACATCGGCGACCTTCACCTCATCTCCGGAAACGCATCGGAGGCACGCCGCACCTTCGAGCAGATCCTGCGCATCGGGCGCGACCGCATGTCCCAATTCGACCTGTCCGTCGTGCACGTGAATCTGGCGGCCACCCTGAGAATTCCGGAGGAACTCGACTACGCCCTTCGGCTCTACCGATCGGCATTGGAGACCTTCCGGTCGATCGGCAGCGTCCGTTACGAGGCGGACGCCACCAACGGCCTGGGCGCGGCCTACCTGGCCGCGGGGCGGCACGAGGACGCGCACGACCAGTACGCCATGGCGCTCAGCCTGGCGCGATCCGTCGGCACCACCAGGGAGGAAGCAGCCGCTCTCCGGGGCCTGGGCCAGTGCGAGGCAGCCCTCGGACACGCGGACAAAGCCGTCGAACATCTGACTTCCGCCGTCGATCTCGCCGAGTCGGTCGGCATCGCGGATGAGGCGACCCAGGCCCGCGCGGCACTCGCCAAGCTTCGGACCCATCCGGCCTGACTTATCGCATTTTGAGTAAAAACTGAAATAGCGCTAGCATCTGCAGGCACCGGCTTAAGCGGCCGGTGCCTCCTTGTACCTGCAAGTTGCTGGAGTGTGCATGTCGATAGGTCACGGACCCACCATCTGGGATATTCCCATCTGGTGTTAACCGTGTAGGGCGACGGCGGCCTCTCCCGTGTACACGCTGAATGTGAGCGACTCCTGAAGGTACAGCTGCACGGATTCGGCGTCGTGGGAGAGGTAACCCACCGAGACGTCCTGGCCGAGGAAGAGCTCGAAATCGCCCCCTCGGGTGGACAGCAGGAACGCGCCCTCGATCGCGGGGGCCCAGATGATGTCACCGTCCAGCAGCCGGGCCAGGTGGTTGTGGACGGGATAGCCGTGGTCGCTGGTCTCGTTGACGGCGGTGAAGGCCTCGGCCCCCAGCAGGAGCGAGTACGGGCCGCCGACGCCCGCCAGGCGCAGGGCGGTGAGTCCGCGGCTGACCGCCTCGGGGTATTCCCTGACGTCGTCCGGGAGTTGGACCGGCGGGTTGCTGGAACCGGCCCGGATGCCCTCGATCGCGGCGGCCTGGTAGCCCTCGAAGACGGCGCGGTCCTCGGCGCGGGCGAGGGTGCGGGCGGCGTCCTTGACGGGTTGCCAATCGGAGTCGTGGGAGCCGCGCTCGACGTCGTCGACGGCCTCGCGGCTGACGGTGAAGGGAACGCGCAGTTCGACCACCGGGCGGTTGGCGCGGGCATGGGCCTGGACGCCGTCGAGGGGTGGTTCGATGCCGGTGAGGTGGCCGGTGCCGACGGCGGCGAGGGTGGTGCCCTCGGGGCCGGTGAGGTCGACCACCCGGCGGCCGGCGATGTGGAGTTTGAAGGTCTGGCGGGCCTCCTCCTCGATCTCCTCCCAGGCGGCGGCTGAGACGGGGGCGAGTTCGCGGTGCAGGTTGTTCATGGTGCGGATCCTGTTCAGGGGTCGGCTTCAGCGATCGGCTTCAGGAGATCGGCTTTCAGTCAGAAGATCGGCTTTCACGAGGTCGGCTTGAGGCTGCCGATGCCGAGCGAGCCGTCCGAACGGGCCTCGGCGGCGGCGGGGACGGCGGACGCATCGGCAGCCGGCGGCGGGGAGTCGAGGAAGTCGGCGGTCGGGACGTAGAACAGCGAGCCGGTGACGGCGGTGGAGAAGTCGAGCAACCGGTCGGTGGTGCCGGGCGGGTTGCCGATGAACATGTTGCGCAGCATCTCCTCCGTCACCCCGGGGTCGCGCGCGTAGCCGATGAAGTAGGTGCCGAACTCGCCGCCGCCCCCGGCCGATCCGCTGGGGCCGAAGGAGCCGAAGGCCATGTTGTAGCGGACGATCTTCTGTTCCTCGCCGTCCGGGCCGGTGATCACGGTGAGGGCCACGTGCGAGTCGGCGGGTTTGACGTCGTCGTCCAGTTCGATGTCGGTGAGCTTGGTGCGGCCGACCGCGCCCTCCTGCTGTTCGACGCTCAGCGCGTTCCACTTGTCCAGGTCGTGCAGGTACTTCTGGACGATGACGTAGCTGCCGCCGGCGAAGTCCGGATCCTCCGCCCCGACCAGGGTGGCGTCGGCGGCGGCCCGGCCCTCGGGGTTCTCGGTGCCGTCGACGAAGCCGAGCAGGTCCCGGTCGTCGAAGTAGCGGAAGCCGTGCACGGAGTCGACCACGGTGGCCGCCCCGGCGAGGCGGGTGGTGAGCTGGCCGGCCAGCTCGAAGCAGAGGTCCATCCGCTCGGCCCGCAGGTGCAGCAGCAGGTCGCCGGGGGTGGCCGGGGCGCGGTGGCGGGGGCCGGCCAGCTCCTGGAAGGGGTGGAGGCCGGCGGGCCGGGGACCGTCGAAGAGGCGGTCCCAGAGTTCGGAGCCGATGCCGGTGACGCAGGTGAGGGCGCCGTCGGGGGCCCGGAAGCCGACGGACCGGCGCAGTCCGGCGAGGTCGGGCAGGAGGTCGCGGACGGCGTCCTCGCCGCCGGGTTCGACGATGAGGACCAGGAAGATCGCCGCGCCGGTCAGCGGGGAGAGCACGGCTTGCGGTTCGGGCTGCATGGCGGTGTTCCTCCTCAGGAGGCCCGGGTGGCCTCCCACTCGGCGCGGTAGTCGGCGAAGCTCTGCTTCAGGTGGTGGCCGATCGGGCCCGTCGAAGCCGCCGCCGTTGAGCAGCACCACACCGGTCTGCCGGGCGGACGGTTCGGGCTGCTGCTCCGAGGGGGTTGACGGTCCATCAGCTCCTCCTGGAGGTAGCCGCAGACGATCCGCTCGGCGCGCACCGGCATCCGGTCGGGGGCGAGGTGGTTGTCGCCGATGACGGCGCCCGGACGGTCGGCAGGAGATCATCCCGACGATTACACCGCACAGTGGACAAATCGGCACGATCGACGCGCAGCCGGACGGCCCCGACCGAAGGGCCGGGCCGGCGGGGCCGTTCGGGTGAGCGGCCGGGGCCGCCGCAGGCATGCGAAAGGGGCGGGTGCGCTCCTTCGCGCACCCGCCCCTCAGCCGTCCGGTGTCAGACCCGCAGCGCCGCCAGCTGTTCGGCGAACGGGACCACCTGCCCGGGCAGCGCAGCCCTCCCCCGTTCGTCCCGCGCCGCCGGGCCGCGGCCCGCCAGCAGGGCCGCAAGCTCGCCCGCCGCGCGGTCGATCCGGCTCGGCAGACCGTCGGTCAGCGCGTCCCCGGCCGTGCCCCAGTCGTCGGTGGCCGCGTAGACCGCCGTCGGCAGCACCACCGCGCGCAGGTAGCTGAACAGCGGCCGCACGGCGTGCTCCAGGGCGAGCGAGTGCCGGGGCGTGCCGCCGGTGGCGGCGATCAGCACCGGTTTGCCGGTGAGCGCGTCGTGGTCGATCACGTCGAAGAAGGACTTGAACAGGCCGCTGTAGGAGGCGGTGAAGATCGGCGTCACCGCGATCACCGCGTCCGCCTCCGTCACCGTCTCGGCCGCCTCGCGCAGCGCGGCGGCCGGGAAGCCGGTGACGAAGTTGTTGGCGATGTCCACCGCGAGGTCGCGCAGCTCGATCACCGTGACCTCGACCTCCCGCCCCTCCGGGGCCAGCCGGCGCACGGTCGCCTCGGCGAGCCGGTCGGCCAGCAGGCGCGTCGAGGACGGCTTGCTCAGCCCGGCGCTCACCACCGCCAGCTTGAACGCGGTCACTTGGAGACCTCCTCCTTCTCACGGACGTCACGGGCGTCACCGGCGTCACCGGCACCGTCGGCGTCACCGGCACCGTCGGCGTCACGGGCACCGTCGGCAGCACGGGCCGCGACCAGCGCGGCGTGGGTCGGCCCATCCGGCACCTCGGCCGGGCGGCCCTTGGCGAACTCCTCGCGCAGCACCGGCACGACCTCCTCGCCGAGCAGGTCCAGCTGCTCCAGCACGGTCTTCAACGGCAGGCCGGCGTGGTCCATCAGGAACAGCTGGCGCTGGTAGTCGCCGAAGGTCTCGCGGAAACCCAGGGTCTTCTCGATGACCTCCTGCGGGCTGCCCACGGTCAGCGGGGTCTGCTCGGTGAACTCCTCCAGCGACGGCCCGTGCCCGTACACCGGCGCGTTGTCGAAGTACGGACGGAACTCGCGCACCGCGTCCTGGGAGTTCTTCCGCATGAACACCTGCCCGCCGAGGCCGACGATCGCCTGCTCGGGCGTGCCGTGGCCGTAGTGGGCGTAGCGCTCGCGATAGAGGTCGATCAGCTTCTGGAAGTGCTCCTTGGGCCAGAAGATGTTGTTCGCGAAGAAACCGTCGCCGTAGTAGGCGGCCTGCTCGGCGATCTCGGGGCTGCGGATCGAGCCGTGCCAGACGAACGGCGGGACGTCGTCCAGCGGGCGCGGGGTGGAGGTGAAGGACTGCAGCGGGGTGCGGAAGCGGCCCTGCCAGTCCACGACCTCCTCGCGCCACAGCTGGTGCAGCAGCGCGTAGTTCTCGATCGCGAGCGGGATGCCCTGGCGGATGTCCTTGCCGAACCAGGGGTAGACCGGGCCGGTGTTGCCGCGGCCCATCATGAGGTCCACCCGGCCGTCCGCGAGGTGTTGGAGCATCGCGTAGTCCTCGGCGATCTTCACCGGGTCGTTGGTGGTGATCAGCGTGG
The DNA here is from genome assembly GCF_044546945.1 of Kitasatospora sp. NPDC053057. Taxonomy (NCBI): domain Bacteria; kingdom Bacillati; phylum Actinomycetota; class Actinomycetes; order Kitasatosporales; family Streptomycetaceae; genus Kitasatospora; species Kitasatospora sp. NPDC053057. The sequence continues at coordinate 271,574 of NZ_JBITZP010000004.1, read as the reverse complement.
TCGAGGTGGAGAGGATGAGGCGGTCGGTCTGCGCGGCTATGTAGCCGAGCATGGTCGTCGGCGAGGACGGGACGAACGGCGGGTTGTGGTGCTCGCCGGTCGCGAAGACGTCCAGGCCGACCTCCTCGGCCTTGCGGGCGATGGCCACCATCGCCTTGATCCGCTCGTGCTCGGTCGGGGTGCGGCCGGTGGTCGGGTCGGGGGTGACGTCGCCGACGCTGAAGATTCCGAACTGCATGCTGCTCACCACACTCCAGGAGGCCCCAGGTAGTCCAACTTTCAACCACCTTAGCATCCGGGTGCGGATCGTTATTCCCGCGCTTCCCGCCGACAATGGAAGGCGGGCCAATGGAAGGCGGGGCCCGACAACGGCGGGGCCCTCCGGAAGGACGGCGAACCGATGGCGCCGTACATCGCGGTGAGCGCGCTGAGCCACGAGGGCCTGGTGCGGGAACACAACGAGGACAGCCTCACGGTGGGCCCCTGGACGCTCTGCGCCACCGTGACCACCAACCCGCAGACCCTGCTCTTCCCGCTCGGCCCGCCCTGCGTGGTCGCGGTCGCCGACGGCCTCGGCGGACACCCCGGCGGCGAGGTGGCCAGCGCCCTGGTCGCCCGCAGGCTCGCCGCCGCCGGGGGCGGACTGGACGACGAGGAGACCGTCCGGGAGGAACTGCAGGAGTGCAACCGGGCGGTCTACGCGGCCACCGCCGGGGATCCGGAGCTGGCCGCGATGGGCACCACCGTCGCCGGGCTGGTGCTGCTGCCCGGGCAGGCGGTGGTCTTCAACGTCGGCGACAGCCGGGTCTACCGGGTCACCGAGGACGGGCTGCAGCGGGTGAGCGTGGACGACAGCCCGCCGCTGCCGCCGGGCCGGCGCACCACCTCGGTGGTCACCCAGACCCTGGGCGGCTCGCTCGGCCTCACCTTCGTGGAGCCGCACGTGCGGGTCGCGCCGCTGGCCGCCGGCGACCGCTACCTGGTGTGCAGCGACGGCCTGACCGACCCGGTGACCGAGGAGGAGCTGGCCGGACTGCTCGCCCGGTCGTACGACACGTCCGAGCGGGCCGACGGGAAGGCCGCCTTCGAGCTGTGGAGGGCGGCGATCGAGGCGGGCGGGCCGGACAACATCACCCTGGCGCTGGTGCGGATCGGCGAATGACGCGGCACGGCCGGGCTCCGTCGGCGGGTTCCGATGAGCGTCGGGCCGGGCCGTACGCGATTCGCGCGGGAAACGCGCGGAGGCCGTGGTGACGATCGGCCACCACGGCCTCCGGGCAAGCGAGTTGGGCCTCGGGCGTCGGCGTCGGGCTACTTGCGCAGCAGCAGGATCACCCCGGCCGTCGCCAGGCCGACCAGCACGGCAGCCACACCGTACGCCAGGCGGTGCGCCTTCAGCACCGGCAGGAAGCGGTCCACCGCGTAGCGGCCGGGGCCGGTCAGCGCGAGGGCGGCGGCGCCCGCCGTCAGCAGCAGCTCGTACTCGTTGCCCTTGGGGGCGAAGAAGCCGCCGCCCCAGGTGACGGCGATCGCGTTGACCATCGTGCCGACGACGGCGGCACCCGCCAGCGGGGTCAACAGGCCGACGGCGAGGCCGAGTCCACCCAGCAGCTCGGTGAGGCCGGCGACCACGGCCATGGCGTTGCCCGCCGGGTAGCCGCTCATGGTGAAGAAGTGACCGGTGCCGTCGATCCCGCCGCCCCCGAACCAGCCGAACAGCTTCTGGCTGCCGTGCGCGGCCATGGTCAGGCCGAGCACCAGGCGCAGGAGCAGGAGTCCGGCGTCATAGGCGTGCGGGGAGGTGGCCGCGGGCCCGGAGCTGTTCCGGGCGGGGCTGGTGGAACTGGTGGCGGCGGTCGTGCTCGGGCTGCTGCTCGGCATGCGCGTCTCCATCGATCGGGGTCGGTCGTAGGGGTGTGTGTGGTGGTGCGGCCGGGCAGGGTGTGGTGCGCCGCGCCTGTTGTTCAAATTTGAACCGGCCACTCCTCGACCGTACCGTGGAGTTCGAATTTGAACAACTGACGGTCCGTGGGCGACTCGCGCACCCCGCCTGGACCGGGGCAGGGTGGAGACATGGCTCAACGCAGGCAACACCAGCGGGCCACCCGGCCCGGCACGCCGTACCCCGAGGCCCTCGCCGCCTTCGACGAGCGGGTCCGTCTGGTCACGCCCGGCCGATGGGAATCCCCCACCCCGTGCGCCGGCTGGTCCGTCCGCGACCTGGTCAACCACCTCACCGGCGAGCAGCTCTGGGTGCCCGAACTGCTGATGGGCGCCACCATCGCCGAGGTCGGCGGCCGGTTCGACGGCGACGTGCTCGGCGATGACCCGGTCGCCGCCTGGGCGGCCGCCGCCGAGGCCGCCCGGCAGGCCTGGGAGGTACCCGGCGCCACCGAGCTCACCGTCCACCTCTCCTTCGGCGACGTCTCCGGGCAGCACTACCTGGACCAGCTCACCACCGACCTGGTCATCCACACCTGGGACCTCGCCGAGGGCATCGGAACGCACACCCGGCTCCCGGGCGAACTGGTGGACTTCGCACTCGGCGAGTTCGCCGGCTACGGCGACCTCTCCGCCAGCGGGCTGTTCGACCCGCCGCTGCCGGTACCCGAGGACGCGGGCCCGCAGACCCGGCTGCTGGCCCTCACCGGGCGGCGGGACGGCGGCTGAGGCCAAGGTGCCGCGGCGCCGGATACTGGACAGTACGGGGGGCAGTCCCGATCCCGGACGAGAGGCGGTCGCGCCATGAGCAGCAGGCCGGACATCCTCGGCGAGTTCACCGCCGACCACAAGGCGCTCACCGAACTGCTCGACCGGGCCGAGACCGCACCGGCGGGCTCCGCCGAGCGCGCCGAGCTGGTGGCCCGGCTGACCGACCTGCTGTTCACCCACTGCGCCGCCGAGGAGGAACACCTCTTCCCGGTCGTCCAGCACGACGTGCCCGAGGGCGGAGCGCTGGTCTTCAGCAGCATCCACGACCACCTGGCGATCGGGCAGTACCTCTCCGACCTGCAAGGGATCGGCCCGGCCGACCCGGCCTTCGACACCCTGCTGCGCGGCCTCGCCGACACCGTCCGGCGGCACCTGACCGGCGAGGAGAAGGTGCTCTTCCCGGCCGCCCGCAAGGCCCTGCCCGCGGCGGCCCGCGCGGCGCTCGGCGAACGGCTGCGGGCGGAGCGGGAGGAACTCGGCGGCCCGGAATGATCCGGGTCTCCGGCCAGCCCTTGGGACGGCTTTCGGAGCGGCTCAGCCCTGGGGGCTGATCACCGCGAACCGCGCGCCCTCCCGGTCCCGCAGCCGGGCCACCCGCCCGTACGGGGTGTCGAAGGCCGGGCCGATCACCGAACCGCCCAGCTCCACGGCCAGGGCCAGCGCCCGGTCGGTGTCCTGGACGGCGAAGGAGATCTCCCAGTGCGGCGGCATGCCCGCCGGGCCGCCCGCCTGCTCCTTGGCCAGCGCCGCGACACTGTGCCCCTCCGCGCGCAGCACCACCCGGTCGTGCTCCCAGCGGACCTCGAAGCGCTCCGGGTCCCGGCCGTCCCAGCGGAACACCTCGCCGTAGAACAGCGCCGCCGCGAACGGGTCCGGGGTGCGCAGCTCGATCCAGACCGGTGCGCCCGGCAGGTCCAGCTTCCGGGCCCGGCCCAGCGGGCCCTCCCAGATGCCGAACACCGCCCCGACCGGGTCCGCCGCGAAGGCCACCCGCCCGGCGTCGAAGGCCAGCGGGCCGACCGCCAGGGTCGCGCCGCGCTCGCGCACCGCGTCGGCGACGGCGTCGGCGCTCTCCGTCCCGAAGTAGCTGGTCCAGGCGAGCGGCACCGCCCCGACGCCCGCGACCCCCAGCCCGGCCACCGCCTCCCCGCCGGTCACCGCGTGCACGTACGGGCCGAAGCGCTCCGGCCCGGGCTCGAACTCCCAACCGAGCAGCGGGCCGTAGAACCCCTTGGCGCCCTCCAGATCCCGGGCCATCAGGCTCACCCAGCACGGAACGGCCGCCACACAGCGCACCTTGGCGGTCGACTCCTCGCTGCCCATCGCGAACCTCCTCGCCCACCCGGCCGCCGGGCCCCTCCCGACTCCCACGACCCACCGGCCGCCCGGGACGCCCAGCCTAGGCCGACGGGGCTACCCGCCCCGGGAAGACATGGCCGGGCTCAGCGCACCCAGTTCTTGAGCGGCTCGGTGTCCAGGGAGATGCCGACCGGGTCGGGGAGGTGGACGGTCTTGCCGAACGGGAGGATCTGAACGCTCTCGTACCGGATGCCGTCGGGCTGGCTGTGGACGATCACCTCGGCGGAGTCCCGGTCGATCAGCAGGTAGACGGGGATACCGGTCTCGGCGTAGGCGCGGGGCTTCTCGACCCGGGCACGGTGGTCGGCTTCGACCTCGGCATCGGTGACTTCGACCACCATCAGCACCGCCTCGGCATCCACCCACGCCCCCGCGCCGGCGAAGGCCCCGGAAGGCGCCAAGATGCCGTCCGGGTGCGCACGCCCCTCCAAGGAGCGCTGCACCTTCAGGCCGTGGTGGTGCAGGAACAGCTCCGGCCGCACGTGGAGGCACCTGCGCACCAGCCACTCGACCACACAGCCGTGATTGCCGTCCGGTCGCGGCTTGACCGCCAGCCGCCCGTTGAGGAACTCCAACCGAATGCCTTCGACGTCCCGAAATGCGAGCCGCGCGAGCTCCTCGAACTCCTCGGGCAGCATCTGCGCACGGCGTCCGGAGATCGCGGTCACAGGTTCCCCCTTCGCCAGAACACCCCTAGGGGAACGAACGCAGCGGCAGATGGTCACGCACATGTGATGCAGGTCACATCATGCGCGGAAATTACGGGGACGGATTCCCCGTTTCCGAGTACGTTGGCAGAATCGGGGAGAACTTCCCCGGTATCCTGGAGGAGCAGTAGCCATGACCACCGTCGCCGCCGAGTCGGCCCGTTCCACGGGGAGTGTGCGTACGCCGAAGCTGCGTGCGGACGCGAGCCGGAACCGGGAGCGGATCGTGCTGGCGGCCCGGGACGCGTTCGTCGAGCACGGTGCCGAGGTGCCGCTGGACGAGATCGCGAAGCGGGCGGGGGTCGGCAATGCCACGCTGTACCGGAACTTCCCGGACCGCACGGCGCTGATCCAGGAGGTGGCACTGCTTGTCAAGAACCGCATCCTGGCCCTCGCCGAGACGGCGACGGCCGAGGCGGATGCGGGCGAGGGCGGCGGTCCGTTCGAGGCTCTGCAGCGGTTCGTGCACGCGACCGTGGCGGAGAAGGTCGGGGGGCTCTGTGCCGTCTTCACCAGCACCGTCGATCCGGACGACCCGGAGTTGACCGAGACGCGGGAGCGCCTGCGGTCCGCCGTGAGCGGACTGATGGAGCGCGCCCGGGCCACCGGCGAACTCCGGCCGGACGTCCACCACGGGGACCTGTTCGTCGCGATGAGCCAGCTGACCCGGCCGCTGCCGGGCACCTCCTGCCAGTTGCTCGACGAGTTCGTCCACCGCCACCTGCAGCTGTTCATGGACGGCCTGCGCGCACCGGCCCGCTCGGTGCTGCCCGGCCGCGCCGCGACCTTCGAGGACTTCCGTTCCCGGGCCTGACCGACCACCTGGACCCGACACCACTGATCCGACCCACCAGCCCCGAGCTTCCGCGCCGCTGACCGGCGCCGCCTCCGACGCGTTCGCGCGCCCTCGCACCCGTACGGCAACCTGCCGTTCCCGTACGGCAGTTGACCGTTCTCGCACACCCACGCACCGTGAAATGGGTATCCCCATGTCTCAGACCGACGCCCGCCCGGCGACGCTGCCCGATCCCAGGCGCTGGAAGGCGCTCATCTTCATCGGCCTCGCCCAGCTGATGGTCGTCCTCGACGCCACCATCGTGAACATCGCCCTGCCGTCCGCCCAGCGGGACCTCGGCATATCCGACGGCAACCGCCAGTGGGTGATCACCGCCTACGCGCTGGCCTTCGGCGGCCTGCTGCTGTTCGGCGGCCGGATCGCGGACCTGTGGGGCCGCAAGCGGACCTTCATCGTCGGCCTGACCGGCTTCGCCCTGGCCTCCGCACTCGGCGGCGCCGCGGTCAACACCGCGATGCTGCTCGGCTCCCGCGCCCTGCAGGGCGTGTTCGGCGCGCTGCTGGCGCCGGCCGCGCTGTCGCTGCTCGCGGTGACCTTCACCGAGGCCAAGGAGCGCGCCAAGGCCTTCGGCATCTACGGCGCGATCGCCGGTGGCGGTGGCGCCATCGGTCTGATCCTCGGCGGCTTCCTGACCGAGTACATGAACTGGCGCTGGACCTTCTTCGTCAACATCCCGTTCGCCATCATGGCCGCCACCGGCGCCGTCCTGGTGATCCGCGAGCCCGCCGAGGGCCGCAACCGCAACCGGCTGGACATCCCCGGCGTGCTGCTGGTGACCACCGGCCTGGTCTCCCTGGTCTACGGGTTCACCCGGGCCGAGTCCAGCGGCTGGACGGCCGGCAGCACCCTGGGCCTGTTCGCCGCGGCCGTCGTGCTGCTGACCGCCTTCGCCCTGGTGGAGCGCAAGGTCAAGGCCCCGCTGCTGCCGCTGCGCGTGGTGCTGAACCGCAACCGCGGCGGGGTGTACCTGTCGCTGGGCATGGCCGTGATCGGCATGTTCGGTCTGTTCCTCTTCCTGACCTACTACCTGCAGGTCGTGCGCGGTTACAGCCCGGTCCTGACCGGCGTGGCCTTCCTGCCGATGGTGGCGGGCATGATCACCGGCTCGACCCAGATCGGCGCCCGGCTGATGACCCGCGTCCCGGCGCGCTACCTGATGGCGCCCGGCTTCCTGACCGCCTCGGTCGGCATGTTCCTGCTGACCCACATCGGCCTGGACACCTCGTACCCGGCGCTGATCCTGCCCGGCCTGGTCCTGATGGGCCTCGGCATGGGCACCGCCTTCATGCCGGCCATGAGCCTCGCCACCTACGGTGTCCAGCCGCGGGACGCGGGCGTGGCCTCGGCCATGGTCAACACCTCGCAGCAGGTCGGCGGCGCCATCGGCACCGCGTTGCTGAACACCATCGCGGCCAGCGCCACCACCAGCTGGCTGACCTCGCACGCCCACGCCCTGGCCACCGCCGCCTCGCCGGGGGCCGCCAAGGCCCTGCAGTTCCAGGGCATGGTGCACGGCTTCACCACCGCGATCTGGATCTCCTTCGGGATCCTGGTGGCGGCCGCCACCGTCGCCTTCACCTTCATCAACGCCGGCCACCCCGGCGCCGCGGGTGCGGGCGCCGACTCGGGCGCGGCGAAGGCCGACGAGGTGCCGGTGCTGGTGCACTGACCCTCGCGGCCCCTCGGGGTTCTGCCCGTCTCGTAGTGACGTGGGTGCGTACGCGGCCCGTCCGGTGTCTTCCCGACACCGGGCGGGCCGCTCGCCGTTTCCGCCCCGGCCGTGAAACAGAGCCCGAGTACCCCCGGGTAGAAGTGGGGATCACTCCCCGATTATTGTGACCTCAGCGAAACGGGGAACTATCCCCGTTTCCTTTGGACTGAGGTGCGTGCACATGACCCGGAATCAGAACCCAGGGCGGGGGCAGCGGGCCGCCGACTGGGCGGACGGCCGGCTGGGGATCTACTCCCTGGCCAGGGCCAACCTTCGGAAGATCTTCCCGGACCACTGGTCCTTCATGCTGGGCGAGATCTGCCTCTACACCTTCCTGATCATCATCCTGACCGGCGTCTGGCTGACCCTGTTCTTCAAGCCCAGCATGGGCGAGGTGGTCTACAGCGGCTCGTACGTCCCGCTCAAGGGCATCTCGATGTCCGAGGCCTACGCCTCCACCGTGGACATCAGCTTCGAGGTCCGCGGCGGGCTGCTGATCCGGCAGATCCACCACTGGGCGGCGATCGTCTTCGTCGCGGCCATGTTCGTCCACATGATGCGGGTGTTCTTCACCGGCGCCTTCCGCAAGCCGCGCGAGATCAACTGGGTCTTCGGCTTCCTGCTGCTGTTCCTCGGCATGCTGGACGGCTTCTTCGGCTACTCGCTGCCGGACGACCTGCTCTCCGGCACCGGCATCCGGTTCATCGAGGGCGTGGTGCTGGCCGTGCCGCTGGTCGGCACGTACGTCCAGATGTTCCTGTTCGGCGGGGAGTTCCCCGGGCACGACATCATCCCGAGGTTCTTCACCATCCACGTGCTGCTGGTGCCCGGCATCATGCTCGGCCTGCTGGTGGCCCACCTGATCCTGGTCTTCTACCACAAGCACACCCAGTGGGCCGGGCCGGGCAGGACCGAGAAGAACGTGGTCGGCATGCCGCTGATGCCGGTCTACCTGGCCAAGGCCGGCGGGTTCTTCTTCCTGGTCTTCGGGATCGTCGCGCTGATCTCCGCGATCGCCACCGTCAACCCGATCTGGGCGTACGGCCCGTACCGTCCGGACCAGGTCTCCACCGACGCCCAGCCGGACTGGTACATGGGCTTCGCGGAGGGCCTGATCCGGGTGATGCCCGGCTGGGAGATCGGCCTGTGGGGGCACACCCTCAACCTCGGGGTGCTGATCCCGTTCACGCTGTTTCCGGTGATCCTCGGCGCGATCGCGGTCTACCCGTTCATCGAGAGCTGGGTGACCGACGACGGGTGCGAGCACCACCTGCTCGACCGGCCGCGCAACGCCCCCGTGCGCACCGCCCTCGGCGCGGCCTGGATCAGCGTCTACCTGGTGATGCTCGTGGGCGGCGGCAACGACCTCATCGCCACCCATCTGCACCTGTCGCTCAACGCGATCACCTACGCGGTGCGGATCGGCTTCTTCGTCGTGCCGGTGGCCGTCTTCGTGGTCACCAAGCACTGGTGCCTGAGCCTGCAACGGCGGGACCGCGAGAAGGTGCTGCACGGACGGGAGACCGGCATCATCCGGCGCCTGCCGCACGGCGAGTTCACCGAGGTGCACGCCGGGCTCGCGCCCGCCGAACTGCACCGGCTCACGGCGCACGAACAGCCCCGCCCCCTCGAACTGCCGCCCGCGGTGGACGAGAATGGAGTGGCCCGCCCTGCGGGCGCGCTCACCCGCACCCGCGTGCGGCTGTCCCGCGGATTCCACGGGGAGCACGCCCAGGTCGCCAGGCCCACCGCCGAGGAGTACCGCGAGATCACCGAGGGCCACGGTCACCACTGACCCCGCCCCCCGCGAGAGGGAGGAGATCATGCACGACCGAACCGGCCGGCTCGCCGACAGCAGGTACCTCCTGCTGACCACCTTCGGCGACGACGGCACCCGACAGGACTCGCAGCTGTGGGTCGTGCCCGACGGCACGGCGCTCGGCGTCTGGACCCCCGCCCACTCCGGCGAGGCCGAACGGATCCGCCGCCACCCCCGGGTGCTGATCGGCCCCTGCGACGCCCACGGACGCCCCACCGGCCGGCGGGTCCCGGCCCGCGCGCGGCTCTGCGACCCCGACGCGACCGCGCGCTACCGCACCTCGCTGATCAACAAGTACGGCCTGACCGCGCTGATCGCGCTGGCCCGCAGCCGGTTCCGGGTGGGGCTGGAGGGGACGGTCGGGATCCGGATCACACTGAACGATCTGGAACAGCGGCTGGTCGGGCCGGAGTGGCGGCCGCCGGCCACGTACTGCGTCAACTGACCTCCACCGCGTGCCGGTTGACGCCCTCGGGCGTCAACCGGCTGCGCCGTGGTACGGCGGATCAGGACCCGTCGTCCGGCGCCCGGGCCAGGTCCCCCGGCTCGCAGGCCTCGCGGCCGGTCCCCACGTGCACCACCTTGACCGCCCGCTCGGGTCCGCCGGGGACGACCTGCTGCTCGTGCCCGCAGCGCGGGCAGAGCAGCGGGATGCGCGGGCGCTCCGGATCCCGTCCGGCCCGGTCGCCGACGGGGCGCGGGGCGGTCACGAGAGCGGGTGGGTCGGGACCGGGCTGACCTCCTGGATCTCCCCGTGCGCCTTGGAGAGCAACTGCGAGGCGAGGTCGTTGAGCGCGCGGGCCCCCGCGATCTCCTCGCCGACCCGCAGCTGTTCCGGGTCCGAGGGATGGCGGCTGCTGTAGCCGTGGGCGCGCAGTTCGCTCCCGTCGCCGAGCCGGAGCAGGGCGGCTGCGGTCGTCCGCGGGCCGTCCTCACGGAACTCCATCTCGATGTGCCAACCGACCAGAGTCTGCATGGCGGATCACCTCCATCGGTTACTCCTCCAGAGTGCGCCGCACCCAGCGTGAACACCAGGCCAGCCGGACCGGGGCGGAGTTGAACGCGTTCAAGTCGGCGGCGTAGAGTCACCGGAGAAAGCCTATTTGAACACGTTCAAGAGGGGGTGTGCCCGCCATGGGCAAGGGCACGACCGAACTGGTGGACCTGCTGGTCCTGCTCGGCATGGGCGCCGTCCTGCCGCTCGGACTGGCCCTGATCGACGAACCCGGGCTCGCCCGGATCCGCCGGCTCTGGCCGCTCGCGGCCGTCCCGGGGGCACTCTCGCTCTGGCTGCCGCGTGGCGGCCTCGCCACCGGCAGCGCCACCCTCTACGCGCTCGGCACCCTGCTCGTGGCCCTGCACGCACCCCTGCGGCTGGCCCGGACCCGCTCGCTCGCCCCCGCCGAGGTCGCCGTGCTCACCGCACTCGCCGCGCCCTCGGTGGCCGGCGTCGCACTGGTCGCCGAACGCTCCGGGTACCCGCTCTTCGGCTTCGAACCGCACATCCTGGCGCTGACCGTCCCGCACTTCCACTACGCCGGATTCACCGCCGCGCTGGTCGCCGGACTGGTCTGCCGCGCCGACCACGGCTCCCGGCCGGCCCGCTGCGCGGCGCTCAGCGTCCCGGCGGGCACCCTGCTGGTGCTGGCCGGGTACTTCCTCGGCAACTGGTGGCAGTTCGCCGGAGCCGTCGTACTTAGCACCGGGATGTGGCTGGTCGGCCTGGTCAGCTGGCGCGAACTGCGGCCCCGGGCGGCGGACCGGGCCACCGCCCGGCTGCTCGCCGCCTCCTCCGCCGTCCTGGCCCTCACCATGCTGCTCGCCCTGTGGTGGGCGCTCGGCCGGGCCGCCGGACTCCCCCACCCCACCCTGGCCTGGATGGCCGCCACCCACGGCCTCGGCAACGCGCTCGGCTTCGCCCTCTGCGCGCTCCTCGCCTGGCGCCGGATCGCCACCACGGAGACCCCCCGATGAACGAGCACAGCCGCCTCGGCAACGACTACAGCCACCCCGGCGACCTGCCCGCCGGCTACCGCCACCTGCGCCACCAGACCCGGATCGGCCACGGCCGCGCCGCCCTCGACGTCGCCGGGGCCGCCCTGCTCGGCTGGCGGATGCATCGCCTGGCCGGCGTCCGGATCGACGCGGAGGCCGAGGAGGCGGCGTCCGGCGTCGCCGTGCGCTGCGCCATCGGCCTCGGCCCGCTGCGGGCGGATGCTGGCCGCGATCGCGGCTGACGCGGCGTAAATCCGCTGGTCGGGCCGCGCGGACCTCCGGCATCATCGCCGGGTGATATCGATGCAGCCGGTGCTGGAGATGGGCGCCCCCGACGAGGACTTCGCACTCTGGCCGACGGGCGCCTTCGAGCCGTACGGATTCCTGGTGCTGGACGGGCGGTTGACGCCGCAGGACGTCGGCTCCGCGCTGTGGCGGATCGCCGACGCCAACGAGGACGCCCCCGAGGACGGCTCCGATGACCCCTCCGAGGGCGCCTTCGAGGACGTCCCCGAGGACACCTGCGAGGACGGCGAACTGCCCGACCCGCTGGAGGCCTTCCTGTACGGGCTGTTCACCGGGGAGTACCTGGTCGCCCCCGGCGGCTTCCGGGTGACGGACAGCGCCACCGGCGCCGTCTTCGCACCGGGCTGCTGCAACGGCCTGAAGGAGTGGCGCGAGTGGCTGGACGTGACGGACGGCTCCGGCGAGGGCTGGTTCGGCCACGACCCCCACGCCGCGGCCGAACGCCTCGGCACAACGGTGCGGTTGACGGTGGACACCCGGGCCGACGCCAGCCCGGTGATCGAGCTGACGGTGGACGAGCTGCGCCGACTGCTCGCCGGGGCCGAGCAGCAGCTGCGCGACTTCGTCCGGCTGGCAGGCGGCTGGGCCGAGCGGCAGCTCCCGGGGCACGCCCCCGCCCTCACCGCCGCACTGACCCGGGCACTCGCCCTGGAGGCCTCGCCGTGACCAGCTTCCGCACCCACCGGGCCCGGGTGCACGACGCCACCCTCCCGCCGTACCGGCGCCACAGCGCCCTGCGGACCTGTCTGACCGAGTTCGCCCCGTACGGCCTCCGGGCGACCTACCACCACCTCACCGTCAGCGCGCGGATGCCCCGACTCCTGGCGGCCGACCCGGACTCGCTGGTGCGGGCGGTGGAGGAACTGCACGAGGCGCGGGTGCTGTGGCTGGCCCGGGCCGAGGAGTTCGCGGCGCAGCGGCGGGCGGAGAAGCGGGCCGGGCGGCGCAGACCACCGGTGACGGCGTGGTGGGACCGGCGCCGCACGGGCCGTTCTGAACCGGGCCCGGCTCGGAACGGGATTCGCACCGGTCAGGTCGTGTGCGCCGGGACCGCGACCAGCAGGGCGTCGGTGCCCTGGACCCGCACCTCGAAGTGGTCGATGTCGCGCGGCTGGAGGGCCGCGCCGCCGACGGTGCGCAGCGTCCCGCGCTCGTAGGCCTCGCCCTGTCCGTCGGCCGGGACGCTCCAGGTGGTGACCGTCTCGTGCTCGCCGCCGTGCGAGACGGCGACCAGGCTGCAGATCAACGGGCCCTGCACACCCGAGAGTTGCAGGCTGACCTGGCTGCCCCAGGCCTTGCCGTCGACGCCGACGGTGGCCTTGGCGCCGGTGGTCGGGTCGGTGGCGCTGAACTGTTCGGCGACGGCGACCACGCCGGGCGTGGTCTCGGCGGTGAGCACCGCGGCCGTGACGGCCGGGCCCGCCGCGACCATCGCGGTCGCGGCGAGGGCGAGGGCCAGCCGCCGTATCCGCCCCCGCCGCCGGCTGGCCCTGATCTCGGCGACCAGCTGGTCCAGGAGCCGGCCGTTCGGCATCGGCAAGGGCCCGGCCGGATCCAGCCCCGCGGCCGCGGCCGCGGCCGAGTACTCGGCCAACAGCCTCCCGACGGACTTGAGTTGCCGCAACTCTTCGGTGCACTGCGGGCAGCCCGCCAGGTGCCGTTCGAAGGCGGCGCCCTCGGCGGGCTCCAGCAGGCCGAGGACGTACGCTCCGACGTCCAGGTGCCCGACTCCGGCGGGCAGGCCGGGGTCGGGGGCGGGCCACGTGGTCACGACGTCACTCCCCTTTCCTCCAGCGCGAGCCTGAGCGAGCGCAGTGCGTAGAACACCCTCGACCGGACGGTCCCGGCCGGGATGCCGAGTTCGGCGGCGGCCTCCTTCGCGGTGCGGCCCTTGAGGTAGGTCTCGACGATGACCTCCCGGTGGGCGGGCGAGAGGTCGGCGAGCGCGTCCGCGACGGTCATCATCCGCAGGGCCCGCTCGATATCGTCCTCGGCGGGCAGTTGTTCCAGGGCCTCCGCGTCCACCTCGCGCGGGCGGGCGCGGGCGCTGCGGTGGTCGTCGATGACGATCCGGCGGGCGACGGTGACCAACCAGGGCCGCAGCGAGTCGGCCTGCGGGTCGAGCCGGTGGATGTTGCGCCAGGCCCGGACCAGGGTCTCCTGGACGACGTCCTCGGCGCGCTGCCGGTCGCCCGCGACCAGGTGGAGGACGAAGGCGAAGAGCGGACCGGCGTGCTCGCGGTACAGGGCCCGCATCAGTTCCTCGTCGGGGGCCCCCGTGCCGTGCGCGGCGGAACCGCCGGCGGGGTGCTCATCGGTCACCACTTCATCCTTGCGCACCCTGGCCTCCCGGGCGAGGGCGGTGATCGGCAGCGGTCGGCGGCCGTCGGCCGGCGGCGGCGGTCCGTCGGCGGCGGTGGCCGGCATCGGTCGACGCGCATCGGTCAGTAGCCCGGCGTGCTGGGCATCGGGGTGGGGTTGGCGGGCCCCGGCGAGCTGGGCGCCGGGCTGCCGCTCGGCATCGCCTTGCCGCCGGTCGGGGTCACCGCGAACCAGCTGCCGGCCACGCCCTCGCCCTTGGTGTCACCGGCCTTGGTGTCCATCGAGAAGCGGTAGACCGGCGAGCCGTTGACGGTGACCTGCTCGGTGTCGTCGGAGCGGGTGACGGTGCCGACCGGCTTGCTGTCGACGCCCTTGGCGGTGACGTTGCCGTGGGCCTGCTCGGGCGGCCAGACCGTGGCGCAGTTACCGTTGCAGTAGGACTCCGGCGGGTTGGTCTCGTCCTGGTCGAAGCGGTAGAGCGTGAAGCCCGCGCTGTCGGTGGCGACCGTGCCGAGCTCGGGGTCGTGCGCGGTCCGCAGGGTGGTACCGGCCGGAGCAGCGGGACTGCCCGACATGCTCGGGGTGCTCGACTTGCCGGCCCCGGACGACCCGCAGCCGGCGACCAGGGCGGCCGCGGCGATGTCGGTCGCGGCGAGCACGGCGGCCCGCCGGGTGCGGGGTGTGCTGCGCATGGGCGCCTCCCGCCTCGGTGGACGGACTGGACACCCTTCTGTACGGGCGATGGCCGCCGCGTGCTCAATCCGCACGGCGCCCGGAATACCCCGGCGGGCATCACCGTTGTCCGGGGCACATGGTCTGTGCCGCCACCTTCGGAAGGGAAGGATCCGCGAGATGAGCAACACGGTCGAGCTGACCAAGGAGAACTTCGACGACATCGTCCCGGGCCCGGAGGGCAAGGACTTCGTCTTCATCGACTTCTGGGCCGGGTGGTGCGGGCCGTGCCGCCAGTTCGCCCCGGTGTACGAGAAGGCCGCGGAGCGCCACTCGGACCTGGTCTTCGCCAAGGTCGACACCGAGGCCCAGCAGGAGCTGGCCGCCGCGTTCGGCATCCAGTCGATCCCGACGCTGGCGATCATCCGCGAGGGCGTGCTCGTCTTCTCCCAGGCCGGCGCGCTGCCGGAGCCGGTCTTCGAGGACCTGATCGGCCAGGCCCGCAACCTGGACATGACCGAGGTCAAGCGCAAGGTGGCGGAGGAGCAGGCGGCCGAAGGCCAGGCCTGACGGCCGACCGGGTGCTCCACCCGGGGCGCTCCCGAGGCGGGAAATCCGGGCGCGATCCGTCCGGTTCGGACGCTAGAGTCGCCGGTGACGGGGGTCCCATCGCGGAAGGAGCGATCCACCATGAGCACGTTCGTACTGGTTCCCGGGCTCTGGCTCGGTGCCTGGGCCTGGGACGAGGTGGCCGCGCCGCTGCGCGCGGCCGGGCACCGGGTCCACCCGGTGAGCCTGCCGGGGCTCGCGGAACGGGCGGGCGAGCAGGGCGACTTCGGGCTGGAGGAGCACATCGCGGACCTGGTCGAGCTGCTGGTGCGCGAGGACCTGTGGGACGTGGTGCTGGTCGCGCACAGCGGTGCCTGCGCGCCGGTGTGCGGGGTCGCGGACCGGATGCCGGAGCGGATCCGGCGGGTGGTCTACCTGGACAGCGGCCCGATGGTCGACGGCACCTCGGTGTACGACCTCTGGCAGCCCGACTTCCGGGCGGAGGCCGACGCCACGGTGGTCGACGGCCGGTTCCCGATGCCCTCCTGGGAGTACATGGCCGCCCACGGGTCCAGCATCGAGGGCCTGGACGAGGCTGCCCTCGCGCAGGTCCGCACCCGGCTGACCCCGCACCCGGCCGGGGCCTACCGGGACGCGCTGCGGCTGACCGGCGCCGGGGCCGCGCTGCCGCAGGCACTGGTCTCCTGCTCCTTCCCGCTCGAACAGGTGCGGGCGCTGATCGCGGCCGGGCACCCGTGGTTCGCCGGGATGGACCGGCCCAACTGGGAACTGCGTGAACTGCCCACCGGGCACTGGCCGATGTTCTCCCGCCCCGCCGACACGGCCGCCCTGCTGGCGGAGCTCGCGGCAATCTGAGTCCGTCCGCGTGTTCGCCCGCGCGCGGGCCCCTGCGCGTCGCAGGATGGGGCCCACGCCGGCGGCCGTCGAGAGCGGCCCGCACCAGGCGGGACCACGCGAGGCCCGCGAGACCACGGAGGACGGGACATGACCAGCAGCACCGCCGAGGAGTACGACGTCATCGTCCTGGGCGCCGGCCCGACCGGTGAGAACGTGGCCGACCGGACGGTCGCCGCGGGGCTGCGCACGGTGATCGTGGAGGCCGAACTGGTCGGCGGCGAGTGCTCGTACTGGGCCTGCATGCCGAGCAAGGCGCTGCTGCGCCCGGGGGCCGCGCTGGACGACGCCCGCGCGGTGGGCGGCGCCCGGGAGGCGGTCGGCGACGGACGACTGGACGCGGTGGCGGTGCTGGCCCGGCGGGACTCCTTCACCTCGCACTGGAAGGACGACGGCCAGGTGCAGTGGCTGCGGGACACCGGCATCGAGCTGGTCCGCGGCCACGGCCGGCTGGCGGGCGTGCGGACCGTCACGGTGGAGGCGGAGGATGGCACCGAGCGGGTGCTCACCGCCCGGCACGCCGTCGCGGTGTGCACCGGCAGCCGCCCGGTGCTGCCGTCCGACGTGCCCGGGCTGGCGGAGGCCCACCCGTGGACCAATCGGGAGGCGACCGGCTCGCCGACCGTCCCCGGGCGCCTCGCGGTGGTCGGCGGCGGGGTGGTCGGGGTGGAGATGGCCTGCGCCTGGCGGGCGCTCGGCTCCAAGGTGGTGCTGCTGGTGCGCGGCGACGCGCTGCTGCCGCGGATGGAGCCGTTCGCGGGCGAGCTGGTCGCCGAGAGCCTGCGGGAGGCGGGGGTGGACCTCCGCTTCGGCACGGAGGTGACCGCGCTGGAGCGCACCGGGGCCTCCGGGCCGGTGGTGCTCTCCCTGAACGACGGCGAGCGGCTGACCGGGGGCGAGCGCCTGACCGTCGACGAGGTGCTGTACGCGACCGGACGGGCGCCGCGCACCGCCGACGTCGGGCTGGAGCAGGTCGGGCTGCGGCCGGGCAGCTGGCTGGACGTGGACGACAGCTGCACGGTGCTGGGCGTGGACGGCGAGTGGCTGTACGCCGCCGGGGACGTCAACCACCGGGCGCTGCTCACCCACCAGGGCAAGTACCAGGCCCGGATCACCGGTGCGGTGATCGCCGCCCGCGCCCAGGGGCGTGCGCTGGACACCTCGCGCTGGGGCGCGCACTCCGCGTCCGCCGACCTCGCCGGCGCGCCGCAGGTGGTGTTCACCCAGCCGGAGGTCGCGGCCGTCGGCCTGACCCTGGCGGCGGCCGAGCGGCTCGGGCTGCGGGTCAAGGCAGTCGACCACGAGATCGGCGACGTCGCCGGGGCCTCGCTGTACGCCGACGGCTACCGTGGCCGGGCCCGGGTGGTCTTCGACCTGGACCGGGAGGTTATCGTCGGCGCCTGCCTGGTCGGCCCGGCCGTCGCCGAACTGCTGCACTCCGCGACCGTCGCGGTGGTCGGCGAGGTGCCGATCGACCGGCTCTGGCACGCCGTCCCCGCCTACCCGACGATCAGCGAGGTGTGGCTGCGGCTGCTGGAGGGCTGCCGGGGCTAGGGCCTGCCCGGCGCGGCCGGGGTGCCCGAGCCCTACCGGGGTGCATGTGGTCCGGCCGGCCGGCGCGGCGCGGCGAGATGTGACCACCGGCGGACGGCGGGACACTGGCGATGAGGCGTGCCGACGCGCCTCGGGGGGCCGTCCCGGGGGGCCGTGCTCGTGATCAGGTGGTGTGAGGCATGACCGAGGTGCTGTTGGCCGTCGGAACCGAGAAGGGCCTCTTTCTCGGCCGCAGCCGCGACCGGCTGGACTGGGAGTTCAGCGGGCCGCACTTCCGGATGAACGCGATCTACTCCGTCTCGATCGACCGCCGTAAGGGCCGGACCAGACTGCTGGTCGGCGCCGACAGCAGCCACTGGGGCCCCTCGGTGTGGCGTTCCGACGACCTCGGCGCCACCTGGCACGAGCCGACGCGCCCGGCGATCCGCTTCCCCGAGTCCACCGGCGCCTCGCTCACCCGGGTCTGGCAGCTCCAGCCCGCCGGGCCGGAGGTTCCCGGAGTGGTGTACGCGGGCACCGAACCGGCCGCGCTGTTCCGCTCCACCGACGGCGGCGAGACCTTCGCCCTCGTCGAGTCGCTCTGGAACCACCCCCAGCGGCCCGAGTGGGGCGCCGGGTACGGCGGCCAGGGCCTGCACACCATCCTCACCGACCCGCGCGACCCCCAGCGGCTGCTGGTCGCCGTCTCCAGCGGCGGCGTCTACCGCAGCAAGGACGGCGGCGACAGCTGGGCCCCCTCCAACACCGGCCTGCGCGCCGAGTTCTTCCCGGAGGAGCGCCAGTACCCCGAGTTCGGCCAGTGCGTCCACAAGATCGCCGCGGACCCGGTCCACCCCGACCGGCTCTACCTGCAGAACCACGGCGGCGTCTACCGCAGCGACGACTGGGGCGCGAGCTGGCGCTCCATCGTGGACGGGCTGCCCGCCGAGTTCGGCTTCGCCATCGCCGCCCATCCGCGCCGGGGCGACACCGCCTACCTCTTCCCGCTCGGCGGCGCGGACGACCGGATCCCGCCCGGCCGCCGCTGCCGGGTCTTCCGCACCACGGACGCCGGCACCAGCTGGAAGCAGCTGGCCAACGGCCTGCCGGGCGAGGACCACTACGGGATCGTGCTGCGCGACGCCCTGCGCACCGACGACGCCGACCCGGCCGGGATCTACTTCGGCAACCGGACCGGCGACGTGTACGGCAGCCGCGACGAGGGCGAGAACTGGTCGCTGCTGGTCTCCCACCTGCCGGACGTGCTCTGCGTCCGCGCGGCGGTGGTGAGCTGAGCCGCCGCCACGAGCGCGCGGGTGCCACGAACGCCGCCTCGAAACCCGCTGGTCGAAAACCCGCTGATCGAAAACCCGTTGCACCGGGCTCCCGGTTCTGGTGAGCATGGGCCGCCGGCGAACGATCTCGTGAACGGGGTGGGGCCATGGCCGACGCGGACCGGGTGATCAGGAGGAACGGCGACGGTGTACCGGTGCTGCGGTACCGGTTGGGCGAGCGGGAGGGGCGGCCCTGGGCCGACCTGCTGGAGGTGCTGGACGACTCGGCGGACGCGGCGGAGTACATCCGCACCGAGTTGCCCGGCTGGGTCGTCTCCGGCCCGCCCGAGCTCGGACAGCGGCTGCTGGCGCGGGGCGCGACCGCCCTGCGGCACGCCCACACCTTCCGGCGCGACCTGCGCGCCGATCCCCCGCCCGCCGAGTGGGCCGGGACGCCGCTGCGCGAGGGCCTGCGGGCGGTGCCCTGCGACCGCTCGCCACAGGAGATGCTGGAGTCCTGGCGGGCCGCCTTCGACCCGGCCCACGTGGACCACTTTCCCGGCGACGACGCCCAGGCCGTCGCCGACCGGATCGGCCCGCTGCTGGCCGGGCAGGCCATCGGCCCGGTGCTGCCCTCCAGCCTGCTCGCCGTGGACGCCGAGGACCGGGTGGTCGCCGCCGCCGTGCTGACCGACCGCGACGGCCTGCCCTGGGTCGCCGAGGTCTTCCGCCACCCGCGGCGCGGCTACCGCGGACTCGGCGCCGACCTGCTGCGCCGGGCGGTCGCGGACGCCGCCGACCGAGGGCTGGCCGAGGTGCACCTGGCGGTGACCGAGGGCAACCCGGCCCGCCGGGTCTACGAGGCCCTGGGCTTCCTGCGGCAGGAGACCTCCCTGACGGTGATCGTGCCGGACGCCGTCTAGCGCTCAGGGTTGGCCCTGGGCTCACGGCCGGCGCTCACGGCCGGGCGAGGCGCGCCCTCGATCCGGGCACCGCTGACCACGACCATGGTCAGGCCGATCGCGACCAGCAGCTCCGCCCAGAAGAACGCCGCCCGGGACGGGCCGATCGGGGGTTCCCCCGGACGCGGAAAACACGCTGGTCGGAGGTGCTGTGTAGGCTCACTGGTCATGGCGAGGGTGACACGGGACGATGTGGCGCGGGTGGCGGGGACGTCCACAGCGGTCGTGAGTTATGTGATCAACGACGGACCGCGGCCGGTGGCGGCGGCCACCCGGGCCCGGGTCCTCGCGGCGGTGGAGGAGCTCGGCTACCGGCCCAACCGGGTCGCCCAGGCGATGGCGCGGCGGCGGACCAACCTGCTCGGGATGGTCGTGCCGGACGCCCGCCAGCCCTTCTTCGCCGGGCTGGCGCACGCCGTCGAGCAGGCCGCCACCGAGCACGGCCGACTGCTGCTGATCGGCAACTCCGACTACGCCGACGAGCGTGAGGCGCACTACATCCGGGCCTTCCTCGGGATGCAGGTGGACGGCCTGATCCTGGTCACCCAGGACCCGGCCACCCCCGGGCTGACCGGCTTCGACTCAGCCGACGGCACCCCGGTCGTCCTGCTGCACCACCGGACGGAGAGCGCCGACGGCGTCGCCGTGGTGGCGGACGACGAGGGCGGCGCCCGCGAGGTGGTCCGCCACCTGCTCGGCCACGGCCACGCCGAGGTGCACTGCTTCGGCGGCACCCTGGCGCTCAGCCCGCTCGACCCGGTCACCGGACGGACGGCCGGCTGGGCCGAGGCGCTGGCCGAGGCCGAGCTGTCCACCGACGGGCGGCTCACCCCGGCGCCCTTCGACCGGGTCCGGGCGCACGCCGAGGCGCTCACCCTGCTCAGCCGGCCCGACCGGCCGTCCGCCGTGTTCTGCGCGACGGACGACCAGGCGATCGGCCTGCTGCGGGCCGCCGACGACCTGGGCATCCGGGTGCCGGAGGACCTCGCGGTGGCCGGGTTCGACGACATCGCCGAGGCGGTGATCGCCGGACCGGCGCTGACCACCGTCACCACCGCGCAGGACGAGATGGCCCGGGCCGCGCTGGACCTCGTGCTCGGCGGGCCCGAGCGCCGCGCCTCCGGGGCCCGGACCTTCCCGGCCCGGCTGGTGGTGCGGCGCTCCTGCGGCTGCCCGGCCGCGGCTGCGCGGTAGCAGCGACAACAGCCTCAAGACGTACGTCAGTTCAGCTGGAAGGCGGCCTCGACCGGGTAGTGGTCGCTGGGCGCGTTGGTGTCCAGCCGGCCCGGCGTCCAGCCGGCCTGCGGGTCGAAGTCGATCTTCACGTTGGACATCGAGGTCGGCACCGGGCGGCCCGGGGCGTTGAGGTAGCCGATGTAGTCGAGGTCGTCCCGGTAGTCGGTCGGGAAGGTCTCCACGCCCGCCATGTACTGGCACCAGGAGGAGACCGGGCAGTCCATGGTGGTGTGGGCCTGGGTCGGGTCGGTGGCCGGGGTGCCGAGCACGCCGTTGACCGCGTTCTGGGCGTTGGCGTAGTCGCCGCGGCTCTGGCCGTGGAAGTACTCGACGTTGAGGTCGCCGCCGATCAGCACCGGCGCGCTGCTGCCGACGATGCCGTCGACCCAGGCGCGGATCTCGGCGAGCTGGCCGAGCCGGGTGGACTGGGTGGTGTCGGTGGAGGTGTCGGACTCGTCGGCCTGCAGGTGGGTGCCGACCACCCAGGCGGTGCTGCCGTTCTTGTTCACCTGCACCAGCGCCGCGCCCTTGTTGGCGTGGTAGTCCCAGGTGCCGTAGGTGGAGTTGCTGAAGACGTGGGCGTACTGGGCGGTGATCGGGTACTTGGAGAGGATCATCGTGCCGCCGTTGATGACGAACAGCGAGCTGGAGCAGTTGCCGCTGACGCCCGTCCAGCCGCCGCCGGAGCAGACCCCGCCGACCACCGGGGTGCGGTACGGGTAGAGGTCGGCGAGCTTGGCGTTGATGTCGGCGGTCGAGCTGTTGTTGAACTGCTCGTCC
The DNA here is from genome assembly GCF_044546945.1 of Kitasatospora sp. NPDC053057. Lineage (NCBI taxonomy): Bacteria > Bacillati > Actinomycetota > Actinomycetes > Kitasatosporales > Streptomycetaceae > Kitasatospora > Kitasatospora sp. NPDC053057. Next base: position 249,866 of record NZ_JBITZP010000004.1, on the reverse strand, counting down.
AGGACGACCACGTCGGCGTTGTGCTGGCGGACGATCTGCTCGATCACCGGGGTGCGGCGGGCGGCCTGCTCGTTCTGGGTGCTGTCGACGATCGCGGTGCCGAGGTCGACGTTGAACGCGAAGACGGACAGCGTGGTGGGGCTAGCCGCGGTGGTGGCGAAGGCCGTCGGCGCGGTGCCGCCGAACAGCAGTGCGGCGGCGGCCGCCGAGGTGAGGGCGGTGGCCGTGCGACGCGAGAGCATGGGCGTTCTCCTGGGTCCGTCAATCCGGTGGGCCCGGCCGGCCCGGGGTGACCGGCCGCCGGGGATTGGCGGGGGAACGCTAGCTACTGCTCGGTACTTCGGGAAGAACGGCAGGCGATCAGTTTCGATCGCTCCTGTGGCGACGAGGTGTCTGTACAGGTCAGCGCGGTTGGCTGACAAGATGTCTGTACACCCTTGCACCGGGCGGCGAGGACCCGGTGAGCTTACGTCAGCCGTCCGACAGTTCGTCCGCGAGCAGATCCATCAGCAGGTTGTCGTGCCAACTGCCGTCCGGGCCACGCTCGTACTGGCGCATGGTGCCGACCGGGCGGAAGCCCACCTTGGTGTAGCAGCGGATCGCGGCGAGATTGTCCGCGGCCGGGTCGATCACCAGCCGGTGGTAGTGGTGGTCGTGCACCAGGTGCCGGGCCATGGTGCGCACGGCGTCGGTGCCCAGGCCCAGGCCGTGCACCGACGGGTCCAGGTAGAGGTCCATCCCGGCGTGGCGGTACTCGTCGTCGTTGTTGGCGTACCACTGGACGGCGCCGACCACCCGGCCGCCCACGTCGATCGCGAAGGTCTCGGTGTCGGGCGATTCCAGGTCCCCGGCGACCTCGTCGACCAGGTCGTCGCCGCCGCGCCAGCGGGCGAACACCTCGGGCGTGCTGCGGATCGCCACCAGCGCCGGGATGTCGTCGGCGGTGGCCGGGCGGAGGGTGACCAGCGTGCCGTGCAGAATCGTCCCCATATGGGGCATGTTGGCACGGAAAGCCGCCCCGGGCGAGCGGTTTGCGCGGCACGGCCGCCGGCCCCGGGCACGTCACCGGGGCACCGCGGCGGACTATCCGGCGGAGTGTGCCGGGTCGCCGAGCTGGCTTGCAGCTGCGGCCTTCACGGAGCGCGCCGGAGGAGAAGGGCTCGGCGCGCCCCGCCCACCGATTGAAGCAACCCGGCAATCGGGTGGACGACTGGTTCCGGACACCAGCCACAGGACCCTCCGCTGGATGATCCGACAAGAAGGTTCACGCTTACCCAACTGGCATTTACGATGCGACTGCGCCGCCAGCCCTCTCATCTGCGAGTAGGCCGGGGGGCGACGCACCAAGGCGACACCCGGGCGAGAGCGAGCGAGAGATGATCGTCGGCGACCTGCTGCACCTCGACGACCTGTCCATCCGACTGGCCTGGGGCACCCCGGACCTGCTCGACCGCCCGGTCACCGGCGTCAGCTCCACCGACCTCCAGGACCCGGCGCGCTACCTCCAGCCCGGCGAACTCGTGCTCACCGGCCTGGTCTGGTGGCGGCCCGCCGACGACTCCGGCGCGCTGCGCTTCGCCACCGCGCTGCGCAGCGCGGGCGTGGCCGCCCTGCTGGCCGGCGAAGGCACCCACGGCAGCATCCCGGACGGCCTGGCCGAGGCCTGCCGCACCCACGGCATCCCACTGCTCGCGGTGCCCGCCGGGGTGAGCTTCCGGGCCGTCACCGACCGGGTCTACCTGCGGCTCTGGGGCGACCTGCGGGCCGGGGTACAGGACACCGCGGCGATCCCGGAGGCCGTCCGGAGCGAGCTGCTCGACCTGGTCCGCACCGAGGCCGGGCCCGGCGAGGTGCTGGCGCACGCGGTCGGCCGGCTCGGGCTGCCGGACTGCACGATCAGCACCACCGGCGGCCGCCCGATCGCCGGCGGGCCACCGCCCGCGCCGCCCGCCGGGCGGGCCGGTCGCGGCGGGGTCGGGCTGCCGGTCGGCCCGCAGGACGGCTCCCCGTTCGACGGCTGGCGACTGCGGGCCCACCCCCACACCCCCGCGGTGGAGCCGGTGCTGCAGTGCCTGGCCGAGCTGCTCGCCCCGCTCGCCGCCCGCACCCGGGCCGCGTCCGGCGCCCGGCGCCTGGCCGCCGGACGGCTGCTGGACGCGCTGGCCGACGACGGCGGGCTCGCCGAGCCGCTCGCGGCCTGCGGGCTGGGCGAGGCCGGTCCGCTGGTCGCGGTCACCGCGCGGATCGAGCCCGGCCGGGCCGGCGACGAGCCGCCGGCCGACTGGGCGGCGCGCGCGCTGGCCGAGGCGCTGCATCCGCTGGGCGTGCCGTACGCGGCGGGCACCGACCGCACCGGGGCGGGCGCCGCCCTGGTGGCCGCGCCCGCCGAACGGGTCGCCGAACGGCTGCGCCGGGCCCGGCCCGCCCTGCAGGCCGCACTGACCGGCCGGCGCACCCTGCGGATCGGCGTCGGCCCGGCCGCACCGCCCGCCCCCCAGCCGCTGCGCGCCGCGCTGGTGCAGGCCCGGTACGTGCTGGCGGGCGCGGCCGGCCCGGTCGGCAGCGCGGCCGAACTGGACTCACTGGACGGGCTGTTGCGCGGCATCCCGCCCGAGGTGACGGCCGCCTTCCACGCCCGGCTGCTGGCCCCGCTGACCGCCCACGACGCCGAGAACGCCGTCTCGCTGCTGGGCACCCTGGCGGTGTTCCTGGACCTCGACGGCTCCTGGGCCCGGACGGCGGAGTCGCTGCACATCCACGTCAACACCGTCCACTACCGGATCCGCCGGATCGAGGAGCTGACCGGCCGCAACCTGGCCCGGCTGCGGGACCGGCTGGACCTGCGGGCGGCGCTGCTGTGCGCGCCGGGGCCGGTGGGGGCCGCGCGTCAGACCTCGTCCAGCTGAAGCGCCCGGCGCACGTACTGCGTGTAGAACAGCTCGAAGCCGATCAGCACGGTGTCCTCGCCGTCCCGGCACTCGACCACGTCCCAGTGCTTCTTGATCGCCGCCGGGTCGCCCTCGCGCCACTTGCGCACCTCGACCAGCCCCAGGCCGCCGACCGGCAGGTGGCGGGCCAGCGCACTGGTCTCCCGGACCGGCGAGATCGCCAGCGCGGTGAGCGAGAGGTGCAGGAAGGCCGCCTCCGGGCGGCAGTAGGGACGAGGGCCGATGACGCAGCCCTCGAAGACCAGCACCCGCCCCGCCTTGAAGATCTGTTCGTGCGTCTGCGTCCGCTCCCCCGCACCCCCGGGCGTCAGGGCTGCCACCACCACGCCGATGATCTCGTCGAGCATCTCTCCCCCTCCATCGCTTTCGCGTCCGAACCATTCGATCACGGACGGCCCAACCCGTGGCACCCCGCCCGGGAACCGGCGGAAGAATTCTTCGCGGCGGGTGTCGATCCGGCACCGGCCCGATCGACGCAGGGGTGAGCGGCGGGGAGAGGCCCCGCCCGCAGGACCGAGGAGTCACCATGCCGCGCTTCATGACGCTGATCCGCATCGACGAGAACGCCCGCGACGGCTGGGAGCCCGACCCCGGGTTCGAGCAGCGGATGGGGGCGCTGTTCGAGGAGATCACCAGGGCCGGGGTGATGCTGGAGACCGCCGGGCTGACCCCGACCGCCCAGGGCACCCGGGTGACCTGGAACGACGGCAAGGTCGGCTACACCGACGGGCCATTCACCGAGACCAAGGAGGTCGTCGGCGGCTACGCCATCCTGCAGTGCAAGGACAAGGCGGAGGCGCTGGAGTGGACCCGGCGCTTCCTGCAGACCCACCCGGCGCACTGGCAGGTCGAGGCGGAGGTCCGGCAGATCGACGAGATGCCGCAGCCCCCGAAGTAACAGCCCCCGCAGCAACAGCCGCCGTGGCGCCGGAACACGCCCCGGTTGCCTCCCTCTCCGCCGGCTGCTCTGATGGGTGGCCGTGACGGAGAGGGATGCGGTGGCGGCCGTCGAGGCGGTGTTCCGGATCGAGTCCGCCCGGATCATCGCCGCGGCCGCCCGGATCGTGCGGGACGTCGGGATCGCCGAGGAGCTGGCGCAGGACGCGCTGGTGGCCGCACTGGAGCAGTGGCCGCGGGACGGCGTACCGGACAACCCGGGCGCCTGGCTGACGGCCACCGCCAAGCGGCGGGCGATCGACCTGGTGCGCCGCCGGGAGGTCTACGCCCGCAAACTCGCCGAGGTGGGGCGGTCGTTGGAGGACGCGCCGCCGCCCGAGCCGGTGGAGCCGTCCGGGCCGGAGGACATCGACGACGACCTGCTGCGGCTGATCTTCACCGCCTGCCACCCGGTGCTGTCGGCGCGGGCCCGGATCGCGCTCACCCTGCGGCTGCTCGGCGGCCTGACCACCGCGGAGATCGCCCGCGCCTTCCTGGTGCCGGAGCCGACGGTGGCGCAGCGGATCGTCCGGGCGAAGCGGACGCTGGCCAAGGCGCGGGTGCCGTTCGAGGTGCCGTACGGCGCGGACCGGGCGCAGCGGCTGTCCTCGGTGCTGGAGGTCATCTACCTGATCTTCAACGAGGGTTACTCGGCCACCGCCGGGGACGACCTGCTCCGCCCGCAGCTGTGCGAGGACGCGCTGCGGCTGGCCCGGGTGCTGGCCGCGCTGGCGCCCGCCGAGCCGGAGGTGCACGGGCTGGCCGCGCTGCTGGAGTTCCAGGCCTCGCGGACGGCCGCCCGCACCGGGCCCGACGGGCGGCCGGTGCTGCTGGCCGAGCAGAACCGGGCGCGCTGGGACGGGCTGCTGATCCGGCGTGGCTTCGACGCGTTCCAACGGGCGGGCACCGGGCCGTACTCGGTGCAGGCCGCGATCGCCGCCTGCCACGCCAGTGCGCGGCGGTACGAGGACACCGACTGGGCGACGATCGCCGCGCTGTACGGGCGGCTGCTCGCCCTGTCGCCCTCGCCGGTGGTGGCGCTGAACCGGGCGGTGGCCGTCTCGATGGCCCAGGGACCGGCCGCCGCGCTGGAGTTGGTGGACGCCCTGGCGGCGGAGCCGGCCCTGCGCGACTACCACCTGCTGCCGAGCGTGCGGGGTGATCTGCTGGCCCGGCTGGGGCGGGCGGCGGAGGCACGGGCGGAGTTCGATCGGGCGGCGGAGCTGACCCGCAACGAGCGGGAGCGCGAGCTGCTGCGGGAGCGGGCCGCCGCACTGCGGGGAAACCGGGGCGGCTAGGAAGTCTCGTCCTGGCGCAGCCGGGCGCTGACCGCGCCGAGGCCCTCGGCGAGCACGGCCAGCTGCTCGCGGGTGAGCACGTCGATCAGCAGCTCGCGCACCAGGGCGACGTGCCCGGGTGCGGCCTGGCGGATCATCTCCCGCCCCTGATCGGTGAGTTCGGCGATGACGCCGCGCACGTCGCTGGGGCAGGAGCGGCGGCCGACCAGGCCCATCCGCTCCAGCTGGGTGACCTGGTAGGTCAGTCCGCTCTTGGAGGTGACCAGCTTGTCGGCGAGTTCGGTCATCCGCAGCGAGTCGCCCGGGGCGGCGGACAGGTGCACCAGGATCTCGTACTGCTGGTGGGAGAGGCCGGAGTCCTCCTTGAGCTGGCGCTCCAGCCGCCGGTTCAGCAGGTTGCTCGCGACGACGAAGCCCCGCCAGGCGGCCATCTCGTCCCGGTCGAGCCAGCGGGGTTCGTTCAGTGAGGACATGGGTGAAGCCTACTCCTGTTGTTCAAATTCGAACGAAGGTGTACCGTCAGTAGCAGAGATTCAAATTTGAACTACTTGCCCCAGGGCTCCCGACCGACCCCGAGGAGGACGCCATGAGCGCCGCGGCCCCCGAGCGCATGCCCGCCCTGTACCTGTCGCACGGCGCGCCGCCGCTCGCCGACGACCCGATCTGGCCGGGCGAGCTGGCCGCCTGGTCCGCCGAGCTGCCGCGCCCCAAGGCCGTCCTGATGGTCTCCGCCCACTGGGAGGAGGCCCCGCTGGCCGTCGGTGCCGTCACCGCCGTGCCGCTGGTCTACGACTTCTGGGGCTTCCCCGAGCACTACTACACGGTCCGGTACACCGCCCCCGGCGCACCGGACCTGGCCGAGCGCGTGCGCAAGCTGCTGCGCGCCCCGGGCACGCCCGTCCAGGACATCCCCGACCGCGGGCTCGACCACGGCGCGTACGTGCCGTTGGTGGAGATGTTCCCGGAGGCCGACATCCCGGTGCTGCAGATCTCCATGCCCACCCTGGACCCCCAGCGCCTGCTGGAGATCGGCCGCCGGCTCGCCCCGCTGCGCGAGGAGGGCGTGCTGATCATCGGCAGCGGCTTCTTCACCCACAACCTGCGGGCGCTCAGCAGCGACGGCCGGATCAGCTCGGTGATGGCCGAGTTCGACGACTGGGGCAAGCGCGCCCTGGACGCCCACGACCTGGACGCGCTGCTCGACTTCGAGCACAAGGCCCCGGCCGGGCGGCTGGCCCACCCGCGCACCGAGCACTTCGCCCCGCTGTTCGTCACCCTCGGTGCCGGAGAGGCCGATCTCGGCAGCCAGCGCAGCGTGATCGACGGGTTCTGGATGGGGCTCGCCAAGCGGTCGATCCAGCTGGGCTGAACGGGTCAGAGCGGGCACCGGCACACAGCGCACGACATCACAGGGCGCAGCAGGTGAAGCGCTCGCCGATGTGCTCGGGCTGCTCGATCTCGTCCACCAGGGCGACCGCGTAGTCCGGCACCGAGATCCAGCTGCGCCCCTCGCCGTCGGTGAGCAGCTGCTCCAGGCCGGTCCGGTAGCGGCCGGTCCGCTCCCCCGGGCCGATCTCGGCGGCCGGGCTGAGCACCGTCCAGCGGATGTCGGAGACGGTCCGGTAGTAGTCCAGCGCCGCGCCGTGGGCGTGCATGATCTGCAGGATCGGCTCCGGCAGGCCCGGGATGTCCCAGACCCGTACCCCCGGCGCGGTCTCCAGGCTGCCCGCGCCGCCGACCGCGACCAGCCGGGGTGCGCCCTCGACGAGCGAGCGCAGGCCCTCGACCAGGGAGCGGGCGGCGGGCTCGATCAGCGCCAGGTGGCCCGGGCCGTCGCCGCCGCCGACGGCGCTCACCAGGACGTCCCGGCCGGCCGCCACCCGGGCCACGTCGGCCGGATCCAGCACGTCGCCGCGCTCCACGGAGGCGGCCCCGCCCCGGTAGCGGTCCGGGTCGCGGACCACCGCGGTGACCTCGTGCCCGCGTGCCGCGGCCTCCGCGACGACGGCGCTGCCGATGGTGCCGTTGGCGCCGATCACGGCGATTCTGGCCATGGGGTACCTGCCTGGTTCTCGGGGACGGCCTCGCTGGAGTCAGACAGGGTCGATTATCGGACGAACCCTCGGCAGCGGCCCACGCACGCACCCGACGGAGGCACTGCCCCGATGCACCGGGCGTGCGGAAGCGAACGGCCGCCCGCCGGGTCCCCGTGGACCCGGCGGGCGGCCGCTGACGGGGCTCAGGCGGCGCCGGTGGCGACCCGCTCGGCGTGGCTGCGCTCGACGCACAGCTCGTTGCCCTCCGGGTCCGCCATGGTGACCCAGCCCGTGCCGTCCGGGCGGCGCTGGTCCGACACCACGGTGGCGCCCAGGGCGAGCAGGCGCTCGACCTCCTCGTCCCGGCTGCGGTCCTGCGGCTGGAGGTCGAGGTGGACCCGGTTCTTCACCGACTTGCCCTCGGGCACCCGGATGAACAGCAGCGAGGCACCGGCGGAGTTCACCGCCGCCTCCTCGTCGCCCGGGTTGTCGTCCTCGGCCAGGGTGCCGTCCAGCACCTGCGCCCAGAAGCCCGCGAGCGCGTGCGGGTCGGCGCAGTCGATCGTCACGTGTCGTACAAGAGAAGCCATGCGCTCACTCTGACCTGTGTGGTTCGGTCACGTCCAGGGCTTTCCGGGAGTGCCGGTGACCGTCCAACGGGTACGGCGGGTAGGCGGGAACGATCTCCGTCAAGGTGTAGCCGCTCTTCTCCGCGACCCGGCAGGAGGCGTCGTTGTCGCCCTCGTGCAACAGGTCGATCCGGCGCAGGCCGTCCTCGGCGAAGGTGGCGAAGGCCCACCCGGTGAGCGCCTCCACCGCGCGCGGGGCCACGCCCCGGCCGCGCGCCTGGGCCGCCGTCCAGTAGCCCACCTCGGCGCGCTCCCCGCCCGGGGCACCGCGCTTGAGCACCACGTTGCCGACCAGTTCACCGGCTTCGAGGACGGCGAAGGAGTAGCGGGTGCCCGCCGCCCAGCCCTCGTACTGCGTGTTCAGCCAGCGCACGGCCTGCTCGGCGCCGGCCACCGGGTTGCGGATGAAGCGGCGCAGCGTCTCGTCCCGGTGGGCCTCGATCAGGGCCGGTGCGTCGGCGTCCTCGAAGGGACGCAGCAGCAGGCCGTCCGCCGTCGGATAGCCGGTCACGGTGACGGTGCTCATCGGAGGCCCTCCTGGCGGCGGAGGGTGTCGGGCTGCTGGTCAGTCATGGGTGGCCTCCCCCTGGGTTCGGAACCGGGCACGGTGATCCTCCTGACGGACGGTCCTCGGCTGCCGCTCGGTTGCGGGCCCGGCTTGACCCTGACGCTGGCGGCAGGGTCGGAGAGTGCTCCACATGAGCGACGAGAACGTGGTGGAGCAGCGGGTCGTGGTGGTCACGGGGGCCGGGACGGGGATCGGGCGGGAGACCGCGCGCGCCTTCGCGGCCGAGGGGGCCCGGGTGGTGGCGGTCGGCCGGCGGGCGGAGCCGCTGGCGGAGACGGCGGCCGCGCACCCGGGGCTGATCGAGCCGCTGGTCGCGGACGTCACCGGGCCGGACGCTCCGGAGACGATCGTCGGGAAGGCCCTGGAGCGGTACGGGCGGCTCGACGTACTGGTCAACAACGCCGGCATCGTGCAGAGCGGGCAGGCCGTCGGCGGCTACCAGCGGGCGGGCATCGAGACGCTGCTGGCCACCAACCTGGTCGCCCCGGTGCTGCTCGGACAGGCCGCGCTGCCGGCGCTGGGCGAGAGCCGGGGGGTGGTGGTCAACGTCAGCACGGCCGTGGGGCAGCGCGGTTGGCCGAACAACGCGGTGTACGCGGCGGGCAAGGCGGCACTGGAGACGATCACCCGCAGCTGGGCGGTCGAACTGGCCCCGCGCGGCATCCGGGTGGTGGCGGTGGCGCCCGGGGCGATCGACACCCCGATCGGCGAGCACTCCGGGTACGGCCCCGAGCAGTCGGCGGCGATCCGTGCGTGGCAGCTCCGGCACACCCCGCTGGGCCGGATCGGCCGGCCCGCCGAGGTGGCCTGGGCGATCACCCAACTCGCCTCACCGCAGGCCTCGTTCGTGACCGGCGTAGTGTTGTCGGTGGACGGGGGCGCGCTGGTGGGCTGACATGAACGGGGGCGCGGTAGGGGTGCTGATCGGTGAACTGGCACGGCGGACGGGCAGCACGGCCCGGGCGCTGCGGCACTACGAACAGGCCGGGCTGATCGACTCCGAGCGGGCGGCCAACGGCTACCGGGAGTACGGGGAGCCGGCGGTCGTGCGGGTGCGCAACATCCGCGCCCTGGTGGCCGCCGGGCTCACCCTGGAGGACCTCCGGCCGCTGCTGGGCTGCCTGGACGGGGACGTGCTCTCCCGGCCGCCGTCCGAACGGGTGCTGGGGATCGTCCGGGAACGGCTGGCGGTGCTGGAGCGCCGGATCGCCGCTCAGACCGAGTCCCGGGACCGGCTGGTCGCGGCGCTGGCGGCGGCCGGAGGCCGGCCACGGGAGGGCGCCGGGGACCACGCGGCAGTGTGCTCGGGAGGGCCCCGGGGCGAGTGACACCCCCGATCGGGGGTGTGCAGGAAACCGACCAGGGGGGACAGTGGGCGCATGCAGATTCCACTCTCCGTGATGGACTTCCTCGACCGGGCCGAGCTGGTCTACGGCGACCGGGTCGGCATCGTCGACGAACCGGTGCAGCCGGCCGAATCCTGGGGCGAGCTGAGCTACCGGCGGGTCGCCGAACTCGCCCGGGCCCAGGCGGCCGGGCTGGACCGGCTCGGCGTCGGGCCGGGCGAGCGGGTCGCGGTCGTCTCGCACAACTCGGCCCGGCTGCTCACCTCCTTCTTCGGGGTGAGCGGGTACGGCCGGGTGCTGGTGCCGGTCAACTTCCGGCTGCGGGCCGAGGAGGTCGCGTACATCGTCGAGCAGAGCGGCGCCTCCGTCCTGCTGGTCGACCCCGAACTCGCCGACGCGCTCGACGGGGTGGTGGCCAAGCACAAGTTCGTGATCGGCGCGGACAGCGACGCCCTGCTGTACGACTTCGACAACGCGCCCCGCCGGTACGCGATCTCCGAGAACGACACCGCCACCATCAACTACACCAGCGGAACCACCGCCCGCCCCAAGGGCGTTCAGATCACCCACCGCAACGCCTGGCTGAACGCGACGCTGATGGCCCTGCACTACGGCGCGAGCGACCGGGACGTGTACCTGCACACCCTGCCGATGTTCCACGCCAACGGCTGGGGCCTGCCGTTCGCGATCACCGGGCTCGGCGCCCGGCACATCGTGCTGCGCAAGGTGGACGGCGCGGAGATCCTGCGCCGGGTCGAGCGGCACGGGGTGACCTGCCTGTCCGGCGCGCCCGCCGTGGTGCAGATGGTGCTGGACGCGGCGGCCGACTGGGACGGCCCGGTGCCGGGCCGGGACCGGGTGCGGATGATCGTGGCCGGCGCGCCGCCGCCCACCTCGGTGGTGCAGCAGGTCGAGGAGCAGCTGGGCTGGGAGTTCATGCAGCTCTACGGCCTGACCGAGACCGCCCCGATCGTCACGGTCAACCGTTCGCGGGCCGAGTGGGACGCCCTGCCGGCCGCCGAGCGGGCCGAGAAGCTGGTGCAGGCCGGCGCCCCGGCGCTGGGCACCCAGCTGCGCGTCGACGCGTCCGGCGAGGTGCTGGTGCGCTCCAACACCGTGCTGGACGGCTACTGGCGGCAGCCGGAGGCCACCGCCGAGGCGCTGCGGGACGAGTGGTTCCACACCGGCGACGGCGGCACCCTCACCGACGGCCAACTCACCATCTCGGACCGGAAGAAGGACGTCATCATCAGCGGCGGGGAGAACGTCTCCTCGATCGAGGTGGAGGACTGCCTGTACGGCCACCCGGCGGTCGCCGAGGTCGCGGTGATCGGGGTGCCGCACGAGAAGTGGGGCGAGACGGTCAAGGCGCTGGTGGTGCTCCGGGACGGCCAGGCGGCCGTCACCGAGGCGGAGTTGATCGCGCACTGCAAGCAGCGGCTGGCCGGGTACAAGTCCCCGACCTCGGTGGAGTTCCGGGACGCGCTGCCGCGGACGGCCACCGGGAAGCTGCAGAAGTTCCGGCTGCGCGAGCCGTACTGGAGCGGGCGGGAGTGCCAGGTCAACTAGCCAGGGCCGTTCCCGGGAGCCGGGCCCCGGCGGGGTGTCACGGAACCTCGCCCTGCCGGGTCCGTCCTCCAGGAAACTCCGCATGCCGGTCTCCCGGTCCGGCCCTAGATCGTTCGAACCGGGCCGGGCGGGCGGGCGGTCGTGTCCAGGAGGCCGAATTCGCGTGCCTTGAGGGCGAGTTCGGTGCGGTTGCGGACGCCGAGCTTGTGCATCGCGGACTTGAGGTAGCCGGTCACGGTGTTGCGGGTGAGGCCCAGGTGGGCGGCGATCTCCGGGTTGGTGCGGCCGGTCGCCGCCCAGCGCAGCACCTCGTGTTCGCGCCGGGTCAACGGCCTTTCCGGGGCGGCCGGTCGGGGCTTCTCCCGGCCCCAGGCGGCGGCTCCGGCGAGCGCCCGGCTGGCGGCCGCCGCCAGCTTGCCGACGGCCGAGATCCGGACGTCGCCGAACGGCACGACGGTGCGCAGCGAGGCGTACACCACGCCGTGCACGGTGTCGCCGTCCACCAGCGGGACGGTGAGCATCGCGTACAGGTCGTCGGCGGCCACGGCCGCGTCGTACTGGTGCGAAATGGTCGTCGCCGCGCGGTAGTCGGGCACCCAGGTGGGGGCGCGCTCGGCGAGTGCCCGACCGCCGAGGCCGAGGCCGGCCGGGACGGGCACGTCGTGCAGCAGGTCCGCCCGGGTGCCGGCCCAGTGCCGCAGCACCATGCCCTCGCTGCCGGGACGACTCCCGGGCAGCGGCTCGGGCACGCCGACCAGGCCGACGTCGGCGCCGCACTCGGCCACCACCCGGCGGGCGAGGTCGCCGAGCACGGCGTGCCGCACCAGTTCGGCGGCGCGCGCGGCGAGTTCGGGGTCGTCGGGTCGTACGACGCCGCCGGGCCGTACGACGTCGTCGGGTCGCACACGGTCGACGGGTTGCGCAAGATGGGGGTCCGCAGCCCTGGTCATCGCGGAATTGTCACACGTGGTGGGGCCGGTGGCGAGAGTCCTGACGTGCGTGTTTCGTGGAGTGGCGGGCGTCGGTGCGGGTCAGGGCATAGGGTGCGGGCGCGGGGCTACCGGCGGGTAGCAACCGCGGGCGGCAACTGCCACGGTTCCTGTTCAACTGCAGTCGGAGGGAAAGCCGATGACCGACCCGAACGCCGCGGGCGACGTCCTGCGGGGCCTGCTGGCCGACCTGCGGGCCGAGAGCGCCGTCCTGGACGCGCTGGTGGCCGAGCTGCCGGCCGACGGCTGGGCCGGCCCCACCCCGGCCGAGGGCTGGACGGTCGCGCACCAGATCGCCCACCTGGCCTGGACCGACGACTGGACGACACTGGCCGCCCGCGACCCGGAGGGCTTCACCGCGGCGCTCGGCGGCACCTTCACCGCCCTGCTCGCCGCCGGGGCCGACCCGGTCGAGGAGGGTGCCCGGGAGGGCGCGGCCGCCGACCCCGCCGCCCTGCTCGCCCGCTGGCGGACCGGCCGGGCCGAGGTGCAGGCCGCCCTGGCCGCAGCCCCCGCCGACCGCCGGCTGCCCTGGTTCGGCCCGCCGATGAAGCCCGCCTCGATGGCCACCGCCAGGCTGATGGAGACCTGGGCGCACGGCCAGGACGTCGCCGACGCGCTCGGCGTCACCCGGGAGCCCACTGCCCGGCTCCGGCACATCGTCCACCTGGGGCTGCGCACCCTGGGCTTCGCCTTCGCGGCTCACGGGCTGCCCGCACCGGGGCACCCGGTGCGGCTCGAACTGACCGCGCCCGACGGCAGCCCGTGGACCTTCGGCCCGGCGGACGCGACGGACGTGGTGACCGGCCCGGCCCTGGACTTCTGCCTGCTGGTCACCCAGCGCCGCCACCGCGACGACCTCGCCCTGACCGCCACCGGCCCGGTCGCCACCGCCTGGCTGCCGATCACCCAGGCCTTCGCCGGCGCCCCCGGCAAGGGCCGTGCGCCGGCCGCCGGAGCCTGAACGGTCCCGGGCGGGTACGCGCATAGACTGCGAGTCGGCCGAATGCACAGACCGGAGGAGGCACCATGAGCTTCTACGAGCGGCACCGAGACTTCGTGGAGGAGGTGCTGCGGACTGCCCCCGACGGTGTTCGCGTCGAATGGTCGGGCGACACACTGATCATGCAGGCGGCTCCGTCCAACATTCACCAGCTGAACATCGCACTCGTCCAACGGCAGTTCGAGCGCCACGTCCCGGACGACTACGCTTTCAGCGGCTACAGCGCGCTGACCACCCCCGACGTGACGAAGGAGCGCAACCCCGATCTGACCTACCTTCCGATCGCTTCTTTGGCCCAGCCGGGCAACACCACCCCCGCCGAGGAGGCCCTCGTCGCGGTCGAGGTGGTCTCACCGTCCAACCCGGGGAACGACTGGGTGGACAAGCTCCGCGACTACGCGGTGATGGGCATCCCGCTCTACCTGATCGTCGATCCGCTGGAGGGGGTGGTCACGCTGTTCTCCGAACCGAACCGCGACCGCTACCACGTGCGGCACGACCGGAAGTTCGGCGACAGCATGCGCATCCCCGATCCGTTCGACTTCGACCTGGACCTGAGCGGGCTGGTGCGCTACCCCGACTGAGCGGCGCGAAGGTCAGAGGCCGATCCGGAGCGGGGTGAGCCGGGTGGCGATCAGGTTGGTGGCGCCGCGGTCGCGTTCGACGTGGCCGTGCACCAGCAGGCCGGCTCGGTCCAGGGCGGTGCGGCGCTGGGACTCCCAGACCGGGCGGTTGCAGATCACGTTGATCAGGCCGGTCTCGTCCTCCAGGCTGAGGAAGAGCACCCCGCCGGCCGTCGGCGGCCGCTGCCGGTGGGTGACCAGGCCGCCGACCACCACCGCCGTTCCCGGTGGCACGTCCGGGAGTTGGTCGGCGCGGAGCGCGCCGCCGCGGTCCAGGTGGGCGCGCAGGTGCTGGAGCGGGTGGCTGGTGGCGGAGGTGCCGGTGGCCCACAGGTCGGCGATGGTCTCCTCCACCGGGCTCATGCCGGGCAGGTCTGGCGCCTCGGTGCCGGGGGTGGTACCGGGGAGCAGATCGGCCGTGATCCCGGCGAACGCCCCTGCGGCCCACAGGGCCTGACGTCTCGTCAATCCGAAGCAGTCGAAGGCGCCGGCCGTCGCCAGTGCCTCCAGGACGGGTGCGGGCAGGCCGGTGCGGCGGGCGAAGTCCTCCAGGTCGGCGTACGGCTGTCCGGCCGCGATCGCCTCGGCCTGCGGGGTGCCGATGCCGCGCACCGTCTCCAGGCCGAGCCGGATGGCGGGTTGCGGGCGTCCGGCGGTCAGCGGCGGCTTGGGCGTCGGGCCCCGGTACGGTTCCAGGGTGGGACGCGGACCGCTGGCGTTGACGTCCACCCCGCGCACCCGGACGCCGTGCCGCCGCACGTCCGCGACCAGGCTGAGCGGGGAGTAGAAGCCCATCGGCTGGTTGGCCAGCAGGGCGCAGGTGAACGCCGCCGGGAAGTGGTACTTGAGCCAGGCGCTGGCGTACACCAGGTAGGCGAAGCTGATCGCGTGGCTCTCCGGGAAGCCGTAGTTGGAGAAGGCCTCGATCTTGCCGTAGACGTCCTCGGCCACCTCGGCCGGGATGCCGCGCTCGGCCATCCCGGTGAGCAGCCGCTCGCGCAGCCGGGCGACCCGCTCGTGCGAGCGCTTGGCGCCCATCGCCTGGCGCAGCCGGTCCGCCTCGGACGGGGTGAACCCGGCGCAGTCGATGGCGAGTTGCATCATCTGCTCCTGGAACAGCGGCACCCCGAGGGTCTTGCCGAGGGCGTTCTCCATCAGCGGGTGGGGGCAGCCCGGCGGCTCCACCCCGGCGCGGCGGCGCAGGTACGGGTGGACGGAGCCGCCCTGGATCGGGCCGGGCCGGATCAGCGCGACCTCGACCACCAGGTCGTAGAAGTGGTCGGGCTTGAGCCGGGGCAGGGTGGCCATCTGCGCCCGGGACTCGACCTGGAACACCCCGACGGTGTCGGCCCGGCGCAGCATCCCGTACACGCCCTTGTCGTCGTCCGGGATGGTGGCCAGGTCGTAGCGCAGGCCGTGGTGTTCGGCGACCAGGTCGCAGGCGTCGTGCAGCGCGGCGAGCATGCCGAGGCCCAGCAGGTCGATCTTCACCAGCCCGGCGCCGGCGGTGGACTCCTTGTCCCACTGCAGCACGGAACGCCCGGGCATCCGGGCCCACTCGGTCGGGCAGATCTCCCCGATCGGCTCCTTGGTGAGCACCATGCCGCCCGAGTGGATGCCCAGGTGGCGTGGCAGGCCGTGGAGTTGGGTGGCGAGCGAGAGCACGTCGGCGGGGATGACGGCGTCCGCGCCGGGGGCGGAGCGGAAATCGGTCTGCCGGCTGAAGGCGTCCACCTGGCCCTGCGGGTAGCCGAGCACCCGGGCGGCGTCGCGGATCGCCAGCCGGGGCCGGTAGGTGATCACGTTGGCGACCTGGGCGGCGTGCTCCCGCCCGTAACGGCGGTAGACGTACTGGATGACCTCCTCGCGGCGGCGGTTCTCGATGTCCAGGTCGATGTCGGGCGGGCCGTCCCGGGCGGTGGAGAGGAAGCGCTCGAACAGCAGCTTGTAGTGGATCGGGTCGACGGCGGTGATCCCGAGGGCGTAGCAGACCGCCGAGTTGGCGGCCGAGCCGCGGCCCTGGCACCAGATGTCCTGGCTCCGGCAGAAGTCCACGATGTCGTGCACGATCAGGAAGTAGCCGGCCAGGTCGAGGTCCTCGATCACGTCCAGCTCCTTGCCGAGTTGGCGGCGGGCGGCGGCGTTGCCGGGACCGAAACGGGCCGGGCCGCCGGCCGCGACCAGGGCGCGCAGGTGGCTGATCTCGGTCTCGCCCTCGGGGACGGGGTAGCCGGGCAGTTCCGGGTCCAGCTTGGCGAAGTCGAAGGCGCAGGCCCGGCCGAGTTCGGCGGTGGCCCGCTGCACGCCGGGGAAGCGGGCCAGTCGGGCGGCCATCTCGCGGCCCGAGCGCAGGTGCGCGGTGCCGGCCGCCCGCGTCCAGCCGACCGCCTCCTGCAGGGTGCGGCGTTCGTGCAGGGCGGCCAGGCTCTGCGCGAGGCGGCCCTGGGCGGGGCCGGCGTGGTGGGCGTTGGTGGAGGCGATGACGGGCAGCCGCAGTCCGGCGGCGAGCGCGGCGAGGGCGTCGTTGCGCCGGTCGTCGCCGGGCAGCCACTGGTCGATCAGCTCGACGTGGACGTTCTCGTGGCCGAACGCCTCGGTGAGGGTGCGCAGTCGCCGCTCCGCTTCGCTCTGGTCGGGCAGCGCGGCCGGGACCCGGCCGAGGCGGCAGCCGGTGAGCACCGCCCAGTGGCCGTCGTGCGCCCCGGCCAGCGTGGCGAGGTCGTACGCCGGGCGGCCCTTGGCGCCACCGGCCAGTTGGGCGGCGGCGATCGCGGCGGAGAGGCGGCGGTAGCCGGCCGGGTCGCGGGCGAGGACCAGCAGGTGTTCGGTGTCGCCTTCGCGGCTGATCGTCAGTTCGGCGCCGAACGCGGTGGCCACGCCCGTCCCCCGGGCCGCCTCGGCGAGCCGCACGGCGCCGTACAGGCCGTCGTGGTCGGTGATCGCCAGGGTCTCCACGCCCAGTCGGGCCGCCTCGGCGACCAGGTCCTCCGGGTCGCTGGCGCCGTCCAGGAAGCTGAAGGCGGAGTGGACGTGCAGCTCGGCCCAGGGTTCGGCGGTGTCGGGGGTCTCGGACTGTGCGGCAGGGTGCTCCTCGACGGGGCGGCGCAGCGGGACGACCGTGCGGTCCGGCGCGGCGCCGGTCATCCGGCGGTGCAGCTCGCTCCAGGGGAGGGTGGGGTGGCTGGTGAAGCCCATCGGGGGTTGCCTTCGTCGTTCTCGTGCTCGTCCTGCTCCCCCCTGCTGCGGGTTCTCGGGCCGCCAGGGCCCGTCCGGCTGATCCTGCCGGACGGGCCGCTAGTCGTAGTCGGCCTCCAGGTACCACGCACCCCCCTCCACGGTGAGCAGCAGCGCCCGGCCGCCGTCCACCACCATCTGGAACCGCGCCCGGCGGCGGGCGAGCGACTGGTCCCACCAGTACTCGACCGCCGGCCAGGGCCCGGTCCAGCCCGCCACCCGCTCCTCCCGGCCCCGGACCACGACCAGGGCCGGCCGGGCCGACACCCCCGCCCGGCCGTCCACCGTGACCGGCCGGCCGTCCTCGTCCAGCACCCGCACCGGGGCCGGCTCGCGCAGCACCACGGCCGGCCAGAGGTCCGCCGACCGCTCCGCCAGCCGCCCCGGCCAGGGCGCGTCGGCCGGGGTCGCCGCCTCGTACGGCTCGCCCCACGGCACCCTGACCTGCTGCTCGCCGGGGCCTCGCCCGCCGGCCGGCTCGATCCGGCGCAGCCCGGCGTGCCCGAGCACCGCCTGCACCCGGGCCACCGCGCGCTCCACCCGGTCGTCCGCGACGGCCTGGCCCCACAGGGCGAGCTGGCGGCCCTGGTCCGGGGAGAGGCCGTCGGGGGCGAGGCGGAGCAGGGTGAAGCCCGTCTGATCGCCCTGGTCGCTGGTGAAGGTGCCCATGCCCTGCCAGGCCTGGAGCTGCCAGCGGACCCGCTCGGCCAGCGCCGTCGCGGACAGCCGGCCCTCGTGCCGCCACAGCCGTGAGGCCGTCCGACCGTCCGCGCAGGCCACCTCGACGGCCACCCGGCGGCAGGTCAGCCCGGCCCCGGCCAGTCGCTGGTGCAGCTGCTCGGCCAGCGTGCGAGCGACGAACACCAGCGGCTCGGCCAGCGGCTCCGGCGGGTCGAAGCGCTGCTCGACGGCGAGGTCCGGCTCCTCGTCGCGCGGCACCAGCGGGCGCGGCTGCAGGCCGCGGGCCAGCCGGTGCGCGACCGTCCCGGCCGGGCCGAAGCGGTCCGCGACGGCCTCGGGCGGCAGCGCGGCGAAGGCCCCGACGGTGGGCAGGCCGAGCCGCCCGAGCAGTTCGGCCAGCGCCTCGTCGCCCAGTGCGCCCACCGGATAGGGGGCGAGGAACTCCGCCGTGCGACCGGCGGGGACCAGCACCCCGGCGCGGGCGGCGAGCACGGCGGCGAACAGGCCGTCGGCCACGCCGATCTGGGCGTGGGGGGTGGTCCGGGGTGGTGTCGGTACGGCCTCGGGTGTGGGGGTGGCGGGGTCGGGGTCGGGGTCGGGGTCGTTTGCGGTTCCGGTCCCGGGGTCGGTCCCGGGCACCGTCACCGCGCCGGGGACGGCGTCCGGGACGGGCGGCCGTTCGAGGGCCTCCGTCACCGCCGTGCCGACCAGGGCCGCCAGTGCCTCCTCCCCGCCGAAGTAGCGGCCCGGACCCTTCACCGGGATGGCGCACAGGCCCGGGCGGATCACCTCCACCCGGGGCGTGAACGCCTCCACCGCCGCGACCACCGGCTCGAAGCGGCGGGCCTCCGCCTCCGGGTCGCGGTCGCGCAGCTCCAGCTCCGGACAGAGCCGCTGGGCCAGCTTGAGCCGCTGCCCCTGCCGCACCCCGGCCACCCGGGCGCCCGCCGAGCAGGCGAGGATCCGCCCGTCCTCGGTCACTGCCACCGGGTCGTCGCCGGTGACGGCCACCACCGGCCAGTCCGGGCACCAGACCACCAGCACCCGGGGGGTCCTGCCGTCGCCGGAATCGCCGGACGTCGTCGGCGCGGTCGGCATCGTCGGCGTGGTCGCTGTGGTGGGCGTGGTCGGCACGATCGACATGTCAGACCACCGCCGCCACGAGTGGTGCCGCCGGTTCCACCGGCCCGGCCACGGGCTGTGGCTGTTCCCGGACCGGATGCTGGTGGACCGGGCGCACCGCGCCGTGCTCGTCCGGCAGCCAGAGCCGGGCCGTCCGGCCGCGCACCGCCGAACCGCGCCCCTCGGCCACCACCTCCACCTGCCGCCCGGCGAGCTGCCCGTAGCCGTCCCCCAGCCCGAACCAGCGCCCGGACCGCACCCCCAGCCGCAACACCGCGCCCGGCCACGGCCCGGCCACCAGCAGCACGCAGCCGCTGCGCCGCAGCACGGCGGCCAGCCGGGTGGCCAGCTTCGGGGGCACCGGCCCGTCCGGGCGCAGCATGATCAGTTCGACCGCGCCGGCCAGCACCGACACCACCTCGGGCCAGTGCGACCCCGGGTCGTCCGCGACCAGCAGGCGGCGCAGGTCCAGCCCGTACCCCTCGGCGGCGGCGAGCCCCAGGTCCGGCAGCCCGATCGCCGCCGCCCAGCCGCCCTCGGTCTCCCGCACCCCGGCGGCCAGTGCCAGCAGCAGTCCGGCGTCCCCGCCCGCCACCGACACCGCCGTCCCCCGCCGCAGTCCGCCGTCCGGCAGCACCTCCCGCAACGCGGGTGCCACCGGTACCAGCCCGCGCCCCGTCGCCGCCTGCCCGTCCTCGGGCACGGCAGCCGTCAGCGCCACCGGCCGCAGCGCGGGGCGTTCGGGCTGCTCAGCAGCAGATTCGAAAACAGATTCGAAAACGGGCACAGCCCCAGGATCGAACATCCGTTCGCAAAGATTCAAGTCCGCCACATCGCTCCGACCCGTCACGCTCCGTGTCGGATGCGCCGAACGCGGGACGGCGTTCGCCCGGCCGGGCTACCGACAAGCATTTTTTCCTTGACAAATTTTTTTGTCGGTTGGACGCTGGAAGGGTGCTGGACATCGCCGTGATCGAAGAACCCGCCGCGGCCGAGGCCTCCCTGGACCCGATCCGGTCCCGGATCCTCGCCGCCCTGACCGAACCCGGCTCGGCCGCCATGCTGGCCGGCCGCCTGGAGCTGCCCCGACAGAAGGTCAACTACCACCTGAAGGAACTGGAACGGCACGGACTGGTCGAACTCGCCGAGGAACGGCGCAAGGGCAACGTCACCGAACGGGTCTACCGCGCGACCGCCGCCTCCTACGTGATCTCCCCCAGCGTCCTGGCCGCCGTGAGCCCGGACCCCTCCCGCTCCCCCGACCAGCTCTCCGCCCGCTGGCTGCTCGCTCTGGGCTCCCGGCTGGTGCAGGAGGTCGGGGCCCTGCTGACCGGCGCGTCCCGGGCCAAGCGGCGGGTCGCCACCTTCGGCATCGACGCCCAGGTGCGGTTCGCCTCGGCAGCCGACCGGACGGCCTTCGCCGAGGAACTCTCCCGGACCGTGGCCACCCTGGTCAGCCGCTACCACGACGAGTCCGCCCCCGGGGGCCGCAACCACCGGGTGGTCGTCGGACTGCACCAGATCCCCGCACCCCACCCCGGAACCGAACCGGCACCCGGGCCCGATCAGGAGAAGGAGGACCGGACATGACCCACCCGTTCGAAATCGAACTGGAGACGACCCTCCCGGCGAGCCCGGAACAGGTCTGGGAGGCGATCGCCACCGGACCGGGCATCGACTCCTGGTTCATGGGACGCAACGAACTCGACCCGCGCGAGGGCGGGACCGCCACCATGGAGACCGGGGGCCACCGCGAGGAGGCCCTCATCACCGCCTACGAACCCGGCAGGCGCCTGGCCACCCGCACGACCACCGCCGAGGACGGCCGGTTCATGGCCTTCGAGTACCTGATCGAGGGGCGGGACGGCGGCAGCACCGTGCTCCGCGTCGTCCACAGCGGCCTGCTCGGCGACGACTGGCAGGACGAGTACGACGCGCTGCGCCGCGGCTGGCCGTTCCACCTGCACACCCTCCGCGAGTACCTCACCCACTTCCCCGGGCGCACCGCCCTCCCCGTCTTCGCCGCGGCCCCGGCCGCCGGACGCACCGACCCGGAGGTCCGGAGCGCCCTCGCCCACGCGCTCTCCCTGCCACTCCCGGTCACTGTGGGTGCCCGGGCCCACGCCGAACCGGCCGGGCTGCCGCCGCTGGACGGCGAGGTGGTCCGGGCGGACGACGAGCGCTTCGAACTCCGCACCGCCGACGGGCTCTACACCTTCCACCACGGCGGCGGACTGGTGCTGATGTTCCATCACCTCTTCGGGCCGTCACCGGACGGGGCCGAAGCCGCCTGGCAGCAGTGGCTGGCCGGGCTCCTCGCCGCCTGACGCACACCCGCACTACCCGACATCCACAGACCCACGAGAACCGAGGAACCACTCATGCGCACCCTGATCAGCACCGCCTTCATCTCGCTCGACGGCGTCGTCGAGGCCCCCGGCGGCGAACCCGGCTACCGGAACTCCGGATGGACCTTCAAGGACGTCGAGTTCCTCCCCGAGGCGTACGAGATCAAGGGACGGGAGCAGGAGGAGGCCACCGCCATGCTGATGGGCCGGGTCAGCTACCAGGCGTTCAGCCCGGTGTGGCCGGACATGGCGGAGTTCGCCCGCTACAAGACGATGCCGAAGTACGTCGTCTCCACCACCCTCACCGAGGACGACCTGGTCCCGAACTGGGGCGAGACCACCATCCTGCGCTCGGTCGACCAGGTCGCCGCCCTGAAGGAGACCGAGGGCGGCCCGATCATCCTCCACGGCAGCGCCGCCCTGAACCAGAGCCTCTCGGACGCCGGCCTGATCGACCGCTACCACCTGCTCGTCTACCCCCTGCTGCTCGGCGCCGGCAAGCGCCTGTTCAGCGCCACGGACAAGGACGCCCAGAAGCTGAGGCTGGTCGAGCACGAGGTCTACGGCAACGGCCTGCAGAAGCAGGTCTTCGACGTCGTCCGCTGACCGGGCGTTCCCGCCGCGCCGGAGGCCGCCGGTCCCATCGCGGGCGTGGGACCGGGCAGCCGTTCTTCCTGATGGCCAGTCAAGTCTGCCGGACGGCAAAACCGGTGGACAGGATCCCGGCGGTCAACAGACTGAACCCATGACGACGAGTGACGACAAGAACGACCTGCAGATCTACGTCCAGGATGCCCGTGACGCCCTGATGTGGAAGCTGGACGGCCTCTCCGAGTACGACCTCCGGCGGCCGCTCACCCCCACCGGAACCAACCTGCTGGGGCTGGTCAAGCACGTCACCGGGGCCGAGGCCCTGTACCTCGGCGAGACCTTCGGACGCCCCTTCCCCGAAGAGACCCCGCTGTGGATCATCGGCACCGCCGAACCGAACGGGGACCTGTGGGCCCGGTCGGACGAGAGCACCGAGGAGATCCTCGGACGCTACCGCCGGGTCTGGGCGCACTCGGACGCCACCATCGCGGCGCTGCCACTGGACACGATCGGCCAAGTCCCGTTCGGCAACCGCGCGAAGCAGACCCTGCACCGGGTGCTCGTCCACGTGATCGCCGAGACCCACCGGCACGTCGGCCATGCCGATCTGGTCCGCGAACTCATCGACGGCGCCACCGGCCAGCGCTCCGACGGCGCCAACACGGCCCCCGGCGACACGGCCTGGTGGCAGGCCCACCACGACCGCGTGGAACAGGCCGCCCGGCAGGCCGGCGGGCTCGCCTGACCTCGGGGCGCCATACGGAAATCCGTAGGGTGGCGGGCATGACGGATGTGGAGCAAGGGGCCAAAGACGGGACCGGGGTTCCGCTCGGTTCCGCGCGCTAACTGCTGGGCGAGCTACGGGAGTTCGGGTTGAGCGGGACGGCCGTCGAGATGGCCTGGTGGCGGGTGCGGCTGGGAGGTCGGGACAGTCAGCAACCTCTCCACCGGCTACTGCCCGGACGTCGCCTCCTGGCCGGCCGTCGCCGCGGCCCTCGACCGGCTCGGGCTGCCGCATCCGGGCGGCTTCACCCAGGCCGTGGTGTTCCGCCGCTGCCCGGACTGCCGACAGTGCGGCATCGTCCGGGATGGGCACTACGTCTGCGTGTTCTGCGACGCGGACCTGCCGGAGCGGTGGAACGTGGAGGAGGGGGTGCTGCCGTAGGGCCGGTCGGGGTGCCATCTTTTGATCGGCTGGTGGCACCTGCTGCCGCCTGCTGCCACCTACTGATCGACTTGTGGCGCCTGCCGGCCGGCTGCCGACCGTCACCGGCCGGCGAAACCCCCCGTGGCGCTGTCGGGTCGGCCCGCTAGGGTCGGGTGGGTCAGGGGGACGGAACGGCGAAGGGTGGGGCACGTGGGGTGTGTGCGGGTGTCCGGGGTGCCGGGCGGGGTGGTTCACGAGGGGAGCCGGGAGTTCCTGGTGCGGGAGGGGCTGCCCGCGGCCGGGGCGTTCCTGGACTTCGGGGCGCTCGACGGCGGGCCGCTGAGGGCCTTCCCGACCGCCGGGGCGGAACGGCTGTTCGTCCTCGGGGAGACGGACTACTGCACGCCCTTCGCCGCCATCGGCGACCTGGTGCTGCTGGACGGGACCACCGGCGAGGTGTACCTGGGCAACGGCGGCCCCCGGCGGGACCGGCTGGCCTCCGACCTGGCCGCGCTGGCCGCACTGGTGCGGGAGATCGAGTCGGTGGGCGAGGCGGCCCGGCGGCCGGAGTCGCTGGACGGACGTCGCGGGCCCACCGTGGTGGCCGAGGTGATGGCGGCGGCCGAGCAGCGGATGCGGGAGATCGACCCCCGACTGTTCGAGCGCGACACCCCGCCCGCGCACTGGGGGACGGCACTGCTGGTGCGGACGCTGGGCTGGGGCGCGCTGCCCGGCGGACCGGACGGGCCCGCGTACGAGGTCGGCGCGGAACTGGTGGCCGAGCTCGCGGCGCTCACCGACGAGGACGGCGGCGCGGGCCTGGTGCACCGGTTCCGGCCGGAGGGGCTGCCCGCCGCCCTGGTGCACGAGCCGACCCGGCGGCTGCTCACCGAAGTCGGGCTGCCGCTCGGCGGGGCGATGTTCGGGGTGTGCGAGGAGCCGCTGGTCACCATGGCGGAGGCGTACCCGGAGTACTTCGACGGTGAGGAGGAGCGCCCGTACCAGCGGGACTTCCTCGCGCTCGGGGACTGGCCGACCGACCTCACGATCGCCCTGGACGGCGCCACCGGCCGGCTCGAACTGCCGGACTGGTACGACGACGGCCAGCCCGAGGCCTACCTCAACCGCGACCTGTCCGCCCTGCTCTACGCGCTGTGGACGTACGCACGGCTGCGCGCCGAGTGGGAGCGCTGGGAGCACGGCCGGGGCCGGGACACCTGGGTGGTGTTCGACCCGCAGTCGCTGCTGAGCACCGTGGTGGACCGGCTGGTCGAGGGCGTCGACCCGGAGGCCTTCGCCTCGCCGGGCCGCTCCTGGCGACTGCTCGCCGAGGACGGGCACCTGGGCGGGCTGCTCGGGTGAGCTGCTGAGCTGCGGGGCGGGGCCGTGTCGCTGTTCCGTGCTGCTGTGCCGTTCCGCTGTGCTGCTGCTCCATGCCGCTGTTCCGTGCCGCCGTGCCGTGCCGCTGTTCCGTGCCGTGCCGGGCTGTGATCCGGCCCGGCCGGGGCCGAAGCGCCGGTACGCTGCCACGGTGACGAACATCCGTACGGCGGCCGGGCGAAGACGGACGATGCTCCTCGGCATCAGCGCCGCACTCTCCCTCGCCTCGGCGGGCACGCTGTACGCCCTGTTGTACGTACGGTCGCTGGACTACGGGGAGCGCTGCGAGCGCGGCCTGGTCTCGGGCGGTGGGCGGCTGCTGGAGACGGGCGCGTCCTGGCTACCGCCGGACGCCTGGTGCCGGTTCGAGGACCAGAGCCTGTCCACCACCCCGTTCTGGGCGCTGCTGCTGTTCTACGTGCTGCTGACCGTGGTGGTCTGGTCGGTCAACTCGCTCGTGCGCACCCTTCGTCCGCGCCCGAATCCGGGACTGGACTGGCAACCGGGGCACGGCGCCGGTCCGGGCTGGTAGCCGGCCTCGCCCCCGCCGGCGCCTCGGCCGGTCGGCGGCGGGGGCGCAGCGGGGACAGGTAGACCGGCAGGAAGGCCGTCGCCAGCACCGCCCCGCCGAGCCAGAGCGTGGCGTGCAGGCCGAGGAGTTCGCCGAACAGCCCGGAGACCGCCGAGCCGACCGCGAGCGCGCCGAAGAGCAGGAACCGGAAGGTGGCGTTCATCCGACCGAGCAGCGGGTCCGGGGTCATCCGCTGGCGCAGGCTCACCCCGAGCACGTTGTCCATGCCGGTCTTCAGCGAGACCAGCAGCCAACCTGCCCCGGCCAGGAACAGCCACGGCCCGCCGCCGATCAACGACACCAGCAGCCCGGCGGGCGCCAGGCACAGGCCCGCCAGCGCGAGGGTGCGGCCGTCGCCGAGCCGGGCGGAGATCGGGCGGGCGCAGCGCGAACCGAACAGGATGCCGACCCCGCCGACCGCCCAGAACAGGCCCAACGCCCCTGCGGGAAGGTGCAGTTCCTGCACGAACAGCACCGGGAGCAGGGTGTTGACCAGCTGCGATCCGAGGTTGTTGAGGGCGGCGGTGACGGCCAGTGCGCGCAGCTCCGGGGCGCCCAGGACGTGCCGCAGTCCCTCGGCGATCTGTGCGCCGAGGCCGGGGGTGGGGGTGGGGCCTACGGTCGCTGGGGCGGAGTCGGTCGCGGGGGCGGGGGTGCGGCGTAGCGCGGTCAGTCGTAGCGCCGAGCCGAGGTGGCTGAGCGCGGTCACGGCGATCGCCAACGGCGCGGTGAGCAGTTGGACCAACATCCCGCCCGCGCCGCGACCGGCGACGTTGCCGACCGCCATCAGGCCGACCACGGCGGCGTTCGCGTCCACCAGGTGCTCGCGCCCGACCAGCCCGGGCAGCACGCTCTGCGCGCTGACGTCGAAGAAGACCGTGGCGCCCCCGGTGAGCAGCGCGACCGCGTACAGCTGCCCGAGGCTGAGCCCGCCGAACCACCAGGCGAGCGGGACGGAGGCGTAGAGCGCGGCCTTCACCAGGTCGGCGACGATCAGGACGCGGCGGTGGCGCATCCGGTCGACCCAGGCACCGGCGGGCAGACCGATGAGCAGGAAGGCGAGGGTGCTCAGGGTGGCGAGCAGGCCGGCCTGTCCGGGGCCCGCGTCGAGTGCGGCGACGGCCACCAGGGGGACGGCGACATAGCCGACGTTGGTGCCGAGTTGGGTGAGGGCGGTCGCGGCGAAGAGGACGCGGAAGTCGGGGATCCGCCAGAGGGAGTCGGGGCGCATGGTCCGTTTCAGTCGGTGGGCAGCGGAACGGCGGTGCGGGGCTTTGGCCGGTGCTTCACCAGGAACACTCCGGCGAGGACGACGGCCGTCCCGGCGACCGCCCGTACGGTCAGCTGCTCGCCGAGGACCAGGGCGCCGAGCGCGGTCGAGACGACGGGCAGCAGGTAGCCGACGGTGGCGGCACTGGTGGGGCCCTCGGTGGCGATCAGGCGGTAGTTGAGGTGGAAGGTGAGCCCGGTGCAGGCGACGCCGATGACGGTCACGGCAGCCAGGCCGAGCGGATCGGCGCCGCTGAACGGGTTCAGCGGGCCGACCGTGGGCAGGGCGACCGCGCTCAGTCCGGCGGCCGCGGTGAGCTGGGCGGCGGAGAGGGCGAGCGGGGCGGTGCCCGTCCCGGCGAGTGCCCGGGCCATGTAGGCGAAGGCGACCGCGTAGCTCGCTGCCGCGCCGAGCAGGGCGAGCGCCCCGGGGACGCTGATGCCGTCGCTCTCGCGCCAGGGGGCGAGGATCAGCAGCACTCCGGCAAAGCCGAGCAGCAGGCCGGTGAGGCGCAGCGGGTGGTACGGGCCACGGGGTTCAGTACCGGCGGCTCGGTCGGTGCCGAGGGCCAGGCCGATCAGCAAGGACCAGAGTGGGGTGGTCGCGTGCAGCACCCCGGCCATGCCGGAGCCGACGCTGCGTTCGCCGTACGCGGTGAGCAGGAACGGCAGGGCGTTGCAGAAGAACGCGGCCACGGCGAGCCGCCGCCAGAGCGCGCCGCCGCGCGGGAGGCGCTGCCGGGCGGAGCGGGCGAGCAGCAGCAGGACGGCCGCGCCGAGGGCGGCGCGCAGCGCGGTGATCTGCACCGGAGTGAGCCCGTGTTGCAGCGCGATCCTGATCCAGAGGAAGCCCGAGCCCCAGAACAGGGCGAGGACGGCCATCCGCAGTACGGGGTGCCCTTCCGGTCGGTGATGGACGAGGTGTCGGACGACGATCGCGCGGAGGGATCAAGTAGCACAAGCGAAAAGTTCTTCATGATGTTTAAGCTGAGCTGTATGAATGCCTCGCTCGACGTCCGCCGGATGCAGGTGCTGCGCGCCGTGGTCGACCACGGCTCGGTGAGCGCGGCCGCCGCCGCGCTCGGCTATACCCCGTCCGCCGTCAGCCAGCAGGTGACCACGCTGGAGCGGGAGACGGGCACGGCCCTGCTGGAACGGATCGGGCGGGGCGTGCGGCCGACCGCCGCCGGGCTGCTGCTCGCCGGGCACGCGGAGGCCATCGACCGGCAGGTCGCGGAGGCGGGTGCGGCGCTGGCCGACCTGCGAGCTGGGCGCAGCGGCAGTCTGACCGTCCGCTACTTCGCCACGGCCGGAGCCACCCTGGTCGCCCCGGCCGTCGCCGCCTTCCGCCGGGAGTACCCGGGCGTGCGGCTCGACCTGGGCCTGACCGAACCGACGGACCAGCTCACCGAGGTGCGGGACGGCCGAGCCGACCTGGCTGTGGTGTTCTGGTCCGACGAGGCCCCGGCCGGCCTGCGGCTGGTGCACCTGCACGACGATCCGTACCGCGCCGTACTGCCCCGGGGGCACCGGCTGGCCGCGCGGCGCGTCCTGGACCTAGCCGAGCTGGCGGACGAGCCCTGGGTGGGCGCCGAACCGCCCGGCCCCTGCCGGAGCCTCGTGTACGACGCCTGCGACGCGGCCGGGTTCCGCCCGGCGGTCGCGGTGGACGGCGCGGACTACCTGACCGCGCAGGGCTTCGTCGCGGCGGGGCTGGGGGTGTCGCTGCTTCCCGAGCTGGGCCTGACCCAGCGGCACCCCGGCGTCACGGTGCACCGGGTGCGCGGCCCGGAACCGGTCCGTACGCTGCACGCCGCCGTGCGGGAGGGGGCCTGGGGGCAACCGGTGCTCGGGGCCATGGTGGAGGCGCTGCGCTCGGCGGTGGAGCCGGGGGAGGCAGGAGGACGTCGGGGAGCAGTGCCGTCGGTGCCGTAACCGGCCCGGCGCTGCGGTGGGCTTGAAGCTTCGGTGGGCTTGAAGCTTCGGTGGGCTTGTAACTGCGGTGGGCTTGAAGCTGCCGCAGCGGCAGCTTCTACGGTCGTGACCGGGGTCGGAGGAACCGGCCCCGAGCGAACGTGCACGCCGATGGACGTGGAACCGAGCGCCTGGAAGCGAAGGACTCAAGGGAGAGGGAGGAGACGGCAATGGCCTGGCCGATCGCGGAGGTCGCCCGGATGTCGGGCGTGACCGCCCGGACCCTGCGGCACTACGACGAGATCCGGCTGTTGTCTCCGGCCTGGATCGGCTCCAACGGCCACCGCTACTACGAGGAAGGGCAGTTGCTGCAGCTGCAGCAGATCCTCGTCCTGCGGGCACTGGGCGTGGGGCTGGCCGAGATCGCCCGGATCATCGGCGACCAGGTGGACGAACTGGAGTCCCTGCGGGGCCACCACCGCCGACTGGTCGCCGAGCGCGACCGGCTCGACGCCCTGGCCACCACCGTCTCGCGCACGATCGCCGACCTGGAACGCTCCCGGAAGGACGGCACGCCCATGACCAGCATCAACCGACCCGAGAACCTGTTTGAGGGAATCCGGCCCGCCGACGTCGACGCCAGCCTGCGCGACTTCCCCGAGCACGCCGAGGCGGCCCGGCGCGCGACCGCCGCGATGACCCCAGCCGAGATCGAGGCCGGCCAGCGCGAGCGGACCGCGCGGATGGTCCGCCTGGCGGAGCTGATGGCGGCCGGCCACCCGGCCGACGCCGAGCCCGCACAGCGCATGGTCGACGAGGACTACCGGCTGCTCAGTGGGCTCCGGACGGTCCCGGTGGAGAAGTACCTCGCCATCGCGCGCTCGTGCACGGAGAACGAGCAGTGGCGCGCCGCGTACGAGACCATCGCGCCGGGGCTGGCCGCCTACCAGCGCGCCGCCATGGAGGCGTACGCGGTGGCACGGCTCTCCTGAGCCGGGCGGGACGGGGTGCGGACGCGGCCGCCGGGGGACGGGCCTGGTGGAAGCGGCCCACCCTCTCCCTCCGGTCACCCGGTGGTCAGCCGACCGGGTGGTCGGATCCCCCGCCGTCCGCCCCGCCGTCCCTGCCGTCCCTGCCGTCCCGCCGTCCCTGCCGTCACTCGGTCCGCAGCGCGGTGACCGTCCGGGTGCGGGCGGCCCAGGTCGCGGGCAGCAGGGCCCCGACCAGGGCCAGCACCAGGCCGCCGAGTATCAGCGGCCCCACCACCGACGGGGCGAACACCGTGAGGTCCACGTCCGGCACCCCGATCCCGGCGGCGCGGGCCATCGCGGGCATCACCAGGTGGTGCACCGCGATCCCGATCGGGACCCCGATCAGTCCGGCCACCAGTCCGCTGCCGCAGACCGAGGTGAGCACCATGCCGATGGTCTGCCGGGGCGACATCCCGAGTGCCTTGAGCACCCCGAGGTCGTGCACCCGCTCCCGGGTGTCCAGCAGCACCGTGTTGAGCACCCCGAGCCCGGCCACCACGGAGAGCAGCAGTGTGAGCGTGCCCGCCAGGGTGTTCATCGCCAGCACCACGATGTTGATGTGATCCTCGCCCGGGTCGGCGCTCAGCCCCATCGACGAGACGGCCGTGTCCAACCCGTCCGCGTAGGCCTTCACGTCGGTGCCCGGGGTGAGGTCGATGTGGAAGGAGATCGCCTCGGCGTGGATCGCGCCACCGAGCGGCTCCAGCGTGGACCGGTCCAGGAACACCACGTCCTCGGTGGTCAGGACCTCGCCGGTGATCTTCGCCGGGGTGTCGCGCCCGTGGTCGGTGAGGGTGACGGTGTCACCGACCTTCTTCTGGTTGGTGCGCAGGAAGGTCGCGCTGACCGCCACCTCGCCGGGGCCGTGGAACCAGCGGCCTGAGACCAGTTGGAAGCCGCTCCACGAGGCGTCGCCGGCGAAGGCGACCACCTCGGAGCGTCCGGTGTTCCCGGCCACGGTGGCCGGGACCGGCACGTTGCTGTACCAGGCCCGGGTGCCGGGGCGGGACTCGATCGCCTTCACCACGGCCGCCTCGTCCACGTGGTCGACGGGCTTGGAGCCGTCGATCGGGGGCTGGACTATCACCTTGCCCGCGCGGTCGGCCGCCAGCCCGTCCTGGAGGGAGCCCAGTGAGAGCGTCAGACCGACGCAGAGGGTGACTCCGACCGTGCCGAGCACCACCGCGGCGGCCGTGGTGGCCGAGCGGCCCGGTCGGTTCAGCGGGGACGACAGTCCGAGGCTGAGTGCGCGCGGCACCGGCAGTCGGCTGATCAGGTTCTGCACCCGGGACAGCAGCCCCACCGCTCCGGCCCCGCTCGCCGCTCCCCCGGCGGCCGCCCGCTTGGCGCCGGGCGCCGTCCGGCCGATCGCTAGCGCCTCCACCGTGCGCAGCCGTCCGGCCCGCAACGCCGGCACCAGTGCCGTGCCGACCACCGCGGCCAGGGCCGCCACCGCGACCACCACGTCCACCCAGATCGGGATGCCGAGCAGACCACCGCGCAGGGCCTTGTGGGCCATCCCGAGCACGGGTACGGACAGCAGGTTCCCCCCGAACACGCCCAGCGCGGTGCCGACCCCTGCGGGGATCAGCGCCTGGCCGACGTAGGCGCGCGCCACCTGGGCCGGAGTGAAGCCCAGGGACTTGAGGATGCCGATCCGCCGGGTGGCGGCGCTCACCGCCCCGCTGACCACGACGCCGATGATCAGCACCGACATGGCCAGGCCGAGCACTCCGAAGGCCGTGACGAACGGGACGAAGGTCGAGGCCGTCCGGTTGGCCTCCTGCCGGGCGGGCCGGTAGGTGGTCGCCTTGGTGATCGCGCCGTTCGGGACCGCGGCGGCGATCGCCGCGTGGTCGGCCTCCGTCTCGGCGTCGCTGCCGGCGTGGGCGAAGCGGTAGAGGTACTGGGCGGCGGGCGTCGTGCCTGGCGCGGTCAGCCCGGCCACCTGCTCCGGGGCGACCCAGCCGTCCGCGCTCCAGGAGACCGAAGCGGCCAGGCCGACGACCTTGAGCGTCGGATGGCCGGGCAGGTCGGGGAACTGCACGCTGTCGCCGACGGCCAGCGGGGAGTGCCCGTCCAGGAACACCACCTCGCCGGGACCGGCGATCCAGCGGCCCTTGGTGATCCGCAGGTCGTCCATCGGGCCGTTCTGAGTGCGGCCGACCAACGTCATCGGCGGCAGCAGGCTACCGGCCGGCGGGATCTTGGTGTCCGGGCCGGAGCGCGGCTGGACGGTCACGGCCGGGAGGGGACCGGCCGAGGCCGTCACGCCGGGCGCGTGCGCGGCCGCGGCGAGCTGGGCGGGGCTCGCCTTGGTCTGGTCGTACAGCACGTTGAGGTGCGCGCCGTGCTGGTCGGCGAAGGAGCGCTCGTACGGGCCCTGAGCGGCGACCACCAACCCGAGGGCGAGGATGCACGCCGTCACGGACATCATCGTGGTGAGCACCATGACCAGGGTCTGCACACGCTTGCGGCCGACCCCGGCCCGGACCACCTTGCTCATCGCGCTCACCGACTGCCCCCCGGCGCCGGCACGGCCGCCGTGTCCCGGACCAGCCGGCCGTCGAGCAGTTCGATCGTCCGGTCGGCGCAGGCCTCGGCGAGCGCGTTGTCGTGGGTGACCAGCAGGATCGTCTGGCCCTCCGCGTTGAGCCCGCGGAGCAGGTCGCGAACGTCGGCGGCGGAGGCGGTGTCCAGCGCCCCGGTCGGCTCGTCGGCCAGCAGCAGCGGCGGGCGGTTCATCAGCGCCCGGGCAACCGCGACGCGCTGGCGCTCACCGCCGGAGAGCCGGCCGGGGAAGGCCTTGGCGTGCCGGGCCACCCCGAGCCGCTCCAGCAGCTCCCCGGACCGGGCCCTGGCCTGCTCCCGCCGCATCCCGGCCAGTTGGGCCGGGAGCAGCACGTTGTCCTCCACGTTCAGGTCGTCCAGCAGGTTGAAGAACTGGAACACCATGCCGATCCGTGTCCGCCGGTACTCGGCCAGCGCGGCCTCACCGAGTTCGTGGACGGCCACGCCGTCCACCTCGACGCCGCCCTCACTCGGGCGGTCGAGGCCGGCGATCAGGTTCAGCAGAGTGGACTTGCCGCTGCCCGAGCGGCCGAGCACGGCCAGCGCCTCGCCGGCCCGTACCTCCAGGTCGAGTCCGGCCAGGGCGGGACGGGCGCTGTCGGATCGGTCGTACGTCTTGCTGACGCCGCGGATCCTGATGATCGGCGCGTTCACGGGCCCTCCACTGTTCGGGGTCCGGCACCGGGGGACCCGGGCCGGCTGACGGAACATCACGCTACGAATCCGCGGCCGGGTGCAGACAGCCGTCTAGGCGGCGTCCCGGGGGTGTATCCAGATACACCTCGAACTGGGTGTTCAGGCCTAGAGCATCGGACTTGCAGGCGGGGCAGACTGACCCAGCGAAAGATCGGAACCGAGGCCCACGGGGCTCCGGGACCAAGGCTTCGAGCCCCCGGTCGGGGGCTCAGGACGGAGGGGGTGCCACATGAGGGCCGGAGCGATCGGCAGGGTGGCCCGGCGGGTGGGCCGGGCCTGTGTGGACGGCGTGCGCGCCTGGTACGTGGTGACGCTGGCCGTGACGGGGCTGGTCTCGCTGCTGGCCGGGCCGATCCTGCTGGCCTCGGCGCTGTTCGGCCCGGACGAGTCCCGGCCGTTCTCCTCCCCCGGCGGGCCGCTGATCCTGCTCGTGCCGCTGGCGCCGGTCGCCCTCTGGGCGCTCTGCTGGGCCACCGGGGGCGGCGGCCGGGCGGTCGGGGCCGCGCTGTTCGCCCCGGGCGCGCTCGCGGTGACGGCGACCCACCTGTACGGCGGCGCCGCACCCGGTGACCGGTCCGTCTCGCTCTGGCTGGCGCCGTCACTACTGGTGCTCGGGCTGTTCGGCGCACGCTGGATCGCGACCGAGAGCCGGCGGGTCGTCGACCGGTGGAGCGGGCGGCCGGTCCCGGAACCGTACCGCCGCCCGGACGGCGATTTCGGCCCCTGGCACCGGTTGCGGTCCGGCGGTTGGCTGACCGACCCGGCGATCTGGCGGGACCTCGCCTGGGCGTTCCTCACTGGCTTCGCCGTGCTGTTCACCGCCGCGATCGTGCTGCTGACCCCGATCGCCATGGAGATCTTCGGCCGGAACGGACTGCTCTTCCCGCTGTTTCTCGTCTACGGCATGGGCATCTGGGTGGCCCCGTTCGCCATCCTGTGGGCCGCCCCACCCGTCCTGCGGATTCACGAGAAGGCCGCCCGGTCGCTGCTCGGGCCCTCCCGGCAGGCCGAACTCACCCGTCAGGTCAACCACCTGGCGCGCACCAGGGCGGACACCATCGACGCCGGAGCGGCCGAACTGCGCCGGATCGAACGGGACCTCCACGACGGGGCGCAGGCCCGGCTGGTGGCACTGGGCATGCTGCTGACCGTCGCCGAGCAGGTGAAGCACGACCCGGACGCCCTCGGGCCGCTGCTGGCCGAGGCCCGGACGTCCTCGGTGAAGGCGCTGGGCGAGCTGCGGGACCTGGTCCGGGGCATCCACCCACCGGTGCTGGCCGACCGCGGCCTGGCCGACGCGGTCGAGGCGACCGCACTGGACCTGCCGCTGCCGGTCACCTTCACCGGCGGCCTGCCCGGCCGGGCCCCGGCTCCGGTGGAGTCGGCCGCCTACTTCGCGGTGAGTGAGCTGCTGGCCAATGTGGTGAAACACGCTGAGGCCTCGCACGTATGGATCGAGATAGGGCACAGTGACGGGCTGCTGCGGATATCGGTCACCGACGACGGGCGCGGAGGCGCCGAACCGTCCCGGGGAACCGGCCTCAGCGGAACCGAACGCCGACTGGCCGCCTTCGACGGGGTGCTCGCGATCAGCAGCCCGTCCGGTGGTCCGACCATCGTGAACCTGGAGATCCCGTGCGCGTTGTCATCGCCGAAGACCTCTTCCTCCTTCGGGACGGGCTGACTCGGTTGCTGGAGGCCAACGGCATGAAGGTCACCGCGGCGGTCGAGAACGGCGAGCAGCTGCTCGCCGCGGTGGCTGCCGATCGGCCCGACATCGCCGTGGTCGACGTGCGGCTGCCGCCGAGCTTCACGGACGAGGGGCTGCGCGCGGCGCTGGCGGCCCGGCAGGCTCACCCGGGCCTGCCGGTGCTGGTGCTCTCGCAGTTCGTGGAGCAGCTGTACGCCCGCGAGCTGCTGGCCGGCAGCTCCGGCGGAATCGGCTACCTGCTCAAGGACCGCGTACTGGACGGCGCGCAGTTCCTGGACGCCGTCCGGCGGGTCGCCCAGGGCGGTACCGCGATGGATCCGGAGGTGATCACCCGACTGCTCACCCACAACTCCTCGGCCGGCCCGGTCTCCACCCTCTCCCCCCGGGAGCGGCAGGTGCTGGGGCTGATGGCCGAGGGCCGCTCGAACGCGGCGATCGCCCAGCAGCTGGTGATCACCGAGCGGGCAGTCGCCAAGCACACCGCGTCGATCTTCGTCCGGCTCGACCTCCAGCCGTCCGATGACGACAACCGACGCGTCCTGGCCGTCCTGGCCTACCTCAACAACGCCTGAAGACCTCGACACCCCCTGAATGCCTCGACACCCCTGGAAGGGAGCCGCCGATCACCACACACCCCACGTCTTGATGGACCACGGACAAGCTAAAGCTGGCCCTCCGCGGCAGGGGGCTCGCCCGCCACCGAACGGGTCATTTAGGGTGGTGGGGTGCTCATCCTTGTTCGCCGCCGTCACGTGGACCTGCTCCGCGTGACCAGCATGTCCTGTCGACGCTCCGGCTGAACCTCGCGCCCCCACCCTCACGGCGGCCCCGAGCGGCCGCCATCACCTCCCGGCTACCGGAGCACCCGCCGCACCAGGCGCGGCTCCGGCCATCCCTGGTCGACCACCGGGACCAGCCGGGACGAGACCAGCGGATGTCACACATGACGCAGCAGCACACGCCCATATCCGGAACCGGCTCCACCCCGGAGGCGCACCCCGAGGCCCTCCCGGTGATCGACCTGTCGCTCGCCGACGGCACCCCGGAGGATCGCCTCCGACTGCACGACGAGCTCCGCGCCGCGGCCACCGGCGTCGGCTTCTTCCAGCTCGTCGGCCACGGCGTCACCCCGGAGGAAACGGCCGCGCTCACCGGAGCCATGCGCGCCTTCTTCGCCCTCCCCGAGGCCGACCGGCTCGCCGTGAGCAACCTCAACTCCCCGCACTACCGCGGCTACACCCGTACCGGCGACGAGCGCACCGGCGGCAGCCAGGACTGGCGCGACCAGCTGGACATCGGTGCCGAACTGCCCCCGCACACCCCCGGCAGCGGCGAGCCCCCGTACTGGTGGCTGGAGGGCCCCAACCAGTGGCCGACCGCGCTCCCCGAGCTGCGCACCGCCGCGCTCGGCTGGATCGACCACCTCGGCACGGTCGCCCGCCGCCTGCTGCACGAACTCCTCACCGCGATCGGCGCCCGCCCCGACTTCTACGACGACGCCTTCGCGGGCCACCCCCACCTGCGCCTCAAGCTGGTTCGCTACCCCGGCACCGCCCCGGACGGCGCTGGTCAGGGCG
The DNA here is from genome assembly GCF_044546945.1 of Kitasatospora sp. NPDC053057. NCBI lineage: Bacteria > Bacillati > Actinomycetota > Actinomycetes > Kitasatosporales > Streptomycetaceae > Kitasatospora > Kitasatospora sp. NPDC053057. The sequence goes on along the minus strand of NZ_JBITZP010000004.1, from coordinate 214,078 downwards.
TCGGCGCCCACAAGGACTACGGCTTCATCACCCTGCTCCTCCAGGACACCGTCGGCGGCCTCCAGGTCGAGCGCCCGGACGGCACCTTCCTGGACATCCCCCCGCTCGACGGCGCCTTCGTGGTCAACCTCGGCGAGCTGCTGGAAGTGGCCACCGACGGCTACCTCAAGGCCACCAGCCACCGCGTGGTCAGCCCCGCCGGAGCCCGCGAGCGCTACTCCGTCCCGTTCTTCTACAACCCCCGCCTCGACGCCCACATCGAGCCGCTCGACTTCCCCCTCGCCCACCACGCCCCAGGCGCCACCGAGGACCCGGCGAACCCGCTCTTCGCCGACTTCGGCTTCAACGAGTGGAAGGGCTACACCCGGGCCCACCCCGAGGTCACCCGCCGCCACCACGCCGCCCTCGCCTGACCCGCCTCCCACCGAGCGGCGGACGGCGAGCACCGAGCGGCGAACGGCGACCACTGGTAGCCAGCAGCTGAGCACCGATATCCGGCACCCGAACCGGCACGCACCCCGCACACCGGGGCGCGTGCCGGTTCGCACGTTCCAGCCCCCGCCGGCTCGGCTCAGCCCCCAAGCCACCAGGCCACCAGGCCACCCGATGGACCTGACCGCAGCGCACTGTCACACTGCTGCTGTCACAGCAGGAGTGTGCCAGCGCGGGAGGCAGCAGATGGGGGAGCACGGCGCAGGGGTGGGCGAGGTGCGGCTGACGGTGGACGAGTTGGCGGCGCGGGCCGGGGTGACGGTGCGGACCGTGCGGTTCTACGGGACGAAGGGCCTGCTGCCGCCACCGGAGCTGGGGCCACGGCGGGTGGGCCTGTACGGGGCGGCGCACCTGGACCGGCTGGGGCTGATCGAGGAGTTGCAGCGGCAGGGGCTGACGCTGGCCGCGATCGAGCGGTACCTGGCGCGGCTGCCGGAGGACAGCACACCCCTGGGCCTGGCGATCCACCGGGCGCTGGTGGCGTCCTGGACGCCGGAGGCGGCCGAGGAGGTGGGCCGGGCGCAGTTGGAGCGGCGGGCCGGTCGGGGGCTGTCGGAGGAGCAGGTGGAACGCCTGGTCGCGATGGGCGCGCTGGAGCGGACGGCCGACCCGGAGGTGTTCCGGGCGGACCCGGGCCTACTGCCGTTGGGCGTACGGATCCTGGACGTGCCGATCCCGTTGGAGACGCTGCTGGCCGCCCGCGCGGTGGTGCTGCAGCACAGCCGGGCGACGGCGCGGGAGTTGCAGCGGCTGTTCCGGGAGACGGTGTGGAAGCCGTACCGGGAGAGCGAGCCGGACCCTGCGGAGCTGGCCCGGATGAAGGAGCTGACCGACCACATCCAGCCGATGGTGGCGCAGGCGCTGGTCACCGCGTTCCAGCGGTCGTTGCGGGAGGAGTTGGGCGAGGAACTGGGCGAGGCCGTGCGGGGCACGACCTCACCCTGATCCACCAGGGCCTCGGGCCCGATCCGGCCCGGCGCCGGCTCGGGCCCGATCCCCCGGGTCAGTCGGTGAAGGTCCGCCCCTCCGCCGCGATCCGCTCCAGCAGCGCCGGCGGCGCGAACCGCTCGCCGTACGCGGCGGCGAGTTCGCGGGCGCGCGCCGCGAAGCCGGCCGGGCCGCCCTGGTAGCCGTTGATGTACTGGAAGACGCCGCCCGTCCAGGCCGGGAAGCCGATGCCCAGGATCGAGCCCACGTTGGCGTCGGCGACCGAGGTCAGCACGCCCTCCTCCAGGCAGCGCACCGAGTCGAGCGCCTCGCTGAACAGCATCCGCTCCTTGAGGTCCTCGAACGGCACCTCGGACCCGGAACCGGCGCCCTCCTGCGAGAAGTGCTCCAGCAGCCCCGGCCAGAGCCGGCCGCGCTTGCCGCCCTCCCCGTACTCGTAGAAGCCCGCGCCGCCGCTGCGTCCGGGGCGGCCGAACTCGTCGACCATCCGGTCCACCACCGCGTCCGCCGGGTGCGGCGTCCAGGTGCCGCCGGCGGCCTCGACCGCGAGCCGGTACTCGTCGCGGATCTTGCGCGGCAGGGTGAGGGTGAGCTCGTCCATCAGGGAGAGCACCTTGGCGGGGTAGCCGGCCTGGGCGGCGGCCTGCTCGACGGAGGACGGGTGGACGCCCTCGCCGACCATGGCGACGCCCTCGTTGAGGAACTGGCCGATCACCCGCGAGGTGAAGAAGCCGCGCGAGTCGTTGACCACGATCGGGGTCTTGTCGATCTGCCGGACCAGGTCGAAGGCGCGGGCGAGCGCCTCGTCGCCGGTCTGCGGGCCGCGGATGATCTCGACCAGGCGCATCTTGTCGACCGGCGAGAAGAAGTGCAGGCCGATGAAGTCGCCGGTGCGCCGGACGCCTTCGGCGAGCACGCCGATCGGCAGGGTGGAGGTGTTGGAACAGAGCAGCGCGTCGGGGGCGACCACGCCCTCGATCTCCTGGAACACCTTGTGCTTGAGCTCGGTGTTCTCGAAGACGGCCTCGATCACCGCGTCGCAGTCGGCCAGGTCCGCGGCCTCGGAGGTGGGGGTGATCCGGGCGAGCAGGGCGTCGCGCTTGGCCTCGGTGTAGCGGCCGCGGGCGATGGCTTTGTTCAACAGCCCCTCGGAGTAGGCCTTTCCGCGCTCGGCGGCCTCGACGCTGACGTCCTTGAGCACGACGTCGATGCCGGCCCTGGCACAGGCGTAGGCGATGCCGGCGCCCATCACCCCGGCGCCGAGCACCGCGACCTTGCGGACCAACCGCTTCTCGACGTCCTTGGGGCGCCCAGCACCGGAGTTGACCGCCTGCATGTCGAAGAACAGCGCCTGGATCATGTTCTTGCTGGTCTGCCCGCAGGCCAGCTCGGTGAAGTAGCGGGCCTCGATCACCATCGCGGTGTCGACGTCGACCTGGGCACTCTCCACCGCGGCGGCGAGCACATTGCGCGGCGCCGGGTAGGGGGCGCCGTTCAGCTGCTTGCGCAGGTTCGCCGGGAAGGCGGGCAGGTTGGCGGCGAACGCGGGGGTGGCGGGGGTGCCGCCGGGGATCTTGTACCCCTTGACGTCCCAGGGCTGGACGGCGGTCGGGTTGGCCTCGATCCAGGCCTTCGCCCGGGCGGTCAACTCCTCGGGGGTGTCGACCAGTTCGTGCACCAGTCCGTGCTCCAGCGCCTGCGCGGGGCGGTACTGGCGGCCCTGCAGCAGGTACTTCAGCAGGGCGTCGGTGATGCCGAACAGCCGGACCGTACGGACCACGCCGCCGCCGCCCGGCAGCAGGCCGAGGGTGACCTCGGGCAGGCCGATCCGGCTGGCGGGGGTGTTCAGCGCGATCCGGTGGTGGCAGGCGAGGGCGATCTCCAGGCCGCCGCCGAGCGCGCTGCCGTTGACGGCGGCGACGACCGGCTTGCCGAGGGTCTCCAGCTTGCGCAGCGAGCGCTTGATCCGCATGGACTTCTCGAAGACGGCCTCGGCGTCCTCGGGGCGTGCGGCGGAGAGCATCCGCAGGTCTCCCCCGGCGAAGAAGGTCTTCTTGCCGGAGGTGATCACGACCCCGCGCAGCGCGTCGGAGGAGGCGAGGCCGGCCAGTCGCTCGACCACGGCCTCGAAGTCGGCCGTGAAGGCCTCGTTCATGGTGTTGACGGACTGGGTGGGGTCGTCGAGGACGAGGGTGACCACGCCGTCCTGGTCCTGCTCCCAGCGGATGGTGGTGGTGTCGCTCATGAGTTGAAGGTCTCCAGGTCTACCAGGGGAGGTGCCACGCGCAGCGTGTCCCGAGAAGGGTGGCGGCGGGCGACGGGTGGGCTCAGACGCGCTCGACGATGGTGGCGACGCCCATGCCGCCGCCCACGCACAGGGTGATCAGGCCGTAGCGCAGGTCGCGCCGCTCCAGCTCGTCGACGACGGTGCCGAGCAGCATCGCGCCGGTGGCGCCCAGCGGGTGGCCGAGGGCGATCGCGCCGCCGTTGACGTTCACCTGGTCGTGCCGGAAGCCGAGTTCGCGGATGAAGCGGAGCGCGACCGCCGCGAACGCCTCGTTGATCTCGACCAGGTCGATGTCGGCGGCGGTGAGACCGGCCTTGGCGAGCGCCTTGCGGGTGGCCGGGGCGGGGCCGGTGAGCATGATGGTCGGCTCGGAGCCGGAGACGGCGGCGGAGACGATCCGGGCGCGCGGGCGCAGCCCGTACCGCTCGCCGACCTCGCGGTTGCCGATCGCGACGAGGGCGGCGCCGTCCACGATGCCCGAGGAGTTGCCCGCGTGGTGGACGTGGTCGATGGCCTCCACCCAGTGGTACTTCTGCAGGGCGACGGCGTCGAAGCCGCCGGCCTCGCCGATCGCGGCGAAGGAGGGCTTGAGACCGGCCAGGGTCTCGACGGTGGTGCCTGGGCGGATGAACTCGTCGCGCTCCAGCACGACCAGGCCGTTGCGGTCGCGCACCGGCACCACCGAGCGGTCGAACAGGCCGTCCGCCTGGGCCTTGGCGGCGCGGGCCTGGGACTCGGCGGCGAAGGCGTCCACATCCGTACGGGAGAGGCCCTCGATGGTGGCGATGAGGTCGGCGCCGATGCCCTGCGGGACGAAGTTGGTCTCGTACGAGGTCATCGGGTCGGCGAACCAGGCGCCGCCGTCGGAGGCCATCTTCACCCGGGACATCGACTCCACGCCGCCGGCCAGGATCAGGTCCTCCCAGCCCGAACGGACCTTGGCGGCGGCCAGGTTGACGGCTTCCAGACCGGAGGCACAGAAGCGGTTCTCCTGGACGCCGGCCACGGTGTCGGGCAGGCCGGCCGCGATGGCGGCGATCCGGGCGATGTCGGAGCCCTGGTCGCCGACCGGAGAGACCACGCCGAGCACGATGTCGTCGATCGCGGCCGGGTCCAACTCGGGGTGGCGGCGGCGGATTTCGTGGATCAGGCCGACGACCAGGTCGATCGGCTTGGTGCCGTGCAGCGAGCCATTGGCCTTGCCGCGGCCGCGCGGGGTGCGGATCGCGTCGTAGACGTACGCTTCGGTGGTCACGATGGGAATGCCTTTCGGGGCAGGGGGATTCCTGAGGGTCCTGGGGTGCCGGAGCGGGCCGGAGTACCAGAGCGGCGGGGAGCACCGGAGCGGGCTCAGTCGAGGATGGAGCGCCCGACGATCTCCTTCATGATCTCGGTGGTACCGCCGTAGATCGTCTGGATGCGGCCGTCGGTGAACGCCCGGGCGACCGGGAACTCGCTCATATACCCGTAGCCGCCGTGGAGTTGGAGGCAGCGGTCGGCCGTGCGCTTCTGCAGTTCGGTGGCCCACCACTTGGCCATCGAGGCGTCCGCCGGGGTGAGCGCGTAGCGGTTGTGCTCGGTGATGCACCGGTCGACGAAGGTCCGGGTGATCGCGCACTCGGTGGCCAGTTCGGCGATCTCGAAGCGGACGTGCTGGAGCTTGGCCAGCGGACGGCCGAAGGCCTCGCGCTGCTTGACGTAGTCGGTGGTGATCTCGACCAGGTACTCGGCACCGGCGATCGCCGCGGCGGCGATGGTGAGCCGTTCCTGGGCCAGGTTCTGCATCAGGTGGACGAAGCCGCCGTTGAGCTCGCCGAGCAGGTTCTCCTTCGGCACCCGAACGTCCTCGAAGAACAACTCCGCGGTGTCCTGGGCCTTCTGGCCGATCTTGTCGAGGTTGCGGCCGCGCTCGAAACCCGACGTGCCGCGCTCGACGGCCAGCAGGCTCAGCCCCCGCGCGCCGCCCTCGGGGGTGGTGCGGGCGACCACGATCACCAGGTCAGCCAGGATGCCGTTGGAGATGAAGGTCTTGGCGCCGTTGAGCAGGTAGTGGTCGCCGCGGTCGACCGCCTGGGTGCGGATGCCCTGCAGGTCGGAGCCGGTGCCGGGCTCGGTCATCGCGATCGCGGTGATCAGCTCGCCGCTGCAGAAGCCGGGCAGCCAGCGGCGCTTCTGCTCCTCGGTGGCGAGCGAGGTGAGGTACGGGCCGATGATGTCGTTGTGCAGCCCGATCGCCAGCCCGGAGGCGCCGGCCCGGGCGAACTCCTCGGCCAGCACGGCGGCGTAGCGGAAGTCCGGGGCGCCGCCACCGCCGTACTCCTCCGGCACGGCGATGCCGAGCAGGCCCTGCCGGCCGGCCGCCAGCCAGACAGAGCGGTCGACGATGCCGGCCTTCTCCCAGCGGTCGTAGTGCGGCAGCACCTCCTTGGCGAGGAAGGCCTTCACGGTGGCCCGGAAGTCCTCGTGCTGCTCGGTGAAGATCTCGCGCTGCAACGCTACTCTCCTTGCTCTGCTGCGGAGTCGGATGATTCTGCGTCGGCGGCTGCGGCACCGAGGGACGGAACGGCCCAGTCCCGGGCCACCGCCGCTGTGTCCGCGCCCGGCCGGGCCGGCGGGCGGCGCAGCGCACCCGGGGTGGCGGAGAAGCGCGGGGCGGGGGCCGGCTGGGTCACGCCGTCCGCCTCGACGTACGTCCCGCGCGCCAACAGGTGTGCCTCACCGGCCGCCTGACGCATCGTCAACACTGGTTCCACGCAGGCGTCCGAGCCGGCGAAGACGGCCTCCCACTCGGCCCGGGCCCGGGTGGCGAAGCGGGCGGCGATCAGGGCCCGCAGTTCGGGCCAGCGGGCGAGGTCGTACTGGCCGGGCGCATCCTGGCCCAGCTCCAGCAGCCGGGCGAACTCGGCGTAGAACCGGGGCTCCAGGGCGCCCACCGCGAGGTGCCCGCCGTCGGCCGCCCGATAGATCGCGTAGAACGGCGCACCGCCGTCCAGCAGGTTGACACCCCGGCGGTCCTGCCAGTGGCCGGCCGCGAGCAGCCCCCACAGCATGCTGCCGAGGTGCGCCGCGCCGTCCACGATCGCGGCGTCGACCACCTGACCGGCGCCGGTGGCACGGGCATGGTGCAGCCCGGCCAGCAGGCCGACGACCAGGTAGAGCGAGCCGCCCGCGTAGTCGCCGAGCAGGTTCGCCGGGATGCCGGGCGCCGCGTCGGCCCCTCCCGGTGAGGCGACCAGCCCGAGCACCCCGGCCACCGCCGCGTAGCCGAGGTCGTGCCCGGCGGTGGCGGAGCGCGGCCCCTGCTGCCCCCAGCCGGTCATCCGCCCGTACACCAGCGCCGGATTGCGCGCCAGACACGCCTCGGGCCCCACCCCGAGCCGCTCCGCCACCCCCGGCCGGTAGCCCTCGATCAGCAGGTCGGCCCGCTCGACCAGGTCCAGCACCAGCTTGGGCCCCTCCGGCGACTTGAGGTCGACCAGCACCGACCGCTTGTTCCGGTTGCTGAGGTCGTACGCCGGATCCGTCCCGAGCGGCGACGGCTCGGGACGGTCCACCCGCACCACGTCCGCCCCGAGATCGCCCAACAGCATCGCCGCGAACGGCCCCGGCCCGATCCCGGCGAGCTCGACCACCCGCACACCCGCCAACGGCCCCGGACCACCGGCACGGCCCGCCGGACTGCTCGTGTCACCCACTGGCTGCAGAACCCTTCGGGGTTTGACAGTAAAGCTGTAACACTCGTGATGATAGGGAAGCAACCCGCCGGTAACAAGACCTCGACCCCCGGTCTCGCGTCCCCGATCACCCCTCCATCAACCCTCGATGAACCGGCGCGAGCCGGTCCGGCGGGAAATTGGGCGGACGGGTGGCGACGTAATGGTCTATCGTGCGAGCGACCCATTACGTACGACATCGGGGGAAGTAGCATGACCACCGCTGAGCAGGCCGTCATCACCGGGCGGGCGATCGTCGCCGTTTCCGAGCGGTTGGTGTTGACGCGGCCGCAGGAGGGGGATGCCGAGGCGATGTTCGCGATCCACGGGGATCCGGAGACCAACCGGTACAACCCGTACGGGCCGCAGCGGGACATCGCGCAGGCGCGGGAGCAGCTGGCGGGGTTCGTGGCGGACTGGCCGCGGGACGGGGTGGGGTACTGCGCCGTGTCGACCCGGGAGGAACCGGAGGTGATCATCGGGATCGCCGGGCTGTTCCTGCACAGCCTGGACGGGGAGCCGGTGTTCAACCTGTACTACCGGTTCCGGCCGTCCGCCTGGGGCAAGGGGTACGCGGCGGAGGCGTGCCGGGCGGCGATGGCGGAGGCGCTGCCGCGGTTCCCGGGGATTCCGGTGACGGCGCTGATCCGGGAGGACAACCTGCCCTCGCGCCGGCTCGCCGAGCGGCTCGGGCTGGTGGCGGACCCGGACGGGCGGGTGGACCACGAGGACCGGCTGATCCACCGGATGGCGTAGGCCCGCAGATCCCCCGCCGGGGGGAGGGAGATCGCGCCCAGGGCGGAGGCCGCGGACCGGGGCGCGGCGGCAGCGTGGGGGCATGAGGATCGATGAAGGACGGGTACGGGCCGCGGCCGCGTGGACCGCTGTGGCGGCGACGGGGCCGTACCTGACGCTCAAGGCGCTGTGGCTGACCGGACATCCCGTGGGGTCGGACGATCCCGGCGTGATGGACAAACTGTGGCTGGTGAACCTGCTGACCGTCGGGATGGACGCCATCGCCGTGGCCCTGGCGCTGGCCTTCGTCCGGCCGTGGGGACGGCGGGCGCCGGCCGGACTCGTGGTCTTCCCGATGTGGGTGGCGACCGGGCTGCTCGGCACCATTCTGGTGGCGCTGCCGCTGTACTTGCTGAGCATCCTGCTGCTGGGGCCCGAGCGGAGCACGCCGCAGGACAACGGCAACGGCCTGGGCGGGTGGGTCTTCCCCGTGGTGTACGGCGGCTTCGCCGTCCAGGGGCTGGCGCTGATCACCGCCTTCGTCCTGTACACCCGGCAGCGCTGGGCCGAGCTGCTCCGGGCGAGGACCGGCGACCTGCCGCACTCCCCCACCCTGACCGTGCAGCGCAGTCTGGCCTGCGTCGCCGCGCTGCTCGGGCTGGGCGTCGCGGCGGCCCGGGCGTACTGGGCGGCGGGCGGCACGGCCGGGCTGCCGATCGCGCTGGCACAGGACCGGTCCAGGGGCCCGGCGGTGATGGACGCCGTGACGGCGGTGATGGCGGTGGCCGCGTCGACGGGGCTGCTGATGCTGGTGTTCCGGGTCCGGCCCCGGCGACCGCTGCGCGCGCCGCTGCTGGTGGTGTGGACGGCTGCCGGGTCGCTGTTCGGCTGGGGCTGCTGGCAGTTGGTGGCCTACGGCGCCACCGCGGCCGAGACGACCGGACTGCTGGCCCTGGTGCAGGCCGCGCAGGTGGTGGCCGCCGTGCTGATGCTGGCCGTCTGCGCGGTGGCGCTGGTCGAACGGGCGGCCGCGGCGCGCGGCGCTGTCGTAGAGTCACCCGGGTGGATACGGGGGGCGGCCGGATTCGGCGGGCGGGAGAGGCGTTGTTCGGGCGGCGGGCCCGACTGCGCTGGGTGCACCTAGTGCTGGGCGGCGCGCTGCTCATGCCGTACTACCTGTTGTCGGTGGTGGCGCTCGGGGCGCTGAATCCCGATCAGGGGCACGCGCGCCAACTGCTGTTGCAGATCCTCGCGTTGTTCACCTCGCTGCCGATGGCCGCGGTCACCGCCCTGGTGCCGACGGTCCGGGGGCTGGAGGGGGCGGCCGCCCGGGCGCTGTGCGCGGTGGCGCGGCCGGAGGAGCTGGCCACCGGGCCGGCCCGGTCCTGGGCGGCCCGGTGGCGCACCGTGCTCTGGTTCGTGCTGCACCTGTTCTCCGGCGGGGTGGTCGCCGGGATGACGCTGGCCGGGGTGCCGTTCGGGGTGGTGCTGCTGTTCGGCTTCGCCGGGGGCGAGGAGCTCGCCGAGTACTGGACGGACCGTTTCCCCGGCTGGATGTTCACCGGCCCGGCACTGGGCCTGGCCGTGCTGCTGCTGATCGTCGGAGCCAGCGCCGCCTGCGGTTCACTGCTGGCCCGCTGGGCGCCCGCCCTGCTCGGCCCGACCCCGGAGGAGCGGCTGGCCGCCGCCGAGCGGCGGGCCACCGTGCTCGCCCAGCGCAACCGGCTGGCCCGCGAGCTGCACGACTCGGTCGGGCACGCGCTCAGCGCGGTCGGCATCCAGGCCACGGCCGCCGCCCGGGTGCTGCGCACCAACCCGGACTTCGCCGCCGAGGCACTGCGGGCGATCGAGGAGACCGCCCGGGGGGCCGTCGCCGAACTGGACACCGTGCTCGGGCTGTTGCGCGAGGAGGAGGACGCCGGCGCCGGACCGGCCGGGCCCACCCTGGCCGGGCTGGACGACCTGCTGCGCCAACTCGCCCGCACCGGCGTGACGGTGGACGCCGAGCTGGCGCCCGGCCTGGGCGCGCTGCCGGCCGAGGTCTCCCGCGAGGCGTACCGGATCGTGCAGGAGGGCCTGACCAACGTGCTGCGGCACGCCGGGCCCGCCCCGGCCGGGCTGCGGGTCGCGCTCGACGCGGGCCGGCTGGAGATCGAACTGACCAACCCGCTGGGCCCGGCCCGCCCGAGCCGCCCCGGCGGCGGGCGCGGGCTGCGCGGGATCGGGGAACGCGCGACGGCCCTGCGCGGCGGCAGCGCCGTGGGGCCGAGCGAGGACGGGACGACGTGGCGGCTGGCCGTGTGGCTGCCGGTGGGAGGGACTGCGGGATGATCAACGAGCACGAGAACGAGAACGGGCACGCGAATAACGAGCACGAGCGCGGGAACGGCGGCAGCGGGCCGGGCAGCATCCGGGTGGTGATCGCGGACGACGAACGGCTGGTCCGGATGGGCCTGCGGGTGGTGATCGACGCCGAACCCGACCTCTGCGTGGTTGGCGAGGCCTCCGACGGCGCCGAGGTCGTCCCGCTGGTGCGCGAGCTGCGCCCGGACGTGGTGCTGATGGACGTCCGGATGCCCGGCATCGACGGCATCCGGGCCACCGAGCAGCTGCTCGGCGGGATGGCCGAGCCGCCGAGGATCCTGGTGGTCACCACCTTCGAGCACGACGACCACGTGTACGACGCGCTGCGCGCGGGCGCGGCCGGGTTCCTGCTGAAGCGGGCACGGGCGGAGGAGATGGTCCAGGCGGTGCGGCTGGTGGCGCGCGGGGACTCGCTGCTGTTCCCGGCGGCCGTGCGCGAACTCGCGCTGCGGCACGGCGCGGACGGCCGGCGGGAGGCGGCCGCGGACCAGGGGCCGATCCGACGGCTGACCGAGCGGGAGGGGCAGGTGCTGCGGCTGATGGCCACCGGACTGAACAACGGTGAGATCGCGCGGCAGCTGGTGGTGAGCCAGGAGACGGTGAAGACGCACGTCGGCAGCGTGCTGGCCAAGCTGGGCGCCCGGGACCGCACCCAGGCGGTGATCGCGGCGTACGAGTCGGGGTTCGTGCTCCCGGGCTGAACCGCCGGAACAGCCCCGCGTAACGCGGTGGCCTGGAAGGACATCCCGCTCTGGCAGGCCTTCCCGCTCGGGTACGCGGCGGTCGTGCCCGCCCGGGCGCAGTGCACCGGGCCGCTCCCCGCGGCTCACGCAGCGGGCGCGTCCCCCGGGAACGCGGCGTCGAACTCCGCCCGGTGGTCCTTCCACAATGCCACCGCGTGGTCCACGAACACCCGCCGCTGCTGCTCCCGCACGCTGAGATCGTGGACGTACGCCTTCACGCTCTTGCCGTCCGCGGCGGCGGCCTCGCGGATCGCGGCGAGTTCGTGCTCCGTGTACTCGATGTTGAGCGCAGGCATATCGCCGATGGTACTGCAGCGCACGGAGGTTGGGAGCGGTGCGACGAATTTCCACCGGCTGCTCCGCCGACGAGCCGGGCGGGGGGGGGGGCGCCCCCCCCGGCCCCCCCCCCCCCGGGGGCGCGCCCCCCCCCCCGGCCCCCCCCCCGCCCCCCCCCCCCCCCCGCGGTGACGGCGCGGCCGGGGGGCCGCGGG
>NZ_JBITZP010000004.1:0-202295 GCF_044546945.1 Kitasatospora sp. NPDC053057 | reverse complement strand
CGGCGTCCTTTAGGCGGTTTTCCTGCGGCGGCGGGGGGGGGGGGGGGGGGGGCCCCCCCCCCCCCCGCCCCGCCCCGCCCCCGCCGCGGCGGGCCCCCCCCCCCCCCCCCCCCCCCCCCCCCCGCCGGGTGCTCGCCGAGGACGCCCGGGACGCACAGGGTGACCAGAGCGACCAGGGTGTCCAGGGCGAGCAGGGCGTCCAGGGCGAGCACGGTGACCAGGACCGGCAGCAGTAGCCGCTACATCGGATCCACCGCCCTCAGTCCGCCGTCCAGCTCCAGCCACCTGGTCAGCCCCAGGCCGCGCAGGAACGGCAGGTCGTGGCTGACCACGATCAGCGCGCCCCGGTAGGCGGCCAGCGCCTGGGTGAGCTGGCCGACGCTGGCGAGGTCCAGGTTGTTGGTCGGTTCGTCGAGCAGCAGCAGCTGCGGCGGCGGGTCGGCCAGCAGCAGGGCGGCCAGCGTCGCCCGGAAGCGCTCGCCGCCGGACAGGGTGCCGGCCGGCTGGTCGGCCCGGCCGCCGCGGAACAGGAAGCGGGCCAGCCGGGCGCGGACGGCGTTGTCCCCGGCGCCCGGGGCGAACAGCTTGACGTTCTCCGCGACCGTCAGCTTGTCGTCCAGCAGGTCGAGCCGCTGCGGCAGGTGGCGCAGTGGCACCTGGGTGGTGACCATGCCGTCCAGCGGGGCGAGCTCGCCCGCGATGGTGCTCAGCAGCGTGGTCTTGCCGGAGCCGTTGCGCCCGACCAGGGCGATCCGCTCGGGGCCGCGCAGATCGAGGTCGACGGTGGCGCCGTCGGGCAGCCGGACCTTCTGCAGGGTGAGCACCCCGCGCCCGGCCGGCACGGCCGTGCGCGGCAGGTCGACCCGGATCTCGGCGTCGTCGCGCACCGCCTCCTCGGCGGCCGTGAGCCGCGCCTTGGCCTCCTCCAGGCGCTCGGTGTGCATGCCGGTGAGCCGGCCCGCCGTCTCCTGGCCCTTGCGTTTGAGCATCCCGGCGAAGATGTGCGGATCGTTGCGGGTGACCGAGCGCTTCCGGCCGTAGCTGGCGCTGCGCTCCAGCCTGCTGCGGGCCTCGACCAAGTCCCGTTTCTGGCGCTGGACGTCGGCCTCGGCGTTGCGCAGCAGCCGCTCGGCCGTCTCCTGCTGGGCCGCGAGGGTGCGCTCGTACTCCTCGAAGTTGCCGCCGTACCAGGTGACTTCGCCGTCCCGGAGGTCGGCGATCTGGTCGACGTGCCGCAGTAGCTCGCGATCGTGGCTGACGATTACCATGACGCCGTGCCAGCCGGCCACCGTCTCGTAGAGCCGTTCCCGGGCGGCCCGGTCGAGGTTGTTGGTGGGCTCGTCGAGCAGCAGCACGTCGGGGCGGCGCAGCAGCAGGGCGGCCAGCCGCAGCAACACCGCCTCACCGCCGGAGAGTTCGCCGGTGGTGCGGTCGAGGCCGAGGCGGTGCAGGCCGAGCCGGTCGAGGGTGGCGCGGGCGCGCTCCTCGACGTCCCAGTCGTCGCCGACGGCGTCGAAGTGCCGCTGGTCGGTGTCGCCGGACTCGATGGCGTGCAGGGCCTCGCGCGCCGCCCGGATGCCGAGCGCCTCGTCGACCCGCAGGCCGGTGTCGAGCGTCAGGCCCTGGGGAAGGTAGCCGAGTTCGCCCGCGATCCGGACGGTGCCGCCGGTGGGCGTGAGTTCGCCGGCGATCAGCCGCAGCAGGGTGGACTTTCCGGCGCCGTTGAGGCCGATCAGTCCGGTGCGGCCGGGGCCGACGGCGAGGTGGAAGCCGTCCAGGACGGGTTTGCCGTCGGGCCACTCGAACGCGAGGTCGGTGCAGAGGACGGCGGTGGTGGGTTGTGCCATGCAAGGCCTCCCGGGTGGTTGCTGAAGGGGTGAAGAGCAACACGGGGAGACACCGCGGGTGCGGAACCGGAACGGCCGAAGGACAGGGCGGCGCTAGAGAGGCGCCACGGGGCCGTGACTGAGGTCGCACACTCGCACACCACACGGCGACAGGGCCTGCGTGGCGGGGGCGGTGTCCCGGGACCTCAGTAGAGCAACGGCCTTCTCCTTGTCTGGCGGATGACGTGGACCACGTTAGGCACGCCGACGATCGGGTGCAACCGATTTATCCGGCGCAGCCGTCCTGCCCCGTCCATCCGCCCCCGGCAAAGGCCCCGTTCATCCGCTCCCGGCAAAGGCCCGGTGCCGATCCCGTGCCGATCCGGTGACAGCCTCGTCCCGGCCGGGGGCGGATGTAAGGAGTTCCTTATCCGCATGGCAGACTCCTCACCTGCCATACCTGCGGCCCCGGGGGCCGTACCCGAGGAATGGGGCGTATGGCGGTAGTCAACAGGGGGATTTGAACTCATGTCACGCATATCCCGGCCCAGCCGTGCCGTCATCGGTGCTTCCGTCGCCGCGCTGACCATGGTGGTCGCCACCGGTTGCGGGCCGGACAACAGTGACCCGGCCGGAGCCCAGAGCGCGGCTCCGACGGTCGCCGCCTCCGCCTCCGGGAAGCCGGGCGCCGCACCGATCAAGCTGCCGACGGTCCAGGAGCTGAAGACCTGGAAGCTCGAGGACTGGGACAAGTGGGCCCAGGCCAACGTGATCACCCCGGCGGTCAAGGGCTACTGGACCCTGCAGAAGCTGCTGAACGCCAAGCCGAAGCCGCTGCCGCAGTCCCCGGCGCAGGACCCGGCCCAGCCGACCGCCCAGCCGACCAGCGCGGCCCCGGCCCAGCCCACCGCCGCGCAGCCGCCGACCGGGCCGGACCAGCTGCCCGCGACCGTCGCGGCGAAGCCGGTGGCGCACCCGTTCCCGAAGAACATGCACGTCAACGGCAAGATCTTCTTCAAGGACGGCAACGACGACTACGTGTGCTCCGGCACCGTCGTCTCCGACCCGGCCAACCCGGGCAAGAGCAACCTGGTGTGGACCGCGAGCCACTGCCTGCACGGCGGCAAGGGCAACAAGTACTACACCGACATCACCTTCGCCCCGGCCTTCAACAGCAACGGCGTGCTGAGCAACGGCAACAAGCAGAAGTCCAAGCTGGAGGACGCCGAGCCGTACGGCGAGTGGGGCGCGACCGCCGGCATGGTCTCCCCGCAGTGGACGCAGGAGGCCGACCCGGAGAAGGGCGGCCCCTGGAGCCAGTACGACTTCGGCATCATCAAGGTCGCCAACCCCGACCCGAACGGCAAGTCGCTGGAGGAGACCGTCGGCGGCTCGGTGCCGCTGTGGTTCAACGCCCCGCGTGACCAGTTCGCCTCCGTCTCCAACTACGGCTTCCCGGAGGGCAAGCCCTTCGACGGCGTCGAGCTGGAGCACTGCGACGGCGGCAAGCCGACCGCGAAGCCCGGCGTCCCGGACCGCCCGGCGATGCTGATGATCGGCTGCAACATGACCGGCGGCAGCAGCGGCGGCGGCTGGTACGCCACCAAGGACGGCAAGCCGGCCCTGGTCAGCGACACCTCCGTCGGCAACGGCGCCAACACCTACGAGGCCGGCCCCTACCTGGAGGACGTCGCGGCGCACATGTTCGACTACTTCTCCAAGAAGGCCAAGTGACCCGCTAGGCAGTGATCCACTGATCCGGGGGCCACGGCTGTCACAGCCGTGGCCCCCGGGGCTTTCCCGGGTCCGGACCGTTCCGCGGTCCGGGCTTTTCCGGCTCGGGGCCCGCTCCTCCTACAATCGGCCCATCATGAGCGCCACACTCGTAGTCAAGGACCTCAGCGCCGGCCACGGCGAACGCACCCTCTTCTCCGGCCTGGACCTGGTCGTCGCCCCGGGCGACGTGATCGGCCTGGTCGGCGTGAACGGCGCCGGCAAGTCGACCCTGCTGCGGCTGCTGGCCGGGCTGGACACCCCCGAGGGCGGGTCGCTGCGGCTCAGCCCGGCGAGCGCCAACGTCGGCCACCTGCCGCAGGAGCCCGAGCGGCGGGAGGGCGAGTCGGTGCGCGACTTCCTGGCCCGGCGCACAGGCGTCGCGGCCGCCCAGGCCGCGCTGGACGAGGCCACCGAGGGCCTGGTCGAGGGCCGTCCGGGCGCCGACGACGCGTACGCCGCGAGCCTGGACCGCTGGCTGGACCTCGGCGGCGCCGACCTGGAGGAGCGGGCCGAGGAGGTGGCCGACTCGCTCGGCCTGAAGGTCTCCCTCGACCTTCCGATGACGGCGCTGTCCGGCGGCCAGGCCGCCCGCGCGGGCCTGGCCTCGTTGCTGCTCTCCCGCTACGACGTGTTCCTGCTCGACGAGCCCACCAACGACCTCGACCTGGACGGCCTGGAGCGGCTGGAGGCCTTCGTCAAGGGCCTGCGCGCCGGAACCGTGCTGATCAGCCACGACCGCGAGTTCCTGGCCCGCACGGTGACCAAGGTGCTGGAGCTGGACCTGCACCAGCAGCAGGTCAACCTGTACGGCGGCGGCTACGAGGCGTACCTGGAGGAGCGGGCGGTGGCCCGCCGGCACGCCCGCGAGGAGTACGAGGACTACGCCGACACCAAGGCCTCGCTGGAGGCCCGGGCGCAGATGCAGCGCAACTGGATGGAGCACGGCGTCCGCAACGCCCGGCGCAAGGGCGGCGACAACGACAAGAAGGCCCGCGCCACCCGCGCCGAGTCCACCGAGAAGCAGGCCTCCAAGGCCCGGCAGACCCAGCGGATGATCGAGCGGCTGGACGTGGTCGAGGAGCCGCGCAAGGAGTGGGAGCTGCGGATGGAGATCGCCACCGCGCCGCGCTCCGGCTCGGTGGTCGCCACCCTGCGCGCGGCCGTCGCCCGGCGCGGCGACTTCGCCTTCGGCCCGGTGGACCTGCAGATCGACTGGGCCGACCGGGTCGCCATCACGGGTGCCAACGGGGCGGGCAAGTCCACCCTGCTGGCGGCCCTGCTCGGCCGGCTGGAACTCGACGGCGGCAGCGCCGTGCTGGGCTCGGGCGTGGTGGTCGGCGAGGTGGACCAGGCGCGCGGTCTGTTCCTGGGCGGGGAGCCGCTGGCGGACGCCTTCGCGGCCGCCGTACCGGAGTTCACCGAGGAGGAGGTGCGCACCCTGCTGGCCAAGTTCGGCCTCAAGGCGGTGCACGTGCTGCGCCCGGCCGGCACCCTCTCCCCCGGCGAGCGCACCCGGGCCGCGCTGGCGCTGCTGCAGGGGCGCGGGGTCAACCTGCTGGTGCTGGACGAGCCCACCAACCACCTGGACCTGCCCGCGATCGAGCAGCTGGAGTCGGCGCTCGGCTCGTACACCGGCACCCTGCTGCTGGTCACCCACGACCGGCGGATGCTGGACACCGTGGCGGTGAACCGGCGGATCGAGGTCCGGGACGGGCGGGTGCACGAGCTGTGACCCCCCCCCAACAGCGGGGCCGCAACCCCCGAACAGCGTGGGCCGCAACCCCCGAACAGCGTGGGCTGCAACCCCCGGGCACGGTCGGCCGCTCCGGGAATTGGTCTCTACCTCTTCCCGGAGCGGCCGTCATGTGCTGTGCTGTCGGCCATGGTTGACAGCGCAGTGGCAGGGACGTCCCACCCGACCGTCCCGCTCACCCCGATGACGGTGCCGGCCCACCAGGCCGAGGACCGCAGCAAGGCCTTCCACGACGTGATGGCACAGCGCCGCACCGTCCGCGACTACGACACCCGCCCGATCCCGGACGGGGTGATCGAGTGGGCGGTCCGCACCGCGAGCACCGCGCCCAGCGGCGCGCACGTCCAGCCCTGGCGGTTCGTGGTGATCACCGACCCGGAGCGCAAGCGGCTGCTGCGCGAGGCGGCCGAGGCCGAGGAGCGCGAGTTCTACGACCACCGGGCGTCCGAGGAGTGGCTGGCCGCGCTGGCGCCGATCGGCACCGACTGGCACAAGCCGTTCCTGGAGGACGCGCCGGCCGTGATTGTGGTCTTCGAGGTGCACAAGGGGCCCAGCTCGCCGCGCCCGTACTACACCAAGGAGTCGGTGGGGATCGCGGTCGGGCTGCTGCTGGCCTCGCTGCACCAGGCCGGGCTGGCCACGCTGACCCACACGCCGAGCCCGATGCGCTTCCTCAACGAGGTGTGCGACCGCCCGGCCGAGGAGCGCGCGGCGTACGTGATCCCGGTCGGCTACCCGGCCGAGGGGGCGCGCGTGCCGGATCTGCGGCGCAAGGAGCTCGACGAGGTGATGGTCCGGCTCTGACGCGCCGGGGGCGCGCCGCCCGCACCCCCGACCGGGGGCTCCGGCCGCGCCCCCGCCCGGATGTGGCAGGTCCGGGCCAAGGACATAATCGCGGCCATGAGCCGAGCACAACCGCGGTCCTGCGAGCCCGCCCGGGCCGCACCGGAGGTGACCACCGGGCGGCCGCCCGAGCTGCTGCGGCTGCCCGGCGGCCTCCGCCTGCACCGCCGTCGCAGCTCCCACGCACCGGCACTGAACCGGGCCGTCCACGCCAACCTGGAGCACCTGCGGCCCTGGATGGAGTGGGCGGCCGAGGCCCCCACCCGGGCCCGGACCGCCGAGCAGACCCGGGCCGGCACCGCCGCCTGGGAGGCCGGCACGGACTTCATGTACCTGGCCGACCTGGACGCCGCACCCGGCCGGGTGGTCGGCGCCTTCGGCCTGCACGGGCGGATCGGCCCGGGCGCGCTGGAGATCGGCTACTGGGTCGCCGCCCGGCACGTCGGCCGCGGCATCGCCACCACCGCGGCCGGGGCGCTGACCGAGGCCGCGCTGGCACTGCCGGGGATCGCCCGGGTGGAGATCCGCTGCGACCAGGCGAACGGCGCCAGCGCGGCCGTCCCGCGCAAGCTCGGCTACCGGCTGGACCGGGTCGCCGAGGCCGCCGCCCGGGCGCCGGGCGAGACCGGACGGCAGCTGGTGTGGGTCAAGGAGCGCTGAGGCTCAGTAGTAGCGCCCGCCCTCCGCGGCCGGCAGCGCGTCCAGCTCGGCCAGGTCGGCCGCCGAGAGCTCGATCCCGGCCGCGCCCGCGTTGTCCAGCAGGTAGCGCGGCGTCTTGGTGCCCGGGATCGGGAAGACGTACCGGCCCTGCGCCAGCGTCCAGGCCAGCGCGACCTGCGCGGGCGTGGCGCCGATCCGGTCGGCGACCGTCCTGACCCGCCCGACCAGCTCCAGGTTGGCCTGCAGCGCGTCCTGCTGGAAGCGCGGCAGCCGGCGGCGGAAGTCGTCCTCGGGCAGCTCGTCGAGGGACGTGATGCCGCCGGTCAGGAAGCCGCGGCCGAGCGGCGAGTACGGCAGGAAGGCGATGCCCTGCTCCTCGGTGTACGGCAGCACCTCGGCGAGCGCGTCCCGCGTCCACAGCGACAGCTCGGACTGCACGGAGGCCACCGGGTGCACCGCCTGCGCCCGCCGGATCTCCTCGACGCCCACCTCGGAGAGCCCGATCAGCCGGACCTTGCCCGCCTGGACGGTCTCGGCGAGCGCGCCCCAGGTCTCCTCGATCGGGACGGCCGGGTCGACCCGGTGCAGCTGGTAGAGATCGAGGTGGTCGGTGCGCAGTCGGCGCAGGCTGTCGTCGATCGAGCGGCGCACGTGCTCGGGGCTGCCGTCACGCTCCCCGTTCTGGCCCACCGAGCCCGGGACCATGCCGACCTTGGTGGCCAGGAAGGCGCGCTCGCGGTACGGGCCCTCCAGGGCGGCGCCGACCACCTCCTCGTTGGTGAACGGGCCGTAGATGTCGGCGGTGTCGATCAGGGTGACGCCGAGGTCGAGCGCCTGGCGGATCACCCCGATGGACTTGTCGTCGTCCCGGTTCCGCACGTCGTAGGCGAAGGTCATCCCCATACAGCCGAGGCCGATGACGCCGACCTCCGGGCCGCTGCTGCCGAACGGGGCGTTGCGCATGACGGTGCTCCTGTCTGGTTTCCGGCTGGTCCTGCGATCGATCGATCCCACGATCGATCATGTCTGACGTTTGATCAAGTGCCTTGGCTGTTCGGCTGATTCCAGCCTTTGTCCTCCGAGGATCGCCGGACGGTTCATATGGTCATCAACCTGGCATGGAGGTGCGAACGGGGCGCGCGACTCCGGATTCACCACCGGGCTCCCGCACCCGGCCGTCGGCCCCGGGCGTTCGTCCCCGCACGGTCCGCCGGGCCCCTGCGGCCCCGCCCCCGCCAAACCGGCGCGCGAGAGCCCACCCCCGGGCACCCCGCACCACCGGGCGCCGCCCGACCGGCCTTGGCACGGCTCGCCGGGACGACCGACGCTCTGTTCGCGGCCGATCAACTCGGCCCGACATCACGGAAGTGACCGAAAAGTCATGGAACCCGGGGAGGAACCCATGTCGTTCTCGCACACGCGCACCGCCGCGCTCGCCCTGGCCGTCGCCGCCGCCACCGCGCTGACCACCACCGCGCTCGCCGCCCCGGCCCAGGCGGCCGGCCACCGCGCCTTCAGCCGCTTCGACGACGGCAGCTTCGAGTCCCCCAAGGCCCCGGCGGGCGGCTTCACCGAGTTCGCCGCCGGGCAGACCATCGGCCCGTGGCAGGTCACCAACGGCAGTGTCGACCTGATCGGCGCGGGCATGTGGCAGGCCGCCGAGGGCGACCAGTCGCTCGACCTCAACGGCAACGCCCCGGGCACCATCGCCCAGACCTTCACCACCGTCCCCGGCGCCACCTACTCGGTGACGTACGCGCTGGCCGGCAACCCCGACGGCGGGCCCGCCGTCCGGACGGGCAGGGCACTCATCGACGGGCAGGACTTCCAGGACTACTCCTTCGACGTCACCGGCAAGACCAGGGCCGCGATGGGCTACGTCGGACGGCAGTTCAGCTTCGTCGCGCAGAACTCCAGCACCACGCTGACCTTCGAGAGCACGGTGGGCGGCGCGTTCGGACCGGTGCTGGACAACGTCCAGGTGAAGGAGTGCAAGTCCTGCTGCGGCTGAAGGAGCCTGCGGGAGGGCGGTCCTTAAATCCGCCCTAAACCTGCCCTCGGACGGCTTCCGGAAGCCGGGAAGTGCTTGACGTGCCCAGCTGGTCTAGTCCAGTTTGATCCTCAGCACCGCGCTCCTCCCCGCACCGGACCAGCCCCCATGCTGCCGCCCGCCCCGTGTCTCCCCCCTTCACGGCGCGGGCGGCCCCACGTCCCGAGAGGCACCCCCATGCCCAGTGCGCTCCAGCACGCCCCCACGCACCGCCGCCCCGCCGGCCGGACCAAACTACTGAGCCTCGCCGCCATCACCGTGCTCGCCGCCGGCGGCCTCGCCACCCTCGCCGGGAACGCCGGCGCCGCCGACGCCGACCTGCTCGCCAACGGCGGCTTCGAGAGCGGCGCCCTCGACCCGTGGAGCTGTTCCGCCGGCACCGGCAGCGTCGTCAACTCCGGTGCCCACAGCGGGACCTACGCACTCAAGGGGGCGGCGAACGCGAGCGACACCGCGCAGTGCGGCCAGACCGTGAGCGTCCAGCCCAACACCACGTACCACCTCAGCGCCTGGGTGCAGGGCCAGTACGTATACCTCGGTGCCACCGGCAACGGCGTCACCGACCCCGCCGCATGGACCCCCGGCGGCTCCAACTGGCAGCAGCTGTCCGCCAGTTTCACCACCGGCCCGAGCACCACCAGCGTCACCGTCTACCTGCACGGCTGGTACGGGCAGGGCGCCTACCTCGCCGACGACGTCACGCTCACCGGCCCGGGCGGCGGCAGCCCGTCGACCCCGCCGACCGGCACCCCGACCGGAACGCCCACCGGCACACCCACCGGCGGTCCGAGCACCCCGCCGCCGAACGTCACGCTCCCGGTCGCCCCGTACATCGACATGGGTGCCTGGCCCACCCCGTCCATGCCCGACATGGCCAGGGCGGGCGGCGTCAAGGGCTACAGCATGGGCTTCGTCACCGGCGTCGGCTGCAAGGCCAGCTGGTTCAACGCCTATGACCCGCGCACCGGTTGGGCCAAGGACCAGGTCGACGCGCTGCGCGCGGCCGGCGGCGACGTCAAGCTCTCCTTCGGCGGCGCGGCCGGCACCGAACTCGCCGCCGCCTGCACCTCGGTGGACTCGCTGTTCAACGAGTACGACGCCGTGGTCAACGCCTACGGCCTGCGCTACGTCGACTACGACATCGAGGGCGCGGCGATCGCCGACACCGCCTCCAACGACCGCCGCTCGGCCGCACTCGCCAAGCTCCAGCAGGCCCACCCCGGCCTCAAGGTCTCGCTCACCCTGCCCGTCCTGCCCGAGGGCCTGACCAGCGACGGCGTCGCCATCGTCAAGTCCGCCCGGGACGCCGGGGTCAACCTCGACCTGGTCAACGTCATGGCGATGGACTACTACCGCTCCGGCACCGACTACGGCAACGCCGCCGTCCAGGCCGCGCAGTCGACCTTCGGCCAGCTCAAGGCGCTCTACCCGGCGAAGACCGACGCCCAGCTGTGGGCCATGGTCGGGGTCACCCCGATGATCGGCGAGAACGACGACCACCAGATCTACAACCAGGCCGCCGCCCAGCAGTTGGTGGCCTTCGCCAAGCAGAACCACCTCGGCCTGCTCGCCTTCTGGGACGCCACCCGGGACGCCAACGCCTGCACCGGCGGCTCGCTGGCCAAGTGCACCAACATCCCGCAGCAGCCGTACGAGTTCGCGAAGATCTTCAGCCAGTACGCGGGCTGAGCCCCAGCGATTCCGAGGTGCCGGCGGTCCGGGGGGCCGCCGGCACCTCCGCGTGTGCCGGGACGTGCCGGAGAAGCACCAGGGACGGTAACCGACCTCACGCACCGATCAGGAGTCCCCGTGCGCCACCGTCTGCTCCGCGCCGCCCTCGCCTGCCGTCGATCTCCCCGCGCTCCGTCCACAACCCGCTCCCGGACGCCTTCGGCTGCGCCCTCCGGCTGAACGACCAGCCCCACGTCGCCGGGAACGAGCAGATCGTCGCCGGTTTCGGCGACCACGAGCTCGACGGCCGCCGGGTCGGCTCGACCACGGCCGACTGCGGCTGACCCTCCGCCGAAATTGGCATCTCATCATGCCGGGCCGTCAACTACAGTCCGTCCCACCTGTACGGCACGAAGGGGCGGACATGACGGTCCGGGACGACCACAACCAGCTCAGCACGACCTTTCCGACCGGCGACGCCGCATGTGAGGCCGGTCCCGGCGTCTGCCTCAGCCCCGAGGAACTCGCCGCGTTCAGCCGCACCCTCGGCCGACTGCGCGCACTTCCCTCCCACGACCGCACCCGGCTGCACGCCGAGCGACAGCTCAGCTCCTTCGTGATGGAGAGCCGCAAGCGCCGCCGCCAGGAGGCCAAGGAGACGCTCCGGCAGGCCGACGCCGAGCTGCTCGCCACCACCGCGACCGGCGCCCGGCACCGCCGCGAGGACGCACCGCTCGCCCCGGCCGGCGGACCGGTCGGCGAGTTGCGGATGCCGCGCAGGTGCTACGTCTGCAAGCAGCCGTACCGCCAGGTCGACGGCTTCTACCACATGCTCTGCCCGGACTGCGCGGCCGACAACACCGCCCGCCGCGGCCTCAGCACCGACCTGCGCGGGCGCCGCGCGCTGCTCACCGGCGGGCGGGTGAAGATCGGCTTCCAGCTCGCGCTGATGCTGCTGCGGGACGGCGCCGAGCTGACCGTCACCAGCCGCTTCCCCCAGGACACCGTGCGCCGCTTCCGCGCCGCCGAGGGCAGCGACCAGTGGTGGGAGCGGCTGACCGTGGTCGGCATCGACCTCCGCGACCCGCGCCAAGTCCTCGGCCTGACCGAGCAGTTGCGCACCGACGGCCGACCGCTGGACATCCTGGTCAACAACGCCGCACAGACGCTGCGCCGCCCGCCGGAGTCCTACGCCCTGCTGGCCGCCGGGGAGTCCACGGCCCTGCCGTCCGCCGACCGCCGGGCCATCACCCGGGCGCCCGGCTTCCGGCCGCTCACCGACAGGGCCCAACTGTCCTCGGGCGCGGGCTCCCTGCTGGACCTCACCGACGAGGCCGGGCTGCTGCCCGACCTCGCGCCCGCCAACTCCTGGTCCGCCACGCTCGGTTCACTCGACCCGGCCGAGGTGCTGGAGACCCAGCTGGTCAACGCCCTCGCCCCGGCACTGCTCTGCGACCGGCTGCTGCCGCTGCTGCTCGCCTCCCCGCACCCCGCCCGCTACATCGTCAACGTCACCGCCGTGGAGGGCCGGTTCGCCGTCCGCAACAAGACCGCGCGCCACCCCCACACCAACATGGCCAAGGCCGCGCTCAACATGCTCACCCGCACCAGCGCGGCCGAACTCGCCCCGCAGGGCGTGCACATGTGCGCCGTCGACACCGGCTGGATCACCGACGAGAACCCGGCGCCCAAGAAGACCCGGATCGCCGCCCGGGGCTTCCGCACCCCGCTGGACATCGTGGACGGCGCCGCCCGGGTGTACGACCCGATCGTCCGCGGCGAGGCCGGGCACCCGGTGTCGGGGGTGTTCCTCAAGGACTACCGGGTGGCGGAGTGGTGACGGGCGGAGAATGACGGGTTCACCACGACGGCCCGGACCGGGAGGAATCCCGGGCCGGGCCGTTCGTCATGCTGTGGTCAGCGGCCGGTGGGGAGGTTGGCGCCGCCGGTGCAGTCGAGCACCACGCCGGTGACGAAGGTGTTGGCGGCGAACATGTGGATCGCCCGGGCGACGTCCTCGGGGCGGCCGACCCGGCCGACCGGGGTGGTGGCGGCCAGGCCGTCGAAGAGGGCGGTGCGCTGCTCGGAGGGGACGCGGTCCCACCACGGGGTGTCGATGACGCCGGGCGAGACGGCGTTGACCCGCAGCGGGGCGAGTTCGACGGCCAGCGGCGGGACCATCGCCTCCAGGGCGCCGTTGATGGCGGCCAGTCCGGCGGTGCCGGGGATGGCGGCGCGGGCCGAGGCGGCGGTGATCAGGGTGACCGAGCCGTCCTTGCGCAGGTGCGGCAGGGCCGCCTGCAGGACGCGGACCTGCGGCCAGAACTTGGCGTCGAAGCCGTGCGCGAGGTCGGCGAGGTCGAGCTCGGCGAACGGGCCGCCGCCGGCCGCGCCGCTGACCGCGACGACCAGGTGGTCGACGGCGCCGGCCTCGGTGAAGAAGTCGGCCAGGGCGGCCGGGTCGGTCGCGTCCAGCCGGGCGCCGCTGGTCTTGCCGCCGATCCGGGCGACGGCGGCGTCCAGCTTCTCGCGGTCGCGGCCGGTGATCACGACCTCGGCGCCGTCCGCCGCGAAGGCGGTGGCGGTCGCCTCGCCGATGCCCGAGCTGCCGCCCATCACGACGATGCGCTGTCCGGCGAAGAGGTTCGATGCAGTGCTCATGGTCCTGGCCTTTCCGGCTTGTTCACTGGCTTGTTCGCCAGCTTGTCGAGACCGCGTGTTCCGGTAATGATGGTTGCCGAGACTGTTAGTCTCGTCAAGCAGGGGCAGGAAGAAAGGGACCACGATGAGCGAGACCGACCCGCGGGCCGAACAGGCCCCCTCCACCCGGCCGCACACCGGCCGCCGCCGCAACGAGGCGGCCCACCGGGCGATCCTGGACGCGGCACTGCACCTGCTCGCCGATTCCGACGGCACACCCGTCACCATCGACGCCATCGCCCGCACGGCCGGCGTCGGCAAACAGACCGTCTACCGCTGGTGGCCCTCCAAGGGCGCGGTCCTGCTGGACGCCCTCACCGACCGCGCCGACCAGGACGTCTCCGACCAACCGGACACCGGCACCCTGCGCACCGATCTGCACGCCTTCATCGAGACCACCTTCGACGCCGCCCAGCGCAGCACCACCGCCTCCGCGCTGCGCACCGTCGTCCGCGAGGCCGCCCGCGACCCGCACCTGGCCGAACTGATGCAGACCTTCACCGCCACCCGGCGGACCGCGCTGCACGAACTCCTCGCCCGGGGCCGCGAGCGCGGCGAACTGGCCGGCGACGCCGACCTGGACCTGATCGTGGACCAGGTCTACGGGCTGTTCTGGTACCGCTTCCTGCTCGGCCACGCCCCGCTGGACGCGACCGTCGCCGAGCGCCTCGCCGCCACCCTGACCGAGGGCAACCGGGTCAGTTAGAGCCCCGGCGCCGGACCAGCGGCAGGTACACCTCGTCAACGATCTCCACCAGGACGTCGTCGGGCGCGGTCGGCACGCCCCGGACGACGAACTCGTTGCGCAACAACACCACCGCCACCGTCGCCACCCGCGGGTGCAGCACCTCGGGCGCCGACCCGCGCGAGGACCTCGACCTGGCCAGCTACGGCATCGTCAAGGTCCACGAGGGCCGCCCGGGCAGCACGTTCCCCGGCCTCCCCTGGGACCCGAAGGAGGCCTTCGCCGCGGTCGGCGAGTACTACCGCACGCACTGAAACGCGGCGGCGCAGGAAGTCGGCCGGTCCGACTTCCTGCGCCAATCAGGGTTCAGGCGGTGCGGCGCCGGTAGTACGCGATGCCGAGGGCGATGGTGATCGGGCCCCAGAGCATGGCCGGGCTGACGCAGACCCGGTAGAGGGCCTCCCACCACCCGTTGCTGAACCCGACCTCGTCGAGCACGCCGAACCAGGCGAGCGGCTGGAGCCCGAACAGTCCGAACAGCACCAGCCCGCCCAGCACCGTCGCGACCAGCGGCCCGAGCGGCGGCACCCGGCGCCCCCGCAGGAACGGCACCCAGCGCGGGAACACCTCGCCCCAGCCGCTCACCAGCCCCAGGGTGAGCAGCGCCAGCCCCTCGGTGATCAGGCTCAGGGCGAACACGTACGGGGTGGCCCACCAGGTGATGGGTGGGCGGCCAGGATCGACCATGCCCATCGTGAAGTCGAAGGCGAACGGCAGCCGCCACAGGCAGTGCGGCATGAGGATGAACGGCAGGGCCTTGGCGAGGCGCAGCGCCCAACGGGGAGCGGGGCGTTCGGTGTCACCGACCGGGATGTTCTTCAACATGCGTCCACCCTCGCCGGGACCGCCCCGCCCCCACCTCGACCGCAGGGCCGAACCGCCTCCCCCGGCGGAGCCAGTCACACATGCGCCAGCAGGCTGACGTACCCCCGCTCCGGACGCTCCGGCCGGGCCTGGTCCAGCCGGGTGGTGACGGTGAACCCCGCCCCGGCCAGCAGTTCCACCAGGCGGTCTGCCGGGACCAGGTACGAGGTGTACGACACCGGGTGCCCGTACGCCGAGCCCGGCCGCGATTCCCCGTCCCCCGTGTGCCCGCCCAGCAGCAGGTGCCCACCCGGGGCGAGCACCCGGCGGAACTCGGCGAACAGCGCGGGCAGTTGATCACCCGGGGTGTGGTGCACCGAGTACCAGGCCAGGATGCCGCCGAGGGCGCCGTCGGGGAGGTCGAGGTCGGCCATCGTGCGCTGCTGGAAGCGGAGTTGGGGGTGCGCGCGGCGGGCGAGGGCGATCATCTCGCCGGACACGTCGATGCCGGAGACCGACAGTCCCAGACCGTTCAGGTACGCCGTCACCCGCCCGGGCCCGCAGCCGAGGTCGGCGACCTCGCCGCCGCCCGATTCCCGGACCAGTTCGGCGAAGGCGGCGAGCATCGCCCGGGACAACGGGTCCATGCCCTCCGGCGGGACGACGAGGCGGAGGTACTCGGCGGCGACGGTGTCGTAGGACTCCCGGACGGCGGCGAGGTGGGCGGGCTCGGTCACCGCGTCACCCCGGCGACCCCGCCGACCTCGACCGCCTTGGCGGCACGCTCGGCGAAGACCTTCTCCCGCCGGTCGGCGGTCTGCTTCATCATCCGCTTGCGGTCCCGGGCGGAGAGCCGGTCGATGTAGAGGCCCCCGTTCAGGTGGTCGGTCTCGTGCTGGAGGCAGCGGGCGAAGTAGCCGGTGCCCTCGATCGTCACGGGCGCGCCGTGCTGGTCGACACCGTGCACCACGGCGTGGGCCGGGCGGGCGAGTCGGGTGTTGGCGCCGGGTACGGACAGGCAGCCCTCGATGTCCTCGATCAGGGGGCGGCCGGGCTCCTGCTCCTCGACCACCGGATTGAGCACGTGCCCGACGTGCCGGACGCCGTCGTCGTCGGGGCAGTCGTAGACGAACAGGCGCAGGTCCACGTCCACCTGGTTGGCGGCGAGTCCGCAGCCGTCGGCGACGTACATGGTGGCGAACATGTCGTCGATCAGCCGGGCCAGGCGCTCGCTGCCGAAGTCCTCCTCGGTCGCCGTACGGCAGGTGCGGCGGAGGATCTCCTCCCCCACCTCGGTGATCCGCAGGACGGTCGGACGTTCGCGCGACTCGGACACTGTCGCTCCCCCTCGATCTCGATGGACTTGCTGTCGACTTTGCAAAGTAGCAGACTTTGCAAAGTGACCGAAGACATCGTCAGAACCAGGGCCCTCCCCGAGCACGCCGTCCGCACCGCCCTGCTGGAGCTGCTGGCCGAACGCGGCACCCTCACCTCCACCGAGGCGGCCGCCCAGCTGGGGTACAGCTCTGGCCTGTGCTCGTTCCACCTGCGGCAACTCGCCCGGTACGGGCTGATCGAGGAGGCCCCGGCCGCCGACGGCCGGGCCCGGCCGTGGCGACTGCCCCAGGACCAACCGCCCACGGCCGATGACGAGTTCGGCGAGCTGGCCCGCCGCCTGGAGGACGAGAGTCACCGGCGCTGGCTCGCCCGGCGGGCCGAAGCGCCGGCCGAGTGGCAGCAGGACGAGGCGTTCAGCGCCGTCGTCCACCTCACCCCCGAGGAGCTGACCGCCGTCGCGGACGCCGTGCGGCAGTTGCTCGCCCGCTACCGCGACCGGGACACCGACCCGGGAGCGCGGCCGCCCGGGGCCCGTCCGGTCGCCGCCGTGACGCGCCTGTTCCCCCTGCTCGACCGGTAGTCGGGCCGGCAGTCAGGCCGCCCGGGCCCTGGTCACCGCCCGGGCCACCGGCCCCACCACCAGGCCCAGCGCCGCCCCCAGCACGACCCCCTGCACACCGTCCCAGACGTCCTGCACATCGCAGGCCCGCCCGAGCGCGGGCACCGCGTACTGCAGCGCCGACACCGCGAACGGCAGCACCGCCGTGCCCAGCAGTGCCACCGCCGCCCGCCGCCGCGTCCCGGCCAGGGCGGCCGCGAAGCCCACCGGGGCGTAGGTCGCCAGCTTGAGCTCGATGTGCCGCACATGCAGCAGTTCGTACGGCGAGCGCGGCCGGGCGCCCGCCACCGCGCAGTGCCGGGCGGCCTCCGCAGCGTGCCGGACCACCGACGGCCGGAACGCCTCCGGCAGCAGCGTCGCCACGACCACCCCGCCGAGCCCGAGCAGCAGCAGGAAGCCCACCACCCAGTGGGCCCGCAGCAGCCGCCCCACCGGCCGGTTCAGCAGGGCCGCCGGCACAAGCGAGAGCAGCAGCCCGGGCCAGAAGTTCGGCATCCCGCCGAGCACCGCACTGATCACGCCTCAACGGACGCCCCGAACACCCGGTCGGTTCTCCGTCGCGACCACCGGGCCGCGCCGTCGCGGCCGGCCGATCACTGGACGACCAGGTACCGCTGCTCGCTCCGTTGCTGATTCCGTAGTCGGATATCAGCAATCCGGGCACTACGGCCCGGAAGGTCCGTCACGGTGTCACCGGAGCGCGAGTTGCGCTTCGGTGTCCTGAGTACGGTCTCGCGTTTCCTTCCGCTGCTGCGGTACTGCGCCACCTGCCCGCCCCGCGCTCGCCGTGCGGCGGGTGCAGGTGGTGCGGGTCTTCCGGTCGGCTCCACGCGGTTTCGACGCTTGCGCGTCCGGGTCTCCGGCCACTCCGGTACCCGTGATATCGGCCGACGCGAGGTCGGCGAGGTTGCGGGCCGCGTTCTCGTCCCGGCCGATGACCAGGCCGCACGCGTCGCAGGTGAACACTCGAACGTGCAGCGGCAGCTTCGCTTTCACTGCCTTGCACGTCGAGCAGGTCTTGCTGGACGGGTACCAGCGGCCCGCGACGATCACGCGGCCACCGGCCCAGTCGGTCTTGTAGGTGATCTGTCGGCGGATCTCGCCGAACCCGGCGTCAGCGATCTTCCGGGCCAGCCGGCGGTTGCGGAGCATCCCGGCGACGTTGAGGTCCTCGACCACGACGGTGCCGTACTCACCCGTGATGCCGGTGGTGAACTTGTGCAGGGCATCGGCACGCAGGTTGGCCACCCGATGGTGGATACGGTTCCGCTCGGCGTTCGCCTTCAGCCACCGCTTCGACGGTTCGACGCCCTTCTTCCGCTGCGGCCCCTGGCGGCGGCAGACGCGGCGCGAGGCCCGGCGAAGCCGTGTGAGAGCGCTGTCGAGGTGCCGGGGGTTGGGCTCGTACCGGACCGCGCCGGTACTGTCCGCCATCACCGCCAGACACTTCACGCCCAGGTCCACGCCCACCGCCATCTCCGGCCGCGCGGCGGCGCGTTCGGTCCTCCTGACCTCGACCTGGAACGAGACGAACCACCGCCCACGCTCATGGCGCACCGTCGCCGAGAGGATGCGAGCCGTCTCGTTGGAGATGCGGCGTTCCAGCTTGCGGGTGTTTTCGTGGGTGCGGATCGCC
Source organism: Kitasatospora sp. NPDC053057 (assembly GCF_044546945.1). Classification (NCBI taxonomy): domain Bacteria; kingdom Bacillati; phylum Actinomycetota; class Actinomycetes; order Kitasatosporales; family Streptomycetaceae; genus Kitasatospora; species Kitasatospora sp. NPDC053057. The sequence goes on along the minus strand of NZ_JBITZP010000004.1, from coordinate 183,874 downwards.
CCGAGCCGGGGCAGCGTCACATGGCGGCGGTCCGCCTCGACGCGGATGGTGCCGGTGGTAAACCGGCACGCCAGCCGGGACGTGTGCTTGGACTTGCGGCGCGGCATCCCCACGCGTTTGCCCTTGCGTTGGCCGCGCTTGGACTTGGCGTAGTTGTCGAACGCGGCAGCGGCGTTCGCCAGACCGGTGTTGTAAGCCTCCTTGGAGTTCTCCTCCCACCAGCCGGCGAAACGCGGGTCAGCCTTCTTGGCCTGGTTGAACTCCTTGCGCAACGCGGGCAGCGACCACGGCCGCCACGGCGTCAACCCGGCCTCGGGCACTCCGTAGGACTCCTCGGCCCTGCGCTGCCACCACGCCGCCCCGACCCATGAGACCGCCCAGTTGTACGCCGCCCGCGCCGCACCGCAGTGCGACCGAAGAGCCGCCTCCTGCCCGGAGTTCGGATCCAGCGCGAAACGGTACGCCTGGACCACGAAACCGGGACGCGCCTCGAACCCCCGCACAAGACACCCCCAACCCGAGCCAGACCGACAACTCCCCGGACCGTACCGGACAGCACTGACAAGCGGCCGAAATGTCCGAATCGCTGAGACTTGCCGATGGAAACGGCAACAGCGGTCGACCCCCATCCCACCGCTGCCGAGCCGGGCCAGCAGCCGGTAGCGGCCGCCGATCGTCGTCGGATCGGCAGGTCTCAACGCCTCCACGTCCACCCCCGGCGTGCGCGTTCCACGTTCTGCGGGTCGTACTGACCGACGGGGCATCAACTGTCCCACCCCGCAGCCGGAATCATCTCAGCTGCGGGCGCGGCGGAACAGTTCACGGAGGCAAAGAGATCACCCGGGGCCCGGGCAACCTCAGTGCGGGATCGAGGAGATCAACTCCTGCGCCCCCTGCCGCTTGAGCGCCAGGGCGACCGAGGTGCCGAGGTCCTCCGGGCTGAGCGCGCCCGCCCACTCGTGGGCGTCCAGCACCCGCTTGCCGTCCGGGGTGAAGACCCGGCCGCGCAGCGAGAGCCGGCCGTCCGCCTCCGCCTTGGCGTAGCCGGCGATCGGGCTGTTGCAGTGGCCCTGCAGCACGTGCAGGTACATCCGCTCGGCCGCCGCCTCGCGCCAGGTGTCGTGGTGGCCAAGCCCGGTGACGGCCTCGATGGTCGCGGTGTCGTCCTCGCGGCACTGCAGGACGAGGATGCCGGCGCCGATCGGCGGGCACATCTCCTCGACGCCGAGGACCTCGGTGATCCGGGCCTGCTCGCCGATCCGCTCCAGGCCGGAGACGGCGAGCAGCAGCGCGTCGACGTCCCCGGATTCCAGCTTGGCGAGCCGGCTGTTGGCGTTGCCGCGGATCGGAACGCACTCCAGCTGCGGGTGGGTGGCGGCGAGTTGGGCGATGCGGCGGACGGAGGAGGTGCCGATCCGGGTGCCGGGCGGGAGTTCGGCCAGGGTCAGGCCGCCGGGGTGGACCAGCGCATCGCGGATGTCGTCGCGGCGCAGGTAGGCGGCGAAGACGGTGCCGGCGGGCAGCGGGCGGTCGGCGGGCACGTCCTTGAGGCAGTGCACGGCGACGTCGGCCTCCCCGGCGAGCAGCGCGGCGTCGACCTCCTTGGTGAACGCCCCCTTGCCGCCCAGCTGGGCGAGATCGCCGGTCCAGCGGTCGCCCGAGGTGGTGACCGGCACCACCTCGGTGCGCAACCCCGGGTGCAGGGCGGCGAGTTCGGCGCGGACCCGGTCGACCTGGGCGAGCGCCATGGGCGAGGAGCGGGAGACGATGCGGATCAGCTCAGCGGTGGCCATGGCGCGATGATAGGCGCTCGAACACCGGAGGTTGCCGGTGCGTCAGCCATACGGCGGACGGCCGGGCGGCGAACCACCCGGCCGTCTTCTTCCCGTAGGACCTCACTCGTTGTGCAGCACCTCGGCGATCGGCAGCCGGGCCGCCGAGCGGGCCGGGACGAGGGCGCCTAGGACGGCGATCGCGATGCCCGCGAGGGCGACTTCGGCGAGCAGCGGGGCGCCCCAGACGTCGATCGCCGCGTCCGGGAAGTGGATGATCCGGACGTTCTCGGCGATCAGCCGGTGCGCCAGCATCCCGATCGGGATGCCGATGATCCCGCTGACCACGCCCTGCCAGGCCACCGAGGTGATCGTCATCGCGACGACCTGCCGGGGGGTCATGCCGATCGACTTGAGCATGCCGAGGTCGCGGCGGCGCTCCCGGATGGTCAGCAGCAGGGTGTTGAAGACGCCGAGCGCGGCGACCACCGACAGCAGGACGGAGAAGGTCGTGCTGAAGGTCTGGATCGCGACGATCGACCCGTCGGTGCTCGCCGTGACCACCGAGGTGGACAGGCTCGGGTCGGCGTCCGTGACGGCCTTCCGGTACGCCTCGGCGTCGGTGCCGTCGGCGAGCCGTACGTCGTACTCGACCACGTGCGGGTCGGCGGTGAGCTGGGTCCGGGTGGCGTCGTTGGAGGTGATCGCGTTGGCGTTGCCCTGGTCCTCCAGGCCGACGAGGGTGACGGCGGCCTGCCGGCCGTCCAGGAACAGGGTGACCCGGTCGCCGAGCTTGAGCCCGTGCTGGTCCAGGAAGGCCGGCCCGACCTCGGCCTCGTTCGGCCCGGTCGCCGGGCGGCCCTCTACCACGTTGAGCCGCCGGTGGTCGACCATCGCGTCGCCGCCGTAGAAGTTGGCGAAGACGAGCTGGGGCTGGCCCACGATGCCGACCCGGACCAGCCCGCGGACGGAGACCCGCTCGGCGCCGGGGGTGCTGTGCAGCATCGCCGCGGTCTGCTCCGGGGTCAGCCGGGGCGCGATCTTGTTGCCCGAGAAGGCGCTGGTCTGCACGTCGATGTGGGTCTGGCGGTCGGGCGCGGGCATGGACTTGGCCAGGGTGGTGGTCACCCCGGTGGTCACGGTCACGGTGACCACGCCGAGCGCGATCGCCGCCATGGTCAGCGCGGTGCGGGCCGGGCGGGCGAAGGGCTGGCCCAGGCCGAGGCTGACGGCCCGCGGCAGCCGGGTGCCGCTCAGCCAGCGCTGGATCTTGAGCCCGCGCCCGGTACGCGGCGCGCTGCCGGCCGAGATGGCCTGGGCGGCGGAGAGCCGGCGGGCCCGGGAGGCGGGGACGAGCGCGGCGAGCGCGACCAGCAACGGGACGCCGAGCAGGGTGGCGACGGGCAGCCAGCCGGCCGGTTCGATCACGGCGGTGCCGGTCGAGATCCCGGAGAACGCGGCCTGGAGCATCGGGTACGAGGCCACCCAGCCGGCCGCCGTGCCGAGGACGGTGCCGACGACGGCGGGCACCGAGACCATGGTCAGGTAGACCACCACCACCTGGCGCGGGGTGAAGCCGATCGACTTCAGCACCCCGATGTGCCGGTAGCCGGAGACCACCGCGCCGCTCACCACGTTGCCGACGATCAGCGCGGCGACGATCAGGCCGAGCACGCCGAAGACCGTCATCAGCGGCAGGTAGGCGTCGGCGCCCGCCGAGAAGGCCTGCTTGAGCACCAGGTAGGACTGCCCGCTGACGACGGCGTCCTTGGGCAGGCCCTCGGTGGTGTTGGCCAGCGAGGCGGTCAGCTGCTGCTCGGTGCCCGCGTCGGTGAAGCGGTAGAGCATCTGCCGGCCCGTGGGGTGCAGGGCGGCCGCCTGCTCGGGGGTGACCCAGCCGCCGGAGGACTGGCTCATGTCGGTCGCGAAGCCGACGATGGTGAGCTTCAGCCCGGTACTGGTGGTGATCGGCGTGCCGAGGTACTTCGCCGACCCCGGGGTGTCGATGACCACCTCGCCGGGAGCGGTGGCCCAGCGGCCCGACAACACCTCCACCCGGTCCACCGGTCCGGCCGCCGGGTCGGGCCGGCCCACCAGGGTCAGTGGGCCCGGCGCGTGGCCGACCCAGTCCTGCGGGATCGTCACCACGGCCTGGTCGAAGGGCCCGGCGGCCGCCTCGACGCCAGGCCGGTGGGCGGTGGCGGCCAATTGCTCCGCCGAGGCCTTGCCCGGGTCGAACAGGGCGGTGACGTGCGCGCCGTGCTCGCCTTCGAAGGCGGCGTCGAACGGGGCCCGGGCCGCGCTGATCACCGCCAGGGCGAGCAGCACCGTCGCGGTGGAGCAGAAGACGACCAGGCCGATCACGATGGTCTGCACCCGGCGGCGCTTCACCGCCGCCCGTGAGGCCCGCCAAACCGCACCGCTCACGACTGGCTCTCCAGCATCCGCTCGCGCGCCACCTTGCCGTCCGCGACCTCGACCAGCCGGCTGGCGCAGCGGGTGGCCAGGTTGGGGTCGTGGGTGACGATCAGCAGGGTCTGCCCGATCTGGTTGAGGTCGATCAGCAGGTCCATCACCTGCTCGCCCGAGCGGCTGTCCAGCGCGCCGGTCGGCTCGTCGGCGAGCAGCAGCGCCGGGCGGTTCATCAGGGCGCGGGCCACCGCGACCCGCTGGCGCTCGCCGCCGCTGAGCGCGGCCGGGTAGACGTCCTTGCGGTGCGCGACACCGAGTTCGTCCAGCAGCTCAAGTGCTCGGCGGCGGGCCTGCTTGGCCGTGGTGCCGGTCAGCTGGGCGGCCAGGGCGACGTTGTCGAGGGCCGGGAGGTCGTCGATCAGGTTGAAGAATTGGAAGATCATGCCGATGTTGCGGCGGCGGAAGAGGGCCAGCCCGTTCTCGTTCAGCCCGCCGAGGTCCTGCCCCTGCACCCGGACGGTGCCGGAGCTGGGCCGGTCCAGCCCGGCCACCATGTTCAGCAGGGTGGACTTGCCGCACCCCGAGGGGCCCATCACGGCGACCGCCTCGCCCGCCCTGATCCGCAGGTCGACGCCGTCGAGCGCCTTGGCGTCGCCGAACTCCTTGTGCACCCCGGACAGCTCGACGACGAAGGGCGCGTCGTCGGGCCGGGTGGTCCCGTCGTGGTCGTTGCTCATGGTCGATGACGGTAGGCGCGGCGTTCGGGGCCGGTCGTCCCACCCCGGGTGTAACCGCAGGTCGCCGTAGTACCGGGGATGTACGGGGGCGGCACCCCCGGATGATGTCGATCAAGCTCCCACCTGGGAAGCTGGCGCGGTGTGGGGAACAGGGACGGACTGGATCGCGGTGGCGGTGGCGGGTACGGCCTGCGCGGGCGCCGGTTGGCTGGGCCTCGCGCTGGCCCGGGCGCGCCGGCTGTACCGGGCGGCCATCGGCGAGCGCGGCTGGCTGCTGGAGCGGGAGCGGGAGAGCGCCGCGAGCGCCGCGGTGGACGCCGAACGGGCGCGGATCGCCTCCGAGTTGCACGACATCGTCAGCCACAACGTGAGCCTGATGGTGGTGCAGGCCGGGGCCGCGCGCGAGGTGCTGGCCACCATGCCGGAGGAGGCCGCGGCCGCGATGGCCGCGGTCGAGGCGGCCGGGCGGGACGCGATGACGGAACTGCGGCACCTGCTGGGCCTGCTGGCCCCGGCCGCGGACGGCAGCGAGGAGCCGGAGCCGGAGGGCTTCGCCCCGCAGCCGAGCCTGAGCCGGCTGGGCCCGCTGATCGACCGCTTCGCCTTCGCCGGGCTGCCGGTGGAGGTGCGGATCTCCGGCGAGCCCCGGCCGCTGCCCGGCGGCATCGACGTGACGGCGTACCGGATCGTCCAGGAGGCGCTGACCAACGCGCTCAAGCACGGGGACGGGGTGACGGCGGAGGTGACGGTGCGGTACGCGGACCACTACCTGCGGGTGGAGGTGCTGAACAGCGGCCCGAGCGTGCTCTCCGGCTCGTCCGCCCTCGCACCGAAGCAGGCGGACGGCGCCGGGCGCGGGCTGCTCGGCCTGCGCGAGCGGGTCGCGGTGTACGGCGGGGACTTCGACGCCCGGCGCCGGCTCGGCGGCGGCTACCGGGTGCGCGCCCGCATCCCGCTGGACCGGCCGTGACGATCGTGGAGGACGAGGAGCAGATGGAACAGGACGAACAGCGCCGCCCCCGGGTGGTGATCGCCGACGACCAGGAGCTGGTCCGCACCGGCTTCCGGATGATCCTCACCGCGCGCGGCATCGACGTGGTCGCCGAGGCCTCGGACGGCGCCGAGGCGGTGGCCGCCGCCGTCCGGCACCGGCCCGACGTGGCCCTGCTGGACATCCGGATGCCGACCATGGACGGCCTGGAGGCCGCCCGCCGGATCCTGGCCCAGGTGCCCGGCTGCCGGGTGATCATGCTGACCACCTTCGACCTGGACCACTACGTCTACGCGGCGCTGTCCGCAGGGGCCAGCGGCTTCCTGCTCAAGGACGTCACCTCGGCCCATCTCGCCGCCGCCGTACGGCTGGTGGACACCGGCGACGCCCTGCTCGCCCCCTCGATCACCCGCCGGCTGGTCGAGCGCTTCGCGACCGGCGCCCCGCACCCGGCCGCCCGCGGCGCCGGCTCGCCCCGGCTGCACCGCGACCTCGCCCCGCTCACCCCGCGCGAGGTGGAGGTGCTCGGCCTGCTCGGACGCGGGCTGTCCAACACCGAGTTGGCGGTCGAACTGACCCTCAGCGAGTCGACGGTGAAGACCCATGTGGCCCGGATCTTCGCCAAGTTGAACCTGCGCGACCGGGCCCAGGCGGTGGTGCTCGCCTACGAGACCGGGCTGGTCGCACCGGGCGCGAACGACTGACCGTCAACTCCCCGATAAGGACGGTGAATTCAGCTGACAATCGGCTATCTCACTCGTTAGGGGGAACCACACTCGGGATTCACATTTTTGCCAGTCCATGGGGCAGCATCGGGATGTCCGCGCCCGAATCACCCGGAACCGATTCGGGCGGCATCACCCCGTATGACGAAGACCAGACGAAGACCATTGGACAGGCCCGTGACCACCACCGCCCCCGTGTGGGACTGCCCGTTCCACCACACCGACGGCCTGGAGTTCGACCCCCTCCTCAAGCGCCTGCTCACGGAGGCCCCGATCACCAGGATCCGACTGCCGCACGGCGAGGGCGAAGCCTGGCTGGCCACCCGCTACGAGGACGTCAAGGTGGTCACCACCGACCGCCGGTTCAGCCGCGCCGCCGGCATCGGCCGCGACCTGCCCCGGATGACGCCCGCCACCATCGCCCAGGCCGAGTCGATCAACCTGATGGACCCGCCCGAGCACAACCGGCTGCGCCGCCTGGTCGCCCAGGGCTTCACCAACCGCCAGGTCGAGCGGATGCGCCCCGCCACCCAGCGGATCGTCGACGGCTACCTCGACGAGCTGGAGGAGCACGGCGCCCCGGCCGACCTGGCGCACTTCCTCTCCGCCCGGCTCCCCCTCACCACCATCTGCGAGGTGCTGGAGATCCCCGCGCAGGACCGCGACCGGCTGCGCGGCTGGGCCGTCGCGATGATGCGGATGGGCCCGGGCAGCCGCGAGGGCCAGGAGGCGGCCAAGACCGGGCTGCGCGCCTACTTCACCGCGCTCACCGCCGAGCGCCGCGCCCACCCCGGCGAGGACCTGATCAGCGCGCTCGCCACCGCCCGCGACGGCGATGACCTGCTGGACGCGGACGAGCTGGCCGTCATGGCGATGGTCCTGCTGGTCACCGGCCACGACACCAGCACCTACCAGCTCAGCAACATCACCTACACCCTGCTCACCCACCCCGAACAGCTCGCCAAGCTGCGCGCCCGGCCCGACACGCTGCCGCACGCCCTGGAGGAGCTGCTGCGCTTCATCCCGTTCCGCCAAGGCCCCGGCATCGCCCGGGTCGCCACCGAGGACGTCGAACTGGGCGGGGTGCTGATCCGGGCCGGCGAGGCCGTGCACGTCTCCTACCTGACCGCCAACCGGGACCCAGCGGTGTACGAGCGCCCCGACGAGCTGGACTTCGACCGCGCCGCCGGGCCCGTCAACATGGCCTTCGGCCACGGCCAGCACCGCTGCCTCGGCTCGCACCTCGCGCTGATGGAACTGCAGGTCGCCATCGGCACCCTGCTGCGGCGCTTCCCCCGGCTGCGGCTCGCCGTCGACCCGTCCGAACTCGACTGGAACTCCGGCTCGATCTGGCGCTTCCCGCGCACCCTGCCGGTCGCCTGGTAGCACCTCCCCTCGACACACCGTTCCCGCACCGGGGAGACCCACACCATGGCCACACTCTGCCGCCCCGCCATCGCCGTGCCCGAGCACGTCATCACCCTCGACGAGACCCTCGACCTGGCCCGCACCCTGCACGCCGGCCACCCCCAACTCGGCCTGGCCCTGCGGCTGATCGAGAACACCGGGGTGCGCACCCGGCACCTGGTCCAGCCGATCGAGCAGACCCTCACCCACCCGGGTTTCACCGTCCGCAACCAGGTGTACGAGCGGGAGGCCAAGCTCCGCGTGCCCGAGGTGGTCGAACGCGCCCTCGACCACGCCGAGTTGGGCGCCCCGGACATCGACCTGATCATCTACGTGTCCTGCACCGGCTTCATGATGCCGTCGATGACCGCCTGGCTGATCAACACCATGGGCTTCCGCTCCGACACCCGCCAGGTGCCGATCGCCCAGCTCGGCTGCGCGGCCGGCGGCGCCGCCGTCAACCGCGCCCACGACTTCTGCCGCGCCTACCCGGGCGCCAACGTGCTCATCGTCGCCTGCGAGTTCTGCTCCCTCTGCTACCAGCCGACCGACCTCGAAGTCGGCTCGCTGCTCTCCAACGGCCTGTTCGGCGACGCCGTCGCCGCCGTAGTGATGCGCGGGCACGGCGGCAGCGGGGTGCACATCGAGCGCAACGGCTCGCACCTCGTCCCGGACACCGAGGGCTGGATCTCGTACGGGGTCAAGGACACCGGCTTCCACTTCCAGCTGGACAAACGGGTGCCCGGCACCATGGAGATGCTCGCCCCCGCGCTGCGCACCCTGGCCGGGCAGCACGGCTGGGACGTCTCCGGGCTGGGCTTCTACATCGTGCACGCGGGCGGCCCGCGGATCCTGGACGACCTGTGCCGCTTCCTCAACCTGGAGCCGGAACGGTTCCGCTACAGCCGGGCCACCCTGACCGAGCGCGGCAACATCGCCAGCGCCGTCGTCTTCGACGCCCTCGCCCGGCTGTTCGACGACGGCGGCGTACCCGAAGGCACTCCGGGCCTGATCGCCGGCTTCGGGCCGGGCATCACCGCCGAGATCTCCCTGGGCAGTTGGGTCGGCGTCACGGCGGAGCCGGTGCGCCGGCGTCCGCGCGCCATCTCCACCTCCGACATCGCCCTCGTCCACCAGGGCGTCCACCCCCGTTTCCCGGCCGGCACTACGATCTCCGATTGACTTCCTCCCCCTCCCGAGGGGCGGGGGATTCCCCTCAGCCTCGCGGCTGAGCCGCCGCGCGTGAGCGCGGCGGTGGGACTACTTCCTGCTTCACCGACGACCGCCCGCCCGGAGTGCTCCGTTGAGGTCTTACACCGTCTCCACAGGCTGCGACCGCCAGCCCGGCGGCCAGGATGTTGCGTGCCGCGTTCACGTCCCGGTCGTGGACTGCCCCGCAGTCGCACTCCCACGCACGAACGTTCAGTGGCATCTTGTCGCGGATGGTCCCGCAGGCCGAGCACAACTTTGAGCTGGGGAACCACCGGTCGATGGTCACCAGGTCACGGCCGTACCACTGGGCCTTGCACTCCAGCATGGTCCGCAGCTCGCTCCAGCTCGCGTCCGAGATGGCCCGGGACAAGTTGCCATTCTTGAGCATGTTGCGGACCGTCAGATCCTCGATCGCGACCGTTTGGTTCTCACGGACGAGTCGAGTGGTGAGCTTGTGCAGGAAGTCCCTGCGTCGGTCGGCGATCCTCGCATGAACGCGAGCAACCTTGCGCCGGGCCTTCTCCCGGTTGGCCGAGCCCCTGGCCTTGCGGGCAAGATCCCGCTGGGCCCTGACGAGCAGCTCCCGATCACGGCGTTCATACCGGGGGTTGGTGACCTTCTCCCCTGTGGAGAGCGTCACCAGGCTGGTGACTCCGGCGTCGACACCCACAGCCGTGTCGATGACGGGCAGGGGCTTGACGTCGGGATCGTCGCACAGCATCGAGACGAACCAACGACCCGCCGCATCCCGGGTCACGGTTACCGTGGACGGCGACTGCCCCTCGGGCAGCGGCCGGGACCACGCGACCGCCAACGGCTCGGCCATCTTCGCCAGGGTGAGCCGTCCGCCCCGGTACCGGAACGCGGACGTGGTGTACTCGGCGCTGTCCCGGGACTTCTTCTTCGATTTGAACCGCGGGTACCTCGCCCGCTTCGCGAAAAAGTTCGTGAAAGCCCCTTGGAGATGCCGGAGCGTCTGCTGCAACGGCACGGACGAAACTTCGGACAGGTAGGACAGTTCCCCGGTCTTCTTCCACGCCGTCAGCATCGCCGACGTGGTGTTGTAGTTGATCCGCTCACCCCGAAGCCACCAGGCCTCGGTCCGGGCCTGCAACGCCATGTTGTAGACCTTCCGCACGCACCCGAATGTGCGGGACAGCTCAGCCGCCTGCTCATCGGTCGGATAGAAGCGGAACTTGTAGGCCCGCTTCACAGGAGAGGCCGCCATGGTTTACAAGAGACACCGTCAGATTGTGAAAACCAGCAGGTGGTTTCCCATCGAAATGCCGGTTCTACCCCGACAGCGAAAAGGCCACCCGCACCCCCGACCGGAGTCGGGGGCATCCATGAAGGAGTCATGATGACCGACACCACGGACCGCACCGACACCTCCGCCAGAGCCGCCGAATTCGCCGTCCTCTTCCCGGCGCTGCACGCGCCGCAGTACTGGACCTGGGGCCGCTACGACGCCCAGTTCTCCACCGAGCTGCCGCCGGACGAGCTGGTCACCAACATCCACCTGGTCGGGTTCGCGGACGGCAACGTGGTGCTGTGCCGCGACGACCGGGACCACTGGTTCCTGCCCGGCGGCACCCGGGAACAGGACGAGTCCGTCACGGACTGCCTGGAGCGCGAGCTGCGCGAGGAGGCCGGCGCCCGGCTGCTCGGCGAGCCCGGCTGGCTGGGCGCGCACCGCTGCCACACCGAGGACGCGGTGCCGTACCGGCCGTGGCAGCCGCACCCGGACAAGGCCTGGCTGTGGGGCTGGGGTGAGGTCGAGCTGGACTCGACGCCGACCAACCCGGCGGACGGCGAGCAGGTGGTCGAGGTCCGGGCCGTCCCGGTCGCCGAGGCACAGCGGCTGCTGCTCACCGGGCACGACGCGTGGTGGGGCGAGCTGATCGGGCTCGCGGTGGAGCTGCGGCGGAGGGCCGGGCGGGGCTGAGGTATTCCCAGCGCGCCCGAAAACCACCGGAACGGCTGAGCATCGGAGAGCAGTGTCCGTTTTGCGGTGATACCACGTAATCATGGACACCAAGCTGCTGGCCGTGGACTACCCGGTGCTCAACATCTTCTGGACGATGCTGGAGCTGTTCCTCTGGGTGCTCTGGTTCTTCCTGCTGTTCAAGATCATCACGGACATCTTCCGCAGCCACGACCTGAGCGGCTGGGGCAAGGCCGGCTGGGTGGTCCTGGTGATCATCCTGCCGCTGATCGGCGTGCTCGCCTACCTGATCGCGCGCGGTCAGAGCATGGGCATGCGGGACGTCGAGCAGGCCCAACAGGCCGACGCGGCGGTCCGGGCCTACATCCGGGACGCCGCGGCCGGGCCGCAACCCGAGGGTGGTGGCGGCGCGGGCCGCAGCCACGTCGAGGACCTGGCGAAACTGGCGGACCTGCGGGACCGGGGCGCCATCTCCGACGAGGAGTACCAGAAGGCCAAGGACAAACTCCTGGTGTGAGCGCAGAGGACGGCCGGGCCGGTGGACGGGTGTCCACCGGCCCCGGCCGTCACCTGCACGGTTCAGCGCCGGCCGGAGCGCCCGTCCTTCGAGCCGCCGGAGCCGCCGCCGGCCAGGCCGGCCCGGCGCAGCGCGTCCGCCATGGCACTGTTCGCCGGGGCGCCGCCACCGAAGCCGCCGCGGTCACCCCGGTCACCGCCGCCGCGCCGGTCCTGGCCGCCGCGACCGCCCTGACCACCCGCGCCGCCCTGACCGCCCTGGCCGCCACCGCGCCGCTCCTGGCGGGGCGGACGGGCCTGCCGGTCGCCCCGGTCACCCCGGTCGCCGCCGCGGTCGCCGCGCTCACGGCCGACCTCGTCGTCCAGCCGCAGGGTGAGCCCGATCCGCTTGCGCGGCACGTCCACCGAGACCACCCGGACCTTGACGATGTCGCCGGGCTTGACCACCTCGCGCGGGTCCTTGACGAAGTTCTTCGACAGCGCCGAGACGTGCACCAGCCCGTCCTGGTGGACGCCCACGTCGACGAAGGCGCCGAACGCGGCGACGTTGGTGACCACGCCCTCCAGCACCATGCCGACCTCCAGGTCGCCGATCTTGTCGACGCCCTCCTTGAACACGGCCGTGCGGAAGGCCGGGCGCGGGTCCCGGCCCGGCTTGTCCAGCTCGCCGAGGATGTCGGTGACGGTCGGGATGCCGAAGGTGTCGTCGGCGAAGTCGGCCGGGCGCAGCGCCCGCAGCCGCTCGCCGTTGCCGATCAGCTCACGCAGTTCCCCGCCGGTCGAGGCGAGGATGCGGCGCACCACCGGGTAGGCCTCGGGGTGCACGCTGGAGGCGTCCAACGGGTCGTCTCCGCCGGGGATGCGCAGGAAGCCGGCGCACTGCTCGAAGGCCTTGGGGCCGAGCCGGGAGACGTCCTTGAGCTGCCTGCGGGTGCGGAACGGGCCGTTGGCGTCGCGGTGGGCCACGATGTTGTCGGCCAGCGTGGCGGTGATGCCGGAGACCCGGGTGAGCAGCGGCGCCGAGGCGGTGTTGACGTCCACGCCGACGGCGTTGACGCAGTCCTCGACCACGGCGTCCAGTGAGCGGGAGAGCTTCACCTCGCTCAGGTCGTGCTGGTACTGGCCGACACCGATCGACTTGGGGTCGATCTTGACCAGCTCGGCCAGCGGGTCCTGGAGGCGGCGGGCGATGGAGACCGCGCCGCGGATCGACACGTCCAGCTCCGGCAGCTCCTGCGAGGCGAACGCGGAGGCCGAGTAGACGGAGGCGCCGGCCTCGCTGACCATCGCCTTGGTGAGCTTCAGCTCGGGGTGGCGCTTGAGCAGGTCCTCGGCGAGCTTGTCGGTCTCCCGGGAGGCGGTGCCGTTGCCGATCGCCACCAGGTCGACGTCGTGCTTCTTCGCCAGCGTGGCCAGGGTCGCCAGGGCCGCGTCCCACTTGTTGGCGGGCTGGTGCGGGTAGATGGTCTCGTACGCGACGACCTTGCCGGTTGCGTCCACCACGGCGACCTTCACCCCGGTGCGGAAGCCCGGGTCCAGGCCCATGGTGGCGCGGGTGCCGGCCGGGGCGGCGAGCAACAGGTCGCGCAGGTTGGCGGCGAAGACCCGCACCGCCTCGTCCTCGGCCTCGGCGCGCAGCCGGGCGCGCAGGTCGATGCCGAGGCGCACCAGGATGCGGGTGCGCCAGGCCCAGCGGACGGTGTCGCCGAGCCACTTGTCGGCCGGGCGGCCGCGATCGGCGATGCCGAAGCGGGCGGCGATGCGCTGCTCGTAGTCGTTCTCGCCCGGCAGGTCGCCCTCGGACTCGCCGTCGTAGGGCGACAGTTCGAGGTCGAGCACCTCCTCCTTCTCGCCGCGCAGCATCGCCAGGATGCGGTGCGAGGGGAGCTTGGTGTACGGCTCGGCGAAGTCGAAGTAGTCGGCGAACTTGGCGCCGTCGCCCTCCTTGCCGTCCCGGACCGTGGCGACCAGGCGGCCGCGGGTCCACATCCGCTCGCGCAGCGAGCCGACCAGGTCGGCGTCCTCGCCGAAGCGCTCGACCAGGATCGCCCGGGCGCCCTCCAGGGCCGCGCTCCGGTCCGCCACCGACTCGTTCAGGTACTGCGCGGCGAGCGCGGCCGGGTCCTGGGTCGGGTCGGCGAGCAGGGTGTCGGCCAGCGGCTCCAGCCCGGCCTCCCGCGCGATCTGCGCCTTGGTGCGCCGCTTGGGCTTGAACGGCAGGTAGATGTCCTCCAGCCGGGCCTTGGAATCGGCGGCCAGCACCTGGGCGCGCAGCGCGTCGTCCAGCTTGCCCTGGGACTCGATCGACTCCAGGACGGCCGCCCGCCGCTCCTCCAGCTCGCGCAGGTAGCGCAGCCGCTCCTCCAGGGTGCGCAGCTGGGCGTCGTCCAGCGAGCCGGTGACCTCCTTGCGGTAGCGGGCCACGAACGGCACGGTCGAGCCGCCGTCGAGCAGTTCGACCGCCGCCTTCACCTGCCCCTCGCGGACGCCCAGTTCCTCGGCGATCTTGCGCTCGATCGCCTGCTGGGCCTGCCGGGCCACCTGTTCGACTGGCGTGGTCACGAAGCCGGTCACCTTCTCCTTCAGAGCGTTCGCCGTACGCCCTGCATTCTGGCAGGTGCCGGTGACGCCCACCGGCCGCACGCGGGGCGGCGGGCGTGGCGACCGCCTGAACCCCGGTCGGACCTCGGCTGGACGTCAGTTGGACCTCGGTTGGACCTCAGTCGGACCGCGGCTGATCGAAGTCATGTGCGCAGTTCGCGAATCCGGCTGAACCCCGGCGATCTGCGCTGTACGCTGCCGGGCATGTGCGCTGCCGCCCGGATGCACCCCGATGAACCGGTCGTCGACGCGGCCCTGGTACGGCGGTTGATCTCCGCCCAGTTCCCGCAGTGGGTGGGCCTTCCGGTCACGCCCGTCGGGTCCGCCGGGACGGACAACGCGATGTTCCGGCTCGGGCCCGAACTCGCCGTCCGGCTGCCCCGGGTGGAGTGGGCCGCCGGGGACCTCCGCCGCGAACAGCAGTGGCTGCCCCGGCTGGCACCGCAGTTGCCGCGGCCCGTCCCCACCCCGCTGGCCGTCGGCGGCCCCGCCGCGAACTACCCGTGGCAGTGGTCGGTGCTGCGCTGGCTCGACGGCGTCAATCCTGCGGTCGGCGTGCTCGCCGCACCCGAGGCCCTCGCCCGTGACCTGGCCGGCTTCATCAACGCCCTGCGCGCCCTCGACCCCGCCGGCGCCCCGGCCGGACCCCGCAGCGTGCCGCTCGCCTCCCGGGACGGCTCCACCCGCGCGGCGATCGCCCAGCTGGCCGGCGCGATCGACACCGCGGCCGCAACCGCCCTGTGGGACAAGGCGCTTCGCCTCCCCGAGTACGCCGGCCCGCCGACCTGGATGCACGGCGACCTCACCCCCGGCAACCTGCTGCTCAACAGATCCGGCCGGCTCGCCGCCGTCATCGACTTCGCCCTGATGGGCGTCGGCGACCCCACCGCCGACCTGATCGCCGCCTGGAACCTGCTCCCCGCCTCCGCCCGCCCGGCCTTTCGCGCCGCCCTGCGCACCGACGACGCCATGTGGGCCCGCGGCCGGGCCTGGGCCTTCTCCATCGCCCTGGTGACGATCCCGTACTACCGCCACACCAACCCCGCCCTGACCGCCAACGCCCGCCACGTCGTCCGCGAGGTGCTCGCCGACCGCAGCGTGTGAAGCCGTCAGGGCCCCACGATCGCCGGCAGGTGGCCGACCAGACGTGCAGCTGCGGCAAGGGGGAGTTCGGGGCGGGACATACCTCCAGGGATATCAGATCGGGGCTTCGGGAGTATTGGACTTATCTCCGCAGGCCACCTAGCGTTCGTCGGATGACAGAGCGACGCGCCATACTCAGCGGTTCCACCTTCGAGGAGCAGATCGGGTACGCCCGCGCCGTGGTCGACGGCGACTGGGTGCACGTGTCCGGCACGACCGGGTTCGACTACACCGCCATGACCATCTCCGAGGACGTGGTGGAGCAGGCCGAACAGTGCCTGCGCAACATCGGATCCGCGCTCGCCGAGGCCGGCTGCGGCTTCGCCGACGTGGTGCGGGTGCGCTACCTGCTGCCCGAACGCGCGGACTTCGAGCCCTGCTGGCCCGCCCTGCGCCGCTGCTTCGGCGACGTCCGCCCGGCCGCGACGATGCAGGTGTGCGGCCTCGCCGACCCCCGGATGCGGATCGAGATCGAGGTGACCGCCCGCCGCGCGGCGCTCAACTCCTGATTTTCATACCGGGTCAGAAACCTGCCTTGGTCAAGCCCGCCTGTTAGCCTGGCTCACATGAGCGGACTGCGGGAGCGCAAGAAGGAACGGACGCGACAGGCCATCTCCGAGGCGGCCATCGCGCTCTTCCTGGAGCACGGCTTCGACCAGGTCTCGGTGGCGGACGTCGCGGCCGCCGCCGAGGTCTCCAAGCCCACCCTGTTCAGCTACTTCGCCAGCAAGGAGGAGCTGGTCGTCCACCGCTTCGCCGACCACCAGGAGCAGGCGGCGGACGTGGTCCGGGGCCGGGCCGACGGAGAGACGGTGCTCGACGCCCTGCGCCGGGACTTCCTGGACGGCCTGGCCCGGCGCGACCCGGTCACCGGCCTCAACGACCACCCCCAGGTCCTGGCCTTCACCGCGCTGGTCCACGGCACCCCGAGCCTGGCCGCCCGGGTCGGCGCGTACGTGGCCCGCGCAGAACAGTCGCTCGCCGAGGCACTGCGCGAGGCCCCCGATCTCGCCCCGCCCCGGGAGCTCACCGCGCAGCTGCTCGCCGCCCAGGTCACCGCCACCCAGCGGGTCCTCGCCCTGCACAACTGGCGCCGCCTCCACGACGACGGCCGCACCGCCGACGACCTCCACCCCGAGGCCGCCGCCGACGCCGAGCGCGCCTTCGAACTCCTCGCCCGAGGGTACACCCCCTGACCCCGCTGGCTAGAGTGCCGCACATGTCAACGCGTCACATCGAGTTCGAGGCCCTGCACAACTTCCGTGACCTGGGCGGCTATCCGGCCGCCGGCGGACGGACCGTCCGGCGGGGCCTGCTCTACCGCTCCGACTCGCTCGGCAAGTCCTCCCCCGCCGATCTGGAGCAGCTCCGGGCCCTCGGCGTGCGGACCGTGATCGACCTGCGCTACGACTGGGAGATCGCCGCCAAGGGCCGGGTCCCCGACTTCGACGGCCTGGACTTCCACAACCTCCCGATCGAGCACCGCCCGTACGACCAGGCCTCGATCGACCCGGAGCTCGACCCCTGGCGCTACCTCGCCGACCGCTTCGCCGAGGTCGCCGAGGACGGGGTGAAGGAGATCCGCCAAACCCTGGACGTGATCGCCGCCGCCGAGGCACCGGTGGTCTTCCACTGCATGTCCGGCAAGGACCGCACCGGCCTGATCGCCGCCCTGGTGCTCACCCTGCTCGGCGTCTGCGAGGACGACATCGCCGCCGACTTCGCCCTCACCGAGCACGCCACCCCGCACCTCATCGCCGACTGGCACGCCGCCCACCCCGGCCAGACCCTCCGCTGGCCCGGCTACGGCCGCGCCCCGGAGACCGTCATCCGCCTCACCCTGGCCGACCTCGCCACCCGCTACGGCTCCGTCGAGGCCTACCTCACCGGCACCGTCGGCCTCGACCGCGGCCGGATCGACGCCCTGCGATCACGGTTGCTCACGTCCTGACCACTTGTAACGGGCTGCCGGGCGCGGGCCCACGGACCGGCTCGGGGCGACTACCGTTAGGGGCTCAGGGCTCGGCCCGGCGCCGGGTGAACCGACGAGGAAGGGGTTGGTGGGGATGAGTGCCCAGCCCACCGAACACGGGCATGGTGCAGGTCGCTTGGGCCTGCCGCCGATGGACACGCTCCAGGAGCTTCGGGCCGCGCTGCGGGCCGGCCACGGCTTCCCGGGCGACGCGGAGCGGCTGGACGCCGAGCTCGCCGAGCAGCTGCTGCGCCAAGTGCCGGTCGACCAGCTCGATCAGGTCGGGGAGGTTGGCACAGTGGTCGACCTGGTCGCAGTCGCCGAGATCGTCGCCGCCTACCGGGGCCGAGTGCTGCTCGCGGCCGACCGCGAGACGGCCGACGCTGTGAACGAGGCCGTGAACGACCTGCTGACCCGGCAGGGCACCGAGTGAACGACCCGCACCACCAGGGCGACCCGGGTAGCACCGCGATCGCGGCCGTCACCGATCGAGCTGCCCAGCGGGCCAAGGAACTCGGCGTCACCGAGGCCTTGGAGGCGCTCCGCGCCGAACTCGAACACGAGCCCCGGCTCGGTCGCCACATCCGCACGGTCGCCGAAGGCACGCAGCAGGTCGAGCTCTACTCCACCCGCATCGAGGGTGACCCGGCGACCGATCGCCCGGCTGTCAACGTCGTGCACGCCTTCGCCCCCGCGCCGCCCTGGCCCCCGACCGTGCGGATCGCCGCGGTTGTCCCCGAGGACCCGCCCCATCCCGGGCCCTGAACAGCAGCGGCCCGTCCCTACCGCCGGCGCGGACGGCCGGAGCGGCTGCCGCCCTGCGGGCGGGGGCCGCTGCGGGGCTTGCGGTCGCCGGTAGCTGTCGCCGGGGCGGTTTCGGGCCAGTGGGTGGGGCGGGTGAGGGTGGCGGGGAGGCGGGTGGTCGCGTCGCCGCGGGCGGCGTTGAGCTGGGCCTGGGTGAGGAAGAGGGCCGTGGTGAGGTCGGCGCCGACGAGGTTGGCGTCGCGGAGGTCGGCGCCGATGAGGTCGGCGAGGCGCAGGTCGGCGCCGGAGAGGTCGGCGGCGACGAGGAGGGCGCCGCGCAGGTTGGCGCCCTGGAGGTCGGCGCCGCGCAGGCGGGCACCGAAGAGGTCGGCGCCGCGGTGTTCGCCGCGGCGGGGGACGGCGGCGCGGACGAGTTCGCCGGCGCGCAGCAGGAGGTCGCTGACCCGCTGGCGGTGGGCCGGGACGTCGACGGCGAGGATCTCCTCGGGGGTGCCGCCGGCGAGGCGGTCGGTCTCTTCGAGGGCCTGCCGCAGTTCGGCGTGGAGGGGGCGGGCGGGGGCGAAGGTGAGCGCCTCGGTGAGGTACCAGAGCAGTTCGTGGAGCTGCCGCACGATCGGGAACACGTCGAACATCGGCTTGGCGGTGTCGGGCTCCTCGCGCCAGCTGACCCCGCCGAAGGTGACCTGGGAGACCCGCTGCCCGGCGCCGAAGCAGTCGTAGACGGTGCAGCCCTGGAAGCCGCTGTCGCGCAGCCGTGCGTGGATGCCGCAGCTGAAGTCCGTCCGCAGGTTGCGGCAGGGGCTGCCGGCGGCCTTGTTGACGGCGAAGTCGCCGCCGGCGGCGAAGGGCAGGGCGACGCAGCAGAGCCCGAAGCAGCTGCCACAGTCGGACTGGAGCGGGGTCGGCGCGGCCGCCGTGGGGTCCTGCGGCGACTCGGTCTCGCTCACGGTCCGGGTCCTCTCGACTGCTGGCTGCCTTGGACCGGAAATCCTACTGGGCAGGGCCGCCCTCACGCCGGTAAGGTCCCAAGTGAGAAAGTGACCATTACCGACGGGGGAATGCGCACCATGCCGCAGTCGAACATCACCGAGCTGGTCCGAATGTGGATCGGCGGCTGGGTCGCCTCCCGGGGCGCCGCCGATCCGGTGGAGCGGCCCTGGGGCTGGACCATCGACGTCGGCGCGCCGACCGGCGAGGTGGGGCGGCACGTGCTGCCCGAGCCGACCGAGGCCGAGGTCCGCAAGCTCGCCGAGGAGACCACCGCGCCGACCACCTGGCTGAAGCTGTTCACCGAGGACGACACCGTGCGGCCCTGGCTGGGCCCGCAGTGGCGGCTGGACCGGCCGGGCTTCCTGATGACCGCCCCGCTCACCCCCGAGCAGCCCGCGCGGCTCGGGCTGCCGGCCGGCTACACCTTGACCACCTGGACCCGGGGCGGCGTCCTGCGCGCCCTGGTGCGCAGCGAGGACGGGCACCTCGCCGCCCGCGGCCAGGCGGGTCTGGCGGGCCCGGTGGCCGTGCCGGACCAGATCGTGACCGCCCCCGAGCACCGCCGCCGGGGGCTGGGCTCGGTGGTGATGCGGGCGCTGCAGTCCGGCGCGTACGAAGCGGGCGCCCGCACCGGGGTGCTGGTCGGCACGGCGGCCGGCCAGGCGCTGTACACGGCGCTCGGCTGGACCACCCGTGCCCCGATGGCGAGCCTGGTACTCGAAGCGGAGAACCCGGAGCAGAACGCGGCTGGACTAGGAGGGCCCAGAAGAGGACTCACCGGAAGGGCAGCAGCTCCGGCCGCTTCGGCGGGCGGCCGTCGCCGGAGGAGCGGCCGGTGAGGCGGCGGCCGATCCACGGGCCGAGGTGGGCGCCCAGCCAGCGGGCGTCCGAGCGCAGCTTCTCGGCGCGGCCGGACGGGGCGGCGGCGGGCAGCGGGGCGCGCCAGTCGGTGGCGGCGGGGCGGCCGAGCGCCTCCAGCACGCCCTCGGCGACCCGGCGATGGCCCTCGGGCGACAGGTGCAGCCGGTCCTCGGCCCAGAGCCGGCGGTCGTCGAAGCAGGGCGCGGAGAAGAGGTCGACGACGGCGAAGCCGTCCTGCTGTCCGAGCTCCTGCACGAAGGCCTTCATCCGCAGGATGGCGGGCAGCAGTCGGGCGCTGCCGGCCAGCCGGCGGGTGGGGTCGGTGCTGGTGAACAGCACCACGGTGGCGCCGGTGGCGCGCAGGTCGGAGGCGCAGCGGCCGAGCAGCCGCTCGACCCGGTCGATGTCGCAGCCGGGGCGCAGCACGTCGTTGAAGCCGCCGGCCAGGGTGACGAGTTCGGCGCCCATCCCGACGGCGGTGGCGAGCTGTTCGTCGTGGATCTGGCCGATGAGCTTGCCGCGGACGGCGAGGTTGGCGTACCGGAAGTCCGCGCCCCCGTCGGCCTCGGCTTCGGCGGCCAGCGCGGAGGCGACCCGGTCGGCCCAGCCGCGGTAGTGGCCGTCGGGATGGAGGTCGTCGCACATGCCCTCGGTGAAGGAGTCCCCGAGGGCGACGTAGCTGGCGTAGCTGCGGCTGGTGGTGGGCACGGGCTGCCTCCGCTCTCCTGAGATGGCTCCGCGATCCGACGATCCTACGTGTGCACTTACCAACCAGTTCCGCGGGGGTCCCGGCCGCTCATTCGGCGTCCACTGTGCGTTTATCGGTCCGCGCCATCCTGGGACCACGGGGCGGCGGCCGGCGACGGGGGCCTTGCCGCCGCCCCACCACCGCTCCCGGGGGACTCAGCCGGGGAGCGCCGCCTTCGGCGCCGTGAACCAGTGCTCGCGCACCGCGTCGGTGGGCCGCTGTTCACCCAGGGCGCTCAGCCCCCACTCCCCCAGGGCCTCGATCACCGGCCGCAGTTCGCGTCCGCGTTCGGTCAGCTCGTACACCATCACGTTGGCCGGCCGTTCGAGTCGGCGCCGTTCCGCGAGCCCCTCGCCCTCCAGCTGCTTGAGCCGGGCGGCCAGGATGTCGGTGGAGACGCCGGGCAGGTCGGCGTGCAGGTCGGTGTAGCGGCGGGGGCCGCGGAGGAGTTCACGGACGATCAGGAGGCTCCAGCGCTCCCCCACCGCGTCCAGGGCGCGGGCGACGGCGCAGTACTGGTCGTAGCTTCGGCGTGACATGTGGATCAGCATAGCCAAGAGGTTGGACTTTCCAAGTGCCAGCTTGGTAGAACAAAGCAGAAGCAACGGAGCGGTGGTGACGGTCGGGAGGCCGCAGATGGAGTTTCGGCAGTCCAGCAAGCTGAATGACGTGTGCTACGAGATCCGGGGGCCGGTGGTCGACCAGGCCAACGCCCTGGAGGAGGCCGGGCACAGCGTGCTGCGGCTGAACACCGGCAACCCGGCTCCGTTCGGCTTCGAGGCGCCCGAGGAGATCATCCAGGACATCATCCGCAACCTGCCCGCGGCGCACGGTTACAGCGACTCGCGCGGCATCCTGCCGGCCCGTCGCGCGGTGGTGCAGTACTACCAGCAGCGCGGGGTCCAGGGCGTCGGCGTCAACGACGTCTACCTCGGCAACGGCGTCTCCGAGCTGATCCAGATGGCGATCACCGCGCTGGTCGACGACGGGGACGAGGTGCTCGTCCCGATGCCGGACTATCCGCTGTGGACGGCATCCGTCCGGCTGGCCGGCGGCAAGGCCGTGCACTACCTGTGCGACGAAGAGGCCGAGTGGTACCCGGACCTGGACGACATCGCCGCCAAGATCACCGCCCGCACCAAGGCGATCGTCGTCATCAACCCCAACAACCCCACCGGCGCGGTCTACCCGAAGGAACTCCTGGAAGGCATCCTCGACCTGGCCCGCCGCCACCAGCTGATGGTGCTGGCCGACGAGATCTACGACAAGATCCTCTACGACGGCACCGAGCACCACTGCCTGGCCGCCCTCGCCGACGACGTGCTCACCCTCACCTTCAACGGCCTCTCCAAGGCCTACCGGGTGGCCGGCTTCCGCAGCGGCTGGCTGGTCGTCTCCGGCCCCAAGCAGCACGCCACCGACTACCTGGAGGGCCTGACCATGCTCTCCGGCATGCGGCTGTGCCCCAACGTGCCCGCGCAGTACGCCGTCCAGGCCGCGCTCGGCGGCTACCAGTCCATCAACGACCTGGTCCTGCCCGGCGGCCGGCTCACCGAGCAGCGCGACATCGCGGTCAAGGCGCTCAACGAGATCCCCGGCGTCAGCTGCGTCAAGCCCAAGGGCGCGCTGTACGCCTTCGCCCGGCTCGACCCGGCCGTGCACCGGATCGTCGACGACGAGCGCTTCGTGCTGGACCTGCTGCTGCGCGAGAAGATCCACGTCGTCCAGGGCACCGGCTTCAACTGGCCCCGCCCGGACCACTTCCGCTTCGTCACCCTGCCGCGCGCCGACGACCTGGAGACGGCGATCAACCGGATCGGGCGCTTCCTGGCGACGTACCGGCAGAGCTGAGCGCCTACGATCGGCCCCATGGCCGTCCTCCGTTCCGTCGCCCTGTTCGCCGTCGCCGCGCTCGCCGAGATCGGCGGCTGCTGGCTGGTCTGGCAGAGCATGCGGGAGCAACGGCCGTGGTGGCTGGCCGGGTTGGGCGTGGTGGCGCTCGGCGCGTACGGCTTCGTCGCGGCGCTGCAGCCGGACGCCGACTTCGGCCGGGTGCTGGCCGCCTACGGCGGGGTGTTCGTGGCCGGGTCGCTGCTGTGGGGCGTGGTCGTGGACGGCTTCCGGCCGACCCGCTACGACGTGTTGGGCACACTGGTCTGCCTGGCCGGGGTGGGCGTGATCATGTACGGGCCCCGGCGCTGAACCTCCAGCGCCGGGGCACCGTCACGACCCCGGGGGACTGGACCGCCGGGGACTACCAGCCCCAGCCGCCGCCCTGCCCGTCGTCGTCGCCGTTCGAGTCCCAGCCCTCGCCGACCTTGCGCAGGATTGTGTAGTTGTCGATCTGCGTGCCGTCCTCGGCCAGCGCGGTGACCTTCATGACCGACTTCTGGCCCAGGTGGGCCGGAGTGACGTCGACCTTGATGAAGGAGTAGCCGGTGTAGCGCACCCGCGACCACTGGATGGTCTCGGGGACCTTCACCCGGCCCTTGCCCCAGTAGTACGACTTGACCTCGTCCTGGTGGTTCTCGTGCCCCTCGTAGGTGTCCGGCACGTCGAACTTGTACAGGCTGCGGCCGGCCGCGCCCGCGGTCACGTAGACCACGCCGTCCTTGGCGGGCTCGATGGTGGCGCCGCTCGGCACCTGCTTCGAGACCTTGTTGCCGAGGATGGCGTCGGTGCGCTCGTAGATGTGGTTGTGGCCGTTGATGACCAGGTCCACCCGGTACTTCTCGAACAGCGGCACCCAGGCCTCGCGGACGCCGCCCTCGGAGGCGTGGGCGACGGTGGTGGAGAAGGCGCAGTGGTGGAAGAAGACCACGACGAAGTCGACGGTCTCGTCGCCGCGCAGGTCCTTGAGGGTGCGCTCCAGCCACTTGGTCTGCTTGTTCGCCGAGATGCCCAGGTTGGCCGGGATCTCGTAGGAGACGTCGTTGGCGTCCAGCGAGATGACGCCGACGTTCTTGTAGCGGAAGGTGTAGACGCCGGGGACGTTGCGCGGGTCCGGGCCGTTGTCCGGCAGGAAGAAGCGGGTGTTCTCGCCGCCGTAGCCGTTGGGCGAGTACCAGGCCTCGATGTCGTGGTTGCCGTACGCGACCATCCACGGGATCTCGGCGGCGACCGTCTCGGTCTGGACCAGGAAGTCGTCCCAGGTCTTCGCGTTGAAGACGGACTTGTCCGGGTCGGTGCCGGAGCCGGCCGGGTCGGCGTAGCAGATGTCGCCGGCGTGCAGGTGGAAGGCCGGCTTCTGGGCCCTGATGATGTTGTCGTTGCCCGCCGCGTGGGCGCTGACGCCCTGGTCGCCGAAGGCGGTGAAGGTGAACGGCTCGTACACCTTGCCCCAGCGGTGGTCGCGGGAGGGCGCGGTGCGGAAGGTGCGCAGGGTGGAGATCTGCTGCTGCGACGCGGGGTCGAAGCCCTCGTGGCCGACGCCGTAGTAGTAGGTGGTGTCGGGGTGGAGGTCCTCCAGCGCCACGTGCAGGTAGTACTGGTCCACCGGCTGGCTGTTCGGGGTCAGCGCTGGGGTGTGCAGGGCGCGGACCTCGGCCTGGATCTTGTGGCTGAGGTCCCACGGGTGCTTGCCGAAGCGCAGGAACGGATTCTTGACCGGCGCCGGCACCTGCCAGCTGATGCGGAACTGGGTGTCCGGCTCGGCACCGAACTGGAGGTGACGGCCGATCGGCGCGACCAGCGCGCCGTCGATGCCGGCCGTCGTGGCGCCGGTCAGCAGCTCGGGGCCGGCCGGGGCGGCGAAGGCCGGTGCACTGCCCAGTGCACCGCCGACGGCGACGGCACCCACGGTCACCGCGCCGGCGCGCAGCATCCGGCGACGGGAGAAACGGGCCCGCAGGTACTCGTGCTGCTCGGCCATGCTCATGCGGTCGGCAAGCTTGGCTGGCACGCCCATGTTGGGGATATCCATGCGCGGGACTCTGTCAGCGGCGAGTTGACCCCACGCGGACTTCCGGTGAACGGGCCTCAGCGCATCCCCCACTCGAACGCCAACGCTTGGCCATGCGTAGGTAAAGAACATGTCCGTACCGGAGCGATGTCGGATCATGCCCCCGGTCGGCGGGGTGGGCCGGGCCACCGCCCCGGCGGGCGCCGGAGGGGGTGTCAGGTGGACGGTTCGTCCCAGAGGTTCACGGACCGGCTGCCGGTGCCGTCGCAGGTGCGGCAGATCTCGTCCCGGTACGCCTGCTTGGCGCCGGTCGCGTCCACCCGGTAGCGGACGTACACCCCGGTGCCGTCGCAGAGGAAGCAGTTGCCGCCCCCGCCGCCCACCTCGGTGGTGCCGGTGCCCTGGCAGGTACGGCAGTTGAGGCCGGCGGTCCGGCCGGTGCCCGCGCAGATGCGGCAGACCGTCGTCATCGTCTTCCTCCCGTTGCGCGGAACCGCTCGACGCCACTGGTCATGGTAGTGGTCCGGCCTCGAAGCCGCCCCGGGGCGTGAATCTGACGGACAGTCAGCTGTGGTGGGTCACTCCGGGAGGCCCTCGCGGACCCGACGGGAGACCGAGATCAGCTGGAGGTCGAGCAGCCCGGGCGGGTCGGCGAGGCCGGGCCCGCCCGCGTGCACCCAGGCGGCGATGTCGTCGATCATCTCGTCCATCAGCACGAAGCCGAGCCAGACCGGACGGCCGCCCGCCGCCCGCCCCTCGCTGGACGGACCGACCACCACCACGTTGGACTGGGTGCACACGTCCAGGCAGGTGACCGCCCGGACCCGGCCGGCCGAGCCGACGGCCGTGCGCAGCCGCTCGTACTGCCCCGCGTGGTCCACCCCCGGGTGCTTCGCCTCAGTGCCGCAGCAACAGCCGCGGCAGACGGTGACGGTCACCGGGGAGCCCGCGCCCCGCTTCCGGTCGCGGCCGTCCCTGCCGTCACGATCACGCTCACGGTCTCGACGGCTCATCCGCTCTGCTCCCCCTCCTGATCGGCGGCCCCGGTCGACGGCACGCTCTGCACCGGAACTGTACCTGTCAGGCCGCGGGCCCCCGAGGGCCACCCGATCGGCCTGGAATAGGATCCGACCGACGAGCGGCCGAGGGAAGAGGAACGGGCGGATGCCGAAGCGGAGGGCCCGGGGCCTGTGGTTCGCGGTGGCCGTGGCGGTGGCCGGGATCCTGTGCGGGGCGCTCGGACTCTCGGTGGTCCTCACCGGCGGCTACTCCGTCCACCGCATGGACGGCACGGCGATGGAGCCGGGACTCCGGCCGGGCGACCGGATGCTGGCCGACGAGGTCGCGGCCGCGGACGTCCGCCGCGGCGAGATCTACATCGCCGACTCCCCGTGGGACCTCCACGGCTCCCCCGTCTTCCGGGTGATGGCCCTCGGCGGCCAGCGCATCGCCTGCACCGGCGGGCAGCTCACCCTCGGCGGGCAGCCGCTGGACGAACCGGCCGACCGGCGGGCCGACACCTGCGGACGCGACTTCGACGTCACCGTCCCGCCCGGGCGGGCCTTCCTGATGGCGGACCGGCGGGCCACCGTGACCGACTCCCGGCTCCACCTCGACGACGGCCACCAGGGCACCGTCGAACTCACCAAACTGACCGGCGACCGGGTGGTCTGGCACTCCGGCAGCGACTCCCCCGCCCTGCCCGGCAAGCTGATCGGCGCGGCGCTGCTGATGGTGCTCGGGGCCCTGCTCACCGTGCTCGGGATGCTCGGCGCGGTCGTCATCGCCTCCTTCGCCGCCGCCCGGCGCCGCGCCCCGGCCGGTCCCGCGGAGTGACGCGAATTCCGCTCCACCGCGTATCGGAGTTGTTTTCGAAACACGGTGGAGCGGAATTCGAAATGTCACCCGGTGCCATCTGACGGGATTTCCGACCTGACGGGATTTTCGGAATTTCCGTCGAGACCATGGACGCCGACGAAACCTGGCAGTAACTTACCTGCGAGTAGCTGTGGCCCGGCTCGGCACGACCCCCCACCCGTCGTTTCTCTCCCCCAGGAGGAACCGTGCTCCGCCCTGCCCGGAATTCCCGGCGACTCCGCAATTCGAGCATGCTCGCCGCCGTCGCCGTCGGCGCCGCCCTCGCGCTCACCTCCACCACCGCCCAGGCCGCCACCCCCGCCCCGAAGCACTACGTGGCCCTCGGCGACTCCTACGCCGCCGGCGCCGGCGTGCCCGGCCAGTCGGCCGGCCTGTGCCTGCGCTCCGACCACAACTACGGCCACCTGGTCGCCGCCTCGCTCAAGGCCGGCGCCTACACCGACGTCACCTGCGCGGCCGCCAAGGTCAAGGCCATGACGCAGCCGCAGTACGACGCCTTCATCCGGGTCAACGACCCGCAGCTGGACTCGGTGACCGCCGACACCGACCTGGTCACCCTCGGGATCGGCGGCAACGACCTCGCCACCAGCGACCTCGGCCTCGGTGAACTGGTCGCCACCTGCATCGCCGGCGCGGCCGTCAACCCGCTCGGCACGCCCTGCAAGGACGTCTACCACCACGGCTACTGGGACTGGAACACCTGGTCCTGGCAGTACGGCAACGACGACCTG
Organism: Kitasatospora sp. NPDC053057; assembly: GCF_044546945.1. NCBI lineage: Bacteria > Bacillati > Actinomycetota > Actinomycetes > Kitasatosporales > Streptomycetaceae > Kitasatospora > Kitasatospora sp. NPDC053057. Next base: position 156,567 of record NZ_JBITZP010000004.1, on the reverse strand, counting down.
GCCGAGCGGATCACCACCACCATCGCCCCGCAGATCGCCACCACCCTCCAGCAGATCCACGCCAAGGCGCCCAAGGCCCGGGTGCTGCTGGTCGGTTACCCGTCCGTGCTGCCCGCCGACGGCTCGACGTGCATCCTGCGCCAGCCGGTGACCCCGGGCGACGTCGAGTACATGTACGGGGTGCTCAACAAGCTGAACGCCGCCCTCAAGTCCACCGCGGCCGCCAACGGCGCGACGTACGTGGACACCGCGACGCCGACCCGCGGGCACGACGTCTGCTCCGACGACCGCTGGATCGAGGGCGCCCTGCCCGGCTCGCCCGCCGTGCCGTTCCACCCGAACGCGACCGGCGAGCAGGTGATGGCGAACGCGGTGCTCGCCGCGCTGAAGTAGCCGCAGCAGCGGCAGCGGCAGCGGCAGCGGCAGCGGCAGCGGCGGAAGGTTTCGGAAAAGCCCCGAGGGGCCGGTGACCAGACCCCGGTCACCGGCCCCTCGGTTGCGTTCGGCGCTTCCCGACGCTTTTCCGGCGCTATTCCGATTCGGCCGCGGAGGCGGCCGCCAAACCGGCCGACCACTTCTCCTCGACCTTGCCGAACTTCCAGAACGCGATCGCCCCGATCCAGGTCAGCACGAACAGGCCGACGATCGCGTAGCCGACGAAGTTCAGGTCCAGGCCGCCGATCCAGGCGATCGGCCCGCTGGTGATGTCCAGCTTCTCGCCGAGCAGGCCGATCAGCTCGACCAGGCCGATGACCAGCGCGACCAGCACCGACAGGCCGGTGACGGTCAGGTTGTAGTAGATCTTGCGGACCGGCTTGGAGAACGCCCACTCGTAGGCGAAGTTCATGAACGAGCCGTCGATGGTGTCCAGCAGGCTCATCCCCGCCGCGAACAGGATCGGCAGCGTCAGCAGCGCGTACCAGGGCAGCGAGAAGGCCGCCGCGCCGCCCGCCAGCACCAGCAGGGACACCTCGGTGGCGGTGTCGAAGCCCAGGCCGAACAGCAGGCCCACCGGGTACATGTGCCAGGGCTTGGTGACCGCCCGGGTGACCTTCCCGAGGATCCGGTTCATCAGACCGCGCCGCTCCAACTGGCGCTCCAGCTCGGCCTCGTCGTACTCGCCCAGGCGCATCCGGCGGAACACCTTGAGGATGCCGTTGAAGGCGCCCAGGTTGATCAGGCCGAGCAGCAGCAGGAACGAACCGGAGACGGTGGTGCCGATCAGGCCGGTCATCTTGTGCAGGGTCGAGTCGTCCGCCTGCACCTGGTCGGCGAGCGTGCGGATGCCGAAGGCCAGCAGCGCGCACAGGCCGAAGACGATCGAGGAGTGCCCGAGCGAGAACCAGAAGCCGACCGACAGCGGCCGCTTGCCCTGGCCCATCAGCTTGCGGGTGGTGTTGTCGATCGCCGCGATGTGGTCCGCGTCGAAGGCGTGCCGCATCCCGAGGGTGTAGGCGGTCAGGCCCATGCCCGCGCCGAACACCTGGCCGCCGACGTCGTAGTGCTCGGGCGCGACCAGGGCGAGCAGGGTGAACCAGCCGATGGCGTGCAGCGCGAGGATGAAGCCACCCATCCCGGCCAGCCGGATCCACTCCTCACGGGTGAGCCGGTCGCGCCATCTGACGGCTGGGGCACCTGCCGGGGCACCTGGGGCGGTGCTGGGCATCCTGTGATCCTTTCGGGTGGTCCGGGCTCGCCGGTCCGGGCCGAGCTGGGCCATCTTTCCCCGCTCGGGCAAGCAGTTGCAAGTCATGTGCAAATGCCGGACGACGGCGAACCGATCCACGACGGCGCAGGCCGGGGGCGTGCGGGGCGCGGCCGCACTCCTCCGGGGCATCACTGCGGTGGGGCCTTCATCAGGAAATCATCCGGTTCCTCCCCTAGGGTCGGAATGCCGGCACCCACGGCGCGATCTCCGTCCGCGCCCCGGGCCGCTCGGCGCTCACCGGCCCGGGACCCGATGGGAGCGGCCATGCCGTCGTACCCCTTCCACACCACCCGCGAGGACGTCCGCATCCCGCTGCCCGACGGCACGGAACTCGCCGCCCGCGTGTGGCGCCCGGTCGGTGACGACCCCGTCCCCGCCCTGCTGGAGTACTCGGCCGACCGCCTGAGCGACCGCACCGCCGCCGAGGACGCCCGCCGCCACCCCTGGTACGCCGGCCACGGCTACGCCGCCGTCCGGGTCGACACCCGCGGCCACGGCAACTCCGGCGGACTGCCCGGCGAGCCCGGCGGCGAACAGGAACTCACCGACGGCGCCGCCGTCATCGACTGGATCGCCCGCCGCCCCTGGTGCGGCGGCCGCGTCGGCCTGCTCGGCGTCGGCGCCGCCGGCACCACCGCACTGCGGCTCGCCGCCCGGGTGCCGGACACCGTCGGCGCGGCGGTCACCGCCTGCCCCCAGGGCGGCCACCGCCTCGGCGGCGCCGTCCTCGCCGCCGACCTGCACACCCGGCTCACCGCGCTGATCGCCGACGCCGCCCTGCCGCCGGACCCGCGCCAGCTCGGCGACGCCTGGCGGCCCGGCTGGCTGGCCCGGCTCGAATCGCTGGAACCCCCCGTCGACACCTGGCTCGCCGCCGGGGACACCACCGTGCCGGTGTCCGTCCCCGTCCTCGCGGTGGCCGGCTGGGGCGACCCGTCCTGCTCCTTCGTGCTGCGCCTGCTCGCCGAGTCCCCCACCGCGCGCGCCCTGCTCGGCCCCTGGCCGCACGGCCTGCCCGAGGCCGCCCTGCCCGAGACCCTGCGCTGGTGGGACCACTGGCTGCGCGGCGTCGACACCGGCGCCGCCAAGGAACCGGCCCTGCGCAGCTGGATCAGCACCCGCTGGACCGGCGACGAGGCCTGGCCCTCCCCCGACGTCCGGGAGATCCACTACGACCTGGACGGCCAGCTGCGCACCGCAGGCACCGCCTCCGACGACCGGTACGTCCACATCCGCTCCCCCCAGCACACCGGCCTCGACGCCGGCGCGTACGTCTCGCACGGACGCCCCGCCGACCAGCCGCCGGACCAGCGCGAGGAGGACGGGCGCTCGGTCTGCTTCGACTCCCAACCGCTGCCCGAGCCCGTCGAACTGCTCGGCATCCCGGTCGCGCGGCTGCGACTGCGCTCCGCCGGCTCCCCGGTCCAGGTGGTGGCGCGGCTGTGCGCGGTCGGCCCCGACGGCACCTCCGCCCTGCTCACCCGCGGCGTGCTCACCGCCGCCGGCCCGGACGCCGAGGTCGAACTCGCCGCCTGCGCCGCGACCGTCCCGGCCGGGCACCGGCTGCGGCTCGCGCTCTCCTCCGTCTACTGGCCCTGGGTGTGGCCGCCCGCCGACGACAGCGGGTACGCCCTCGACCCGTCCCACTCCACCCTCAGCCTGCCGGTCCGCCACCTGGCGGCCGACGTGGGCGCCGCACCCGTGACCTTCGAGGCCCCCTCGCTGCCCGACCCGCTGGCCGTCCACGTCACCGAACCGCTCACCGCCCGGCCCGAACACATCACTATGCACGACCTCGGCCGCCACGAATGGCGCGCCGAACTCTCCCCCGCCACCGACGGCACCCGCACCCACCCCGACGGCCTGGTCCGCGACGAGCACACCGTCACCGCCTACCGCATCCTCACCGGCGCCCCGCTCAGCGCCCAGGCCCGTACGGACCACACGGTACGGCTGGAACGGCCGGACCTCGGCTGGGACGTGACCGTCCAGACCCGCACCCAACTGCGCTGCGACGCCGAGTACTTCCTCAGCGTGGTGCAGGTGCAGGCACTGGAGGCGGGGTCCGTGGTGTTCACCCGGGAATGGCAGCACCGGGTGGCTCGGGGGAGTTAATCAAAGTTATTCTTATACACTTGCTTTGCTTTTCTCTTCTGCCTTATAAATGGCCGCATGAAGACCCTCGGCCTTATCGGCGGCATGAGCTGGGAATCCACCGCCGAGTACTACCGCACCCTGAACGAACTCACCCGCGACCGGCTCGGCGGCCTGCACTCCGCCCAACTCGTGCTCTACTCGGTCGACTTCGCCGAGATCGAGCAGCTTCAGGCGGCCGGGCGGTGGGAGGAGGCGGGTGCGGTCCTCGCGGACGCGGCACGGGCGTTGGAGGCGGCGGGCGCCGAGCTGCTGCTGATCTGCACCAACACCATGCACAAGGTCGCCGACCAGGTCTCGGCCGCGGTGACCGTCCCGCTGCTACACCTGGCCGACGCCACGGCGGACGCGGTGCGAGCGGCGGGCCTCCGGCGGGTCGGGCTGCTGGGAACGGCGTTCACCATGGAACAGGACTTCTACCGGGGTCGGTTGACGGCCGGCGGCCTGGACGTCCTCGTCCCCGACGCCGAATCCCGCGCCCTGGTGCACCGGGTGATCTACGAGGAACTGTGCCTCGGGGTGGTCCGCGAGGAGTCACGGGCGGCGTACCGGCACGTCATCGAGGAGCTGGTCGCGGCGGGCGCCGAGGGCATCATCCTCGGCTGCACCGAGATCGAACTGCTGGTCGGGGCGGAGGACAGCCCCATCCCGGTGTTCCCCACCGCCCGCCTGCACGCCGAAGCCGCCGTGGCCGCTGCGCTCGCCGACGACTGAACTACCCGATGAGGGCTTCGACTTCGCCTGCTCGGTCACGGCCGTCCACCACCTGGACTTCACGGCCGCACTCGCCCGGATGCGGGAACTGCTGTGCCCCGGTGGGGTGTTGGTGGTGGTCGGCCCGGCAAGGGAAGAGACGGCAACGGGCTGGGCTCGGCAGGTAGCGGCCGAGCGGGTGCTGCCCGGAGCGCGGTACCGATGGCACGTGCAGGCGTCGGCGACCAGGACCACCCAGCCGCCGGAGCGGTCCGTCAGGGAGACGACGATCTGCGGGCGGTCCCTCGACATCGCCTCCCAGGCGCGCACGATGGCGAGGTCCCGCAGGTCCACCTCCCGCTCGCCCGACCAGGTGCGCGCCCGCACCAGCCCGCCGGCCACCCGCACGCTCTTGCGCCGCGCCGCACTCACCGCGCCAAGGTAGACCCGTCAACCACCGCAGCACCATGGGTGCGTGAGCCTCCTACGAGGGCGGGGCGCCCCCGTCGGCCTGCCCGGCCTCCGGTCGTGCGGTCGTCGCCGTGGGCTCCACGGCGTTCTCCCCACGCACCGTTCGCAGGACCTGGACGAGGCGCAGCGCCTCGATGAGCCCGAAGCGGTACCCCAGCAGCAGGAAGGTGAGCAGCGGGACGGTGATCGCCGCCAGGGGCGCGGTGACGAAGGCGGGGAGGCCGAGCATCCCGGTCGTGACGGCCACCGAGATGGTGAGCAGCAAAGCCGTCACGGCCGCGACGGCAAGCCTGCGCCCGTCGGCACGGTCCGGCGACTCGGGGGCGCTCGTCGGCAGGTCCGGGGGCTGCCCCATCGCGCCCAGGAGATCGGTGAACCGCCCGTCAGCGGTCTGTTCGGCGATCGCCCCGGCGAGCTCCGCCAGTTTCCGGGTGGCGCGTTCCCGGTCCGGCAGCAGTTCGTCGGCGGTTCGCTCCAGCAGGGCCGCGACCTGTCGGGCATGGTCCAGCAGGCTCTTGCGGGTGCTCGCCCGGGAGCCGTAGTCGCTCGCGACCCGTCCCGCCGCATCGATCAGCGCCTGCCCCAGGGCCTGCGCCTTCACACTCAGCTCGGCCGCCTCCGCATGCCCCGCCCCGGGTTCGGTGAGCCGAGCGCACGCCCTCAGGACGGCGAGCGCCGGGAACACCGGCTTCTGAGCGGGCCGGACAGCGGTGGCCCGCAGCGCGTTGCGCACCGTTGCGGTCACGATGAACACGGCCGCACAGAAGCCGACCACCTCCGCGACGTTCACCTTGTCCTGGTGCGTCGGGCAGGGACCGAGTTCGCCACCTGAGGTGGGGAGCAATCCCCCGGGCGTGCAGAGCCCCTTCATGCCCGCAATGAGGTACCCGACTGCCATCATGGCCAGGAACCCGGTCGCGACGAGCCGGAACACGTTGCCTCCGTCGGCCTGGCAGGCCAGTGCACGGCGCAGCAGAGCGACATCGAGCGGTTTCCCCACGACCGCCCGGAGGTCCTTGGCCGCCGCGGCCGTGCGCCTTTCCACCGTCCGGTGGTGCAGGCGCCGGAGCGGCTGCCACAGCGGCGGTGCCACGGGCGGAAAGGACTGAGCGAGCGTCATGCGGAAGAGTCTGCCGCTCGCCTCTGACAACCGGTCGCCGAGCCGCAGGAAGTCGGACGGGCCGACTTCCTGCGACTCCCGGCGCGGAGCGGAGTCAGCTCTCGACGGCCGAGACGTGGACCCCGTACGCCCGGGCGGCGGACTCGGCGAAGCGCTCCTCCTGCATGGAATAGGTGAGGGGCTCCAGGGCGGACCGGGGGGGGTGACGGGCCGCGACCTTAGGCCGTGTCTCATAAATGATCACGTGCATGCCTCCGGGACCTGGTAGAACCGGGGCCGCATGTGGCGCCGGACCACGCTTTTCTGGAGGCATCGTGTCGGGACCAGCAGTTGGGCTGTGGCTCTTCAAATCCTGCGCCTTCGAGGACATCCGGGCCGGAGTGGTCCCGTGGTTGGAGACCTTCTGCAAGCCGGTCGAGACCCAGGCCGGTGGCGATTTGGCCTTCTGGGTGCGAGACGCTTCGCCCTTGGGGCTACAGGACTTTGATCCGGTCAACGTCGGCGGCATCTTCCTGTCGGAGGACGAGTACATGCTGGCGGACGACGAGGACTACTCGGCCTTCTCGACGCCACCGGTGCAGGGGCTGGTTCTCTGCGCCGGCTGCTCGGGGCCGGAGAACCATCTGCTGCTCGGTTACCTCGCCCTCGCCATAGCCCGCCGTCTCGATGCGCTGGTCGACTTCGACGGCGTCCTCGGCTACCCCGTCCCGCGCGATGAGACGCGCGACGAGGCGGATCTCGCCAAGGCGAGGGCACTGGTGGCCTCCCTGCCAGGGAAGGTCGCAGAGGTCTGCTACGACACGGGCAGCGCTGGCCGCTGGTTCCGGCACGTCGGTGACGTGGAGTTCCTGGCCGCCTGGCTTCGGCATCCGGACTTCCACCTGGTCAAGTAGCGGACTCGGCCCCTCTCGGCCGTCGGGTCAGGCCGCCGTGTCCCGCAGCCACAACACCAGTGACGCGATCAACACTCGGCACGGTAACGGGCGGCCAGCTTGTCGAACCGGGTGGCGACGGCCCGGAACGTGGGAGGTCGGCCGCCCAGCCCGCCTCGGCGAGCCCGGTTGGCAATCTGGTCGCGCCGTTCCGGGATCGTCGTCCTGATCTTCCGCTGCCGTAGCAGGTGGCGGATCTTCCGCGAGGAGTACGCTCGGTCCGCCACGACCCGGTCGGGTCTGGTGCGAGGCCGTCCGCTTCCGGCCCGCGGGACCCGGGACGTGACCACTTCGGTGGTGCCGAACGCCAACCACTGGGTGCTGGAGGAGGACCCGCAGTTCGTCATCGACCAGCTGCAGCAGCTACTGGCCCGCTAACCCAAGTCTGCTGAGGCCGGGCGGCCGGAGTGGATCCCGGCCGCCCGGCCTCGCGACTTTCCACGGCGCCCGGCGCCGGTCAGCCGGGCCGGTGGGCGGCGGCGGCGAAGATCGTCGCCGACAGGTGAGAACGCCCTGTTCGGCGGCGGCCGTGACATCGACGTGGAGCCGGTCGCGGCGCTCCTCAGTGATCAGGTCGCGCCCGAGGGCCGCCGCGGTCAGCCAGCGGAGGCCGAGGTGGGGAGCGGGTCGGTCATGGCGCTCGCACTCGGTGGGGGGTCGGCTACCGCTCCGACTCCACCAGGTCCTTGAAGTGCTCCAGGCCGCCCCGGACGGTGTTCTCGATCCGGTGGACCTGGGCCATGCCCGCCGGGCCGCCGAAGGTGTCCTGGATGGCCTGCGGCTCATACTCCAGTTCCATCTGCACCTGGCTGTGGTCCCGGTCCAGCGACCGCACCGAGAGGGTGCCCTTCAGCTCCGGGCTGCCCTGCGTCTCCCAGGCCAGGACCTGGTCGTTGCTGCGGTCGGTGAGAATGGCATCGAACTCCCGCTGCACCCCACCGGCCCGCACGTCCAGATGGGCGCGGTTGCTGCTGGGTGCATAAGCACGTTCGACACCGTCCATGAACGTCGAATAGGCCTCGACGTCGTGTAGCCGCCCCCAGACCTCCTGCGCGGGGGCATCGACGGTGATCTGTTCCCTGAGCCTGGTCATGTGAACTCGCCTCCTGGCCCGGCAGACCGGATCTCTTGGGTTTCTTCCAGCCTGCGCCGCCTGCAGAGGCCCGGCAACAGGGGGCGGGAAGCGGGTAGCCGCCCGGTGGGTCCGGCCGGGCGGCTTGGGCGGGGTGACGGGTCAGGCCACCGGTTGGCGGTCGGGGGTGGGGGTGGGGGTGGCGTCGTCGGGGCGGTGGGGCATCCGCAGGACGGCGAGCGTGCCGAGGGCGACGACGGCAATGGCGAGGAGCAGGAGGGTGAGGAGGGCGAGGCCGATCAGGAGTCGCACGGGTCGTCGTCCTCGCTGCTCTTGTCGTGGTCGCGGAGGAGGGTGAGGAGGTTGAGCACAGTGCTGGCCGGCGCGTTGCCGAAGCGGACGAGGACGCGGCCGTCCACCACGCTGTCGGTGCTGGCCGAGGGCCAGAGGAGGCCGAACTTTCGGCCGCGCTCGGCGAGTTCGGCGAGCAGGTAGGAGACTTCGATCTCCGTGTAGGTGCGCATCAGCGGGTCGACCGGCTCGATCGGGCCGCGCGGGCGGTCGCCGGCGGCCCTCACGCGGCGGCGTCCAGCTCGAACCAGACTGACTTGCCGGTTTTGCGGGATTCCGTACCGAAGCGGTGGGTGAGCGAGCGAACGAGGTGCAGGCCCCGGCCGGTGACGGCGTAGGGGTCGGAGTCGCCGCGCGGGGTGGGGAACAGCGGGTTCTGGTCGCTGACGGAGACCCGCAGGACGTCGTCGAGGAGGACGACGACCACCAGGGGCGCCGCGCTGCCGCCGTGACGCCAGGCGTTGACGAAGAGTTCGAGGAGCGCGACCTCGGCGTCGGCGACCAGGTCGGGCTTCCACCCGGCGCGCGAGGTGGCCTCGCGCAACTCCTCGCGCGGGGCCGACCAGTCAGGGGGGAGTTCGAGGGAGAACACGAAGGAACCTCCGTGGGGGCGAAATGGATCACTCATCGCCGCATACAGGCAGGCACGCCTTGGACAACGGCGAGTCACAGGCTTCCGCATACACAGTGCACACGGGTCGCTACGCTCAGCATGGGGCCTATGCGATGCACGACGCAACTCCTTCGCCAGAAGTCGCATATATGCAAATCGAACCTGAATTCGGCGGTCAGGGCTACCAGTTGTTGGTAGCGCTGGTGCCCTTCACACAGGCAGACTGGTCAGCTGACAGCTCAGGAGGGGACAACATGGCAGTCTCGACCGTGCGCCGACGGAGGCTCGGCGGCGTGCTGCGAAAACTCCGCGAGGAGCGGAAGCTCACCGCAGAGGTGGTCGCAGAGGCCACCGGCATGAGCCAGCCCAAGCTCACTCGGATCGAGACAGCTCACACCGCAGCCAAGATCGAGGACGTCAACAAACTCCTCGACTACTACGGGTGCGACGATGAGGACTTCCGAGCCGGGCTGATCGCCATCACCAAAGACGGCAGCAAACGAGGCTGGTGGCTGAGCTACCGAGATGTCCTTCACGCGACCGCCACGGATCTGATCCTGCTGGAATCCGATGCTTCGACGTTGCGGACCTACGAGCCGGCATTCATCCCCGGGCTCTTCCAGACTCCCGAGTACGCCCGCATCGTCATCGACCGGCTTCGAACCGAGTCCAGCGGAACGGTCGAGGACATGGTCCAGGTCCGGATGGCACGGCAATCGATTCTCACCCGGCCGAACCCGGTCCAGGTCTGGGCCGTCATCCATGAGACGGCGCTGTGCGCGAACGCCAACCGTCCCGACATCATGTCTGCCCAGTTGGACAAGCTCATCTCGTTGAGCCGCCTGTCCAATGTCAACATCCAGGTCATGCCAGCAGGAGCAGCAATCCACCCCGGAATGGCAGGGGCCTTTGCCCTGCTCGGGTTTCCCCAACGTGCGGACCTGGACGTCGTCCTCGCAGAAGGCCTGATCAGCAGCCTCTGGGTTGAGCACCCAAACGACGTGGAGATCTACCGAGCGAAGTTCCAGGAGATCACGGCTGAGGCCTTGCCAGTTGACTCATCGCTCGATTTCATCACCGCACAGAGAGACAAAGTCAAGTGACCTACTACTACCCCAACGCTTCCGCCACCGGGCTCGCCTTTCGGAAGTCAAGCTACAGCGGGGGTAACGACAACTGCGTTGAGTGCGCCTTCCTTCCTGAGACGGTCGCGATCCGAGACAGCAAGGACCCCTCCGGCCCCGCTCTCGCATTCAACCGCGCGGCGCATGATGCCTTCATCCAGGCCATCACCGTAGGCGAGTTCGACTTCGGGCTCCTCTAAGCCCACCTCGCGGCGCCTCGCCCGATTTCGGGCGAGGCGCCGCCACCGATCACCCCTCCTCGGGGACCTCCACGATCAGCAGCGTCCCCCGGCTGCCCGCCCGCACCGCGTGCCGGGCGCCCGCCGGCACCTGGCACAGTTCTCCGGCGCCGACCGTCAGCGCATCGCCCTCCAGCTCCAGTTCCAGGACGCCGTCGGCGACGAACAGCACCTCGGCCGTCCCGTGCACCTCCTGCTCCAGCTCCCGGCCGTCCATCCGCAGCACCTTCACCGCTGCCGTCCCGACCCTCCCCAGCACCACCGAACGCCAGGCGTCGGGCAGTTGGGCCGCATGTTCCCTCACGTCCACCGAGCTCATGACCTGGGACGCTACCCGGGCCGACCATTAAATTGGTCGACCGTTTGGCAAAACCTGCCAGGATCACAGGGGTGAACGCTCGCGCGCTGTACGAGGCGCTACTCGACACCGACGGCCCCTACGAGGACGTCATCGGCCCCTGGCTCGAACAGTCCGCCGCCGACGGCTACCGGGCACGCCTCCGCACCGCCGCCACCCCTCACGGCCACTGGTGGGCCGATGACGAAGACCTCCTCGAAGAGCTCTACGCCCTCAGCCGCGTCAGCGACTACCTCCTCCTCGACCCCCAACTCCCGCCCTATCTCCACCTGTTCACGGCCCTCGGCATGACGCCCTTCGACACTCACTCCCCCTTCGACCCCTTCCTGCACGAGATCACCGAGGTCGAACAGGCCGAAGACCCCAACACTCCCATCGAGATCCTCGACATCCGTTGGCCCGGCCTGATGCTCGGCGAGCTGCTGTTCAGCCGCGCCGGCGTACGGGTCCGGGCCGGCGCCGCCCACGCCGAGCGCGGGGTGGCCGACCGCTGGCCGATCTACTGGACCCACCGCCGCGCCCACCGCCCCACCCGTGACCTCTCCCAGGGCTGGGGCAACAACTCGCAGTGGCGCACCGACTTCCGCCTCGACTACCGCACCGCCGACGGCGACCTGCTCAACGTCGCCGAGGACGCCCCGATCGACGGCCGCCCCGACCTCGACCCCGACGACTACGGAAACCTCGGCCCCGACGAGCGCCTCCTCACCCCCGCCGAGCGCCGCGAACTCCTTCGCCACCGCACCTTCCTGCGCGCCCCCGCAGCCTCCTCCGACCCCGCCTGGGCCGCAGACCTGTTCCCGTTCGAGTGGCGCCTGCCCACCGACCACCCCCGCACGCCCTGAAATCCTCGACGAAACGATCACCACGGTGATTGGATCGCTCGGGGAGCGGCGATCCGGGCGGCGTGCGAAGCCGCACGGCCGCAGGACGACGGGGAGACGCAGTGGAACGCATCGGGATCATCGGCGTGGGCGAGATCGGCCGGGCCCTCGTGGTCGGCCTGTGCGACGGCATCGAGGAGCCCCCGGAGCTGCTTCTCTCCCCGCGAGGGGCCCGTACGGCGGCCGAGTTGTCCGAGCGGTACCCGACCGTACGGGTGTGCGCCGACAACCAGGAGGTGCTGGACCGCTCCGACGTGGTGGTCATCGCCGTCCGGCCCCAGGACCGCGGCGAGGCCCTCGCCGGGCTCCGGGTCCGCGGCGACTGCGTGCTGGTCAGCCTCATGGCCGGCACCGGGATCGACGAACTGCGCCGGACGCTCGGCACCGACGCCCCGCTGGTGCGCGCCATCCCGCTGCCCGCGGTGCGTGAGCGCCGCTCCGTCACCGTCACCTGCCCCTCCCACCCGGTGGTGGACTCCCTCTTCGACCGCCTCGGCGGTGCGCTCTCCGTCGCGGACGAGGCGGCCTTCGACGTCTTCTCCGCACTGACCGGCACCCTGACCGCCCACTACCAGTACCTGGCCACGCTCACCGAATGGGCCGCCCGGCACGGAGTTCCACCCGAGGCCGCGGACCGCTACGTGCGCGGCCTGTTCCAGGGCGTCGAGCGCGCGCTGGGCGACGACACCCGTGACCTGCGCCGGCTCGCCCGGGACCACGAGACGCCCGGCGGCCTCAACGAGCGCATCCGTACCACCTGGTTCGACGCGGCCAACTCCAAGGCCCTGACCGACGCGCTCGACGCGCTGCTCGTCGATCTCGGCGAGGCCGGGTGAGCGCTGGATCACTGCGCATGATCACGCCGGTTGATAGGTAGAGACGCATGGAAGAACTCAGAAACCTCGGGGACGTCCGGGAAGCTGCCGCCGGGGACGCGCACCTGCTGTGGGCGGCCCAGGGAGGGCCCAACGGCCGACTGGGCCCCGGAGTACGGGCCTGGCGGCACGGAACGGCCCTCGCTGTGACGAGCCCCGACCTCTCCCGACGCGACCGGCTGGCGATCAACGGTGACCCCGACGACGCCGCCCACCTGGTGCGAAGCGTGCTGGACGAGGTCGGACCGGCCTACCGTCCCGTCGGCCAGGCGTCGTTGGTCGACGCGCTGATCGACCGGATCCCCGGGCTGACGCCGCTCGGCGCGTTCTTCTGGATGGAGACCTCGACCCTGCCCGACTCCCCCACCGCCGGGGTGGAGTGGCTGGACGAAGTGACGGTGAAGGAGGCGGCCTCGCTGTTCGACCGCTTCTTCCCCGACTCCTTCGCCCAACCGGAGGATGGCGGCGCGCACCGCTGGGCCGGAATCGTCGACTCCCCCGGGAACGGCGCCCCACCGGAGCCCCTGGCCGTGGCGGCCGACGTCTGGTCCGCGGCCGACTGCGGGTTCCTGGCCGGCGTGTGCACCCACCCCGCCGCCCGCGGGCGCGGGCTGGCGCGAGCCGTCTGCGGTTTCGTCCTCGGGGAGTTGGTGCGCCGGCACGGGCGTGCCGCCCTGATGGTGCACGCGGACAATCCGTCCGCCATCGCCGTGTACGAGCGCCTGGGCATGACCAAGCGGCTCCTCACGGCTGCCCACCTCGCCTGAGTCGCGGGCCCCGCGTCGGCGGCTCAGTCGGCGGGCGGGCCGCCGAGCGGCGGGAGGATGCCGAGCTGCTGGAGCAGGCCGAGCTCGTCCTTGTCGGACCACTTCTCGGCCAGCCTCCCGTTCTCGATCCGGTGGATCACCGTCGCCGTCATCTCCATCGGGTTCCCGGTGGCGGGAGCGCCCGGCAGATCGCCTCGGTGGACCCCGACGGCGGTCAGCCGGGTCACCACCTTGTCGCCCTCGGCGATCTGGTCCTCGATCCGGTGCGTGCCGGGGGTGGCCTCCCAGAACAGCCGGAACGCCTCCTTCAGCCCCTCACGTCCCGGGGAAACCGGGAACGGCGGCGGATGGTGGTCGACGTAGTCCTCGGCGACCAGCTCGTCCATGGCCTCCAGGTTGCCGGCGTCGATCTCCGTGTAGAAGCGCCGGACCAGTCGCTTGTTGTCATCGGTGGACATGGCGGAGAAGCCTGCCCGCCCCGCCCCGTCGCCACCGCCCAGCCACGCCGAACCGCCCGGGCGGCGTCACCCGAACGCCTCCGTCCGCTCGGCCCTGCTCCCTCCGCCGGGACGGTTCCCGCGGTCACAATCGGCGAATAGCTCGCCGATCACGTACCGGGCGGTGTCCGCCATCCGCGGGTTGCTCTCCCGGTAGCAGCTCAGCTCCATCAGCGCCACGGACAGCGCCCAGCCCCTCCCCCGCTCCCACTGCGCGTCGTCGGCGCCGACGGCCGTCCGGAAGGCGTCGCGCACGGCGGCTGGGAGCACGTACCAGGCGGTGATCAGGTCGACGGCCGGGTCGCCGAGGCCCGCGCAGCCGAAGTCGATGACGGCGCTCAGCCGCCCGCGGCCGTCGACCAGCAGGTTGCCGGGCTGGAGGTCGGCGTGGATCCAGACCGGCGGGCCGGGGTGCTCCGGCGCCGCAACTGCGTTTTTCCACAGCGCAGTTACGGCATCGGCATCCACCACGCCCGCCAGCGCCGCGACCGCCCGCCGGACCGCGCCGTCCCGCTCCGCGAGCGTCTCGCTGCGGTAGGAGGCCGGACCGCCGGCCGTGTCCACCCGGTGTATCGCGGTCACGAACGACGCCAAGTCGCCTGCCAGCAGTGCAGGTTGGTCAGCACGTCCGGCCACCGGGTTGGTCCCCTCCAGCCACCGGAGCACCGACCACCGCCAGGGGCACCCGTCGACCGGCTCGCCCAGGCCCACCGGTACCGGTACCGCGGCCGGGAGTTCGGGCGCCAGGCGGCGCAGCCAGCTGCACTCCTTCGCGATGTCCTCGGCCGCTCCTGGGATGCGCGGGATCCGCACCACCAGATCCGCGCCCAGCCGGTACATCGCATTGCTGGTCCCGAAGGAGTCGACCAACTCGACCGGCAGACCCGCCCATTGCGGGAACTGCGCGGCCACCATCCGACGGACCAGTGCCTCGTCGATGTCCAGTTCGTTCGCGTGCATCTTGCGGGGAGACGACATGGCGCCCGACCCTGCCAGCACCCGTCGGACCCGGCAAACGAATTACCAGGGCACGACCTGCCCCAGGTGGTCCACGAAGTGCAGGCCGCCCTTCCCCCGGTGCCGCTCGATCGTCTCCGCCACCCCGGGAACGCTCTCCTCCACGCTCAACTCGGCCTCGGACCCGCCGAGTTCGGTGCGCACCCAGCCCGGGTCCATCAGCAGCAGCGTCCGTGCGCCGTCCGCCTCGCGGGCCGCGTAGCAGCGCATCAGCTGGTTCAGCGCGGACTTGCTGGCCCGGTACAGGTCCTGGCCGCCGTCCGTGTTCAGCGCGATGCTGCCCTGGTCGGAGGACATGACGCCGATGGTCCCGGCCGGCGCGACCAGCGGGCCGATGGCGTCCACGACGCGCATCGAGCTGAGCGCGTTCGTCACCATGACCTCGGTGAACATGTCCGTCGGGACCTCGCCGATCGGCAGGTCGCCGCGGGTGACGGCGGCGTTGACGAAGAGCAGGTCGAGGGCGTGTCCGGCCAGCCGGTCGCGCAACGCGGCGATCTGCCCCGGGTCCGTCATCTCCAGGGTTTCGACGGTCAGCCGCCCGTCGGAGGCGTCCGCCAGGTCGTGCAGGCCGGTGCGCCGGGTGCCGCGGACGGTGCCGATGACGTCCCAGTCGCGGCGGAGGAGTTCGGCGGCGAGCCCGAGGCCGAGGGTGCGGGAGGCTCCGATGATCAGGGCGGTGCTGCGGGTGCTGTCGGTCATGCGACCAGTCTCGAAGCGGCCGGGCCCGGGCGTCCAATACCCTTCCGGGCGCATTGATACCGTGCGGGCATGGATCTGGACCTGCGCAAGCTCCGCTACTTCGTCGCGGTGGCCGAACACGGCCGGTTCGGCCGGGCGGCGGACGCGTTGTTCATCGCCCAGCCGGTGCTCAGCCGGCAGATCCGGGCCTTCGAGCAGGAGTTGGGCTGCGCCCTGTTCACCCGAACCACCCGCAGCGTCGAACTGACGGCCGCCGGGCGGAAGTTGTACGAGGAAGCGCAGCGGATCACCGCCACCGTGGACACCGCCCTGCGGCGCGTGCAGGAGGCCGCGCTGGGCGAACAGCGGCTGGTGGTCGCCTTCTCCCCCGGCCTGCACGTGTCGGAGGCGATCCGCGCCTTCACGGCACGCCACCCGCAGGTCACGGTCGACGTGCTCCCGCTGCGCTGGTGGGAGCAGGACGCGCCGCTGCGTGACGGCCGCGCCCACGTCGGTTACCTGCGGCGCCCCTTCGACGACACGGGCCTGCGCACCGTCCCGATCGGCCGGGAGACCAAGGTCGCGTGCCTGCCCGTGACCCACCCACTGGCCGGCCGCAGCAGCCTCGCCACGGCCGACCTCGACGGTGAGCCCGTCCTCGACGCCCGGGCCCGGCGGACCTACACCCTGGACGAGAAGTTCGAGCTCATCGCCGCCGGGCAGGGCGTCGCCATCGTCCCGCTGAGCGTCGCGGGCTCCTACTCCCGCCCCGACCTGGTCTACCTGCCCATCGCCGACTTCCCACCCGTCGAAACCTGCCTGGCCGTGCTGGAGGGCGGCGACCGCCCGGGCCCGGTACGCGACTTCCTCGACCTCGCCGTCCCCGCCCTGCGGTCGGCAGCTCACTCCCGTACCGCGAGGTCCTGACTCCCCACCACCTTGAGCAGCCGCAGCGCCGAGTGCGAGGGGGTACTGGGGGCGGCCGTTAGAAGATCGTCCACTGTTGACGATGCTCGCCGCCACAAGTGGGGCGATTCCCTTCGACTACACACGGGTGGCCGAGAGGGCTTCACGCATCCGCCTCCGGCTCTGGACCGGGACTCGCGCCGTGGCGGCGCTGCGCGTGCTGTTGGTGACCAAGCCACCCGTCCGGCGGGCTCGGGCCTCGATCTCGACCGAGGCATTGTGGTCGGCATCGTCCTCCCATCCGCAGTGGACGCATCGGAAGATGCGTCCACAACCGGGACGGCTGGCCGGATCGACCTTGCCACACACCGGGTTTGCGCAGGTCTGAGAGGTTTGGAACGCCGGTACAGGAATGAGCTTGGAGCCATACAGGCGGCATTTGTACGTCAGCTGCCGCCTGCGCTCCCCAGGCGCGTTGTCCAGGATCGACCGGTTGAGCCCGGACTTCTGCGCGACCTTCTTCCCGGGGGTATCCATGGTGCCCTTGGCGCTGGCGCTCATGTTCTTCACGCGCAGGTCCTCGATCCCGACGAAGCCGTGGTTTTGGGCGAGGTCAGTGGTGAGCTTGTGCGTGAAGTCGGCCCGGCGATTGGCCTGCCGGGTCTTGAGCTTGGTGATCCGGGCTATGGTGCGGCGCATCCGGTTCGAGTACCGGCCGCCGTTGTGCTTCCTGGCGTAGGTGAGCTGCCGGGCCTTTTTGCGTTCCAGGTGTTTGAGGCGGGCCTGTTCGGCCTTGGTGAGCGTGGGCGGCATCAGGCGGGGCCCGGCCTCGGTGGAGACGAACGCCGAGGCTGCCACTCCGAAGTCCACGCCGCATCCCGGCCTGCCGTTCGGCGCACCCGGCTTCCAGCCGGTATGGACGCCGAAGGAGACGTGCCAGCCGGTCCCGTCCCGAGACACGGTCGCATTGCGAATCACGCCGCCGAGAGCGCGGGAGAGCCGGAACCGAACCCACCCGAGCTTCGGAAGCCTAACCTCGGCCCAATGCCGGTTCAGCTTGCGAACCCTGACACGTTGGCCCTTGAACGGGACACTCGTCCGGTGACCGCGCTTTTTCCGTGATGGAAATCCGGCCGGGTGATCGGGGTTCCAGAAGTTCAGGTAGGCAGCATCCAGGTTTGCCAGGACCCGTTGGCCACACTCCGACGGGAGATCGGCCATCCATTCCAGTTCGGCGCGCGCTTGAACGAGTTGCTTGCTCTGCGCGGTTCCCATGAGAGTGATCCCGCGCTGACGATAGAGGTAACAGCGCTGTTCCAACGCCACATTCCACAATGCCCGGCAGGTGTGAGCCCACCGAGTCAGGGTCTCCTCCTGTCCAACGGTGGGATACAGCCGATACCGGCGTCCCATGTCAGCCTTCACGAAGGCCACTCTTCCACGCTATTCGCGTCAGTCGATCAGAAGCTGGAAATTGCCGAATATTGCACACCCTCGCTTTCTTTCTCTTGTTTTGTGACGGGATATTGACACAAGGTGTTCGTCGGCACGCATCTGAGCCATATCGATCTGGGCCACTGCGCGACCGACCTCAACCACCACTCCGGGCCGTCCAGCGTCGAGGAGGACGGGCGCCGGATCGCCCGCCAGCTCGGCGAGGCCCTGACCGAGCCCAGCGGCCAGTTCTTCCACCCGGAGGGCGGTCGCTACCCCTGGTAAGAGGCTATGAGGCTGGGCAGTTCACGCATGTCGTCGAAGACGACCGTGCCCGGCCCGGCCAGCCGCTCCGCCGCCGTCACGCCGCCCGCGTAGCCGAGCGCGCGCATCCCGGCGGCGCGGGCGGCGGCGACGCCGGGGCCGCTGTCCTCGACCACGAGGCAGCGGGCCGGGTCGACGCCCATGCTGCGGGCGGCGTGCAGGAAGAGGTCGGGCGCGGGCTTGCCGCGCCCGACCTCGGTGGCGCTGAAGATCCGGCCCTCGAAGCGGCCGTACAGTCCGGTACGGCCCAGGGTGTGACGCATCTTCTCGTGGGTGCCGCTGGACGCCACGCAGGTGGGGAGCGCGAGCGCCTCCAGCGCATCCAGCGCCTCCGGCAGGCCGTCCACCGGCGTCAGCCCGGCGTCGACGGCCTCGGCGTGGAGCTCACGGAAGCGCTTGTCGAACAGCGTCGCGGTCTCCTCCCCGAGCCGCTCGGCGACCATCGCGTGGTTGGCCGCCTCGGAGCGCCCGACGAACCGCTCGATCGCCTCCGCCTCGGTCAGCGGCCAGCCGTACTCCTCCCCCAGCTGCACGAGGACGCGGACGGCGATCACCTCGCTGTCCACCAGGACGCCGTCGCAGTCGAATATCACCAGCTCTATCGGGTCGATCATCGGATCAGCATAGGGCGGCCCCGATCCGCTCACGGCCCCGGCGGCGGGAAGTTCGCCGCCGTCGTGGGCACGCTGTCCGGCAGGTGCAGCGGGTTCGAGCACGGGTAGTCCGCCACGACGGCCTTGGTGGTCTTCAGCAGGATGTCGAGGACCGCCCGGTGGCTCCTGTCCGGTACCGGCTGGGTGAAGCGCGTGCTGACCTCGACCTCCACGTACGGCGCGCCCATGCGCGTGGTCTCCGGGTTGTCACACCGGAACCCGAGACTCGCCTTCTCCTGCCTGACCAACCCTTGCACGTCAGCACCGAAGTCGAGCTGACCGTCGGTCCCCGACGGGGCGAAGCGGCCCTGCATTCCGGAGTCGCGCACAGGCTGCACAACGACCCTCAGGATGGTGTCCTCCGGGCTCCGACCGACCTCGCAGCTCTGCTCGTACTCCTTCGGGTTCGGGCGGAGCCGCTTCCCGTCGTCGTCCAGCCAGTAGGACGCGGCGAACGTCCCGTGCTCACCCTCTGCCAGGGGCTTGAGGTCCGCCCGGGTCAGCACCGACCAGCAGGCGCTGGCGGGTAGCTCCGCCGGTGCGTGGGCCGATCGCCACCACCACCCGGCCCCGGCGAGCAGTACCGCCACGACCCCGGCGGCGAGCCACCGCCGTCCGTTCCCCCTTCCCTCAGCCATTGACGGCCCGGGTGAAGAGCCCTGCGCTGTCGTTCGCGCCGTCCCGCACCGCGTTCGCGGCCCCTCCGGACAGCGCCTCGATCTGATCCGTGTTCAGGCCGCTTCCCTGCGCGGCGGTCTCCACGGCCTGCTTGGCAGCGCCGGCTGGACCGCCGACGCCCGCCACGTCCGCTGAGGTGGCCGGGTCCGCGGTGTTGACGTCAGTGATGTGGTAGCTCGACGTCAGTTGGTCGACGAAGTAGTTCACCGGCAGCGACACACCCGAGCCGACGCCGGGAATCATCCCCAACACCTTGCCGCCGGTCGCAGTCCAGACCGCTTTCCCCCACATGGCGTTCTGGTCGATGGACTTGTTGTACGCGTCCGCCTGGGCGTGCATCTCCTTCACCAGCGCGTCCGTCCGCGCCGCGGTGAGGATGCCGGCCACCTCGCCGCCGGAGCGCGCCGCATTGTTCACGGCCTGGTTGAACTGGGCACCGTAGACATCCTGGTGCAGCATGACGTCCTGGATGTGCGCCGTCGTGTAGGCCTGCTGGGCCTGGGCGATGGCACCGAAGGCCTCGGGGTTGCGGCCCAACGCGCCCAGCAGCTTCGCAGTCTCCTCCGTGCGCAGGTTGTTCACCGGGGTGCCGTAGGTCGTCAGCGTGTGGTCCTGCGGACTCATCGCCGCCTGCACGTCGCCCATGTAGGCAGCCATCATGTGGCCCAGACTCGGCGCGGCACCAGCGAACGGCGCCCCTGCACGGAGCGACTTGGGGCCGTCCCCGTTGCCGAAGCGGTCGACCACCTTCTTCATCAGGTCCGCTTCCTCCGGAGTGTGCGGCGTCAGTGGGTCCTGCGAGTCGTAGGCGCGGCCGGTGGTGGCCGCCTCCAGGGCGTGGCCCAGGGAGGTCGCCCCGGCCTGCTCCGCGTGACCGTACAGCTCGGTGCGCCCCGTCCACACGTCCTGGAGCGGCGAATCGCCGCCCGACCTGGTCAGCAGGTCGAAGTGCTTGTTCTCCTGGTTGTACGCCTTGACCGACCCGTCGACGTTGTAGGTCGTGGTCGGGTCGTGGAAGTAGGCCATCGCAGCCTGCGGGTTGTGTCCGAGGGCCTCCAGCACCCCCGCCATCGGGTTGAGGCCGCCCTGCGGGGCGCCCAGGAACTTGAACCGGTTGAAATCCCTGACGTTCCACCCGTCCGAGGTCCAGACCGCGTCCTTCTCGCTCAGCTGGGTGACGTGCTCAGCGATCGGGTTCAGGAAGTGCTTGTCGTACGTGCCGGTCCGCAGGATGTTCGACAGGACCTGGTAGCCGAACGGCTGGGCGCCGCCGGCCGGCCAGACGTCCACCCGGGCTACGCCCGCGCGACGCAACCCCGCTTCCCACTCGTCCGACAGACGAGGGTAGTTGCGGGTGTTGGTGGCGGTGGCCAGCGCCGTGCCGAGGTTCGCCTGGAGGTCGACGATGGCCTGTGGCCGGTTGCCACCCTTGTCGGCCGAGGCGGCGGCCAACTGGCCGTAATACTTCAGGAATCCGTCCGGCCCGAGGTTCTGGTAGAAGGCCGTGGTGAACCGCGGGTCGTTGGCGTGGTCCTTCAAGGCCTTGTTGAGCTGGTCCAGTTGGGCGTCGGTGGCGTTCCCGGCCAGCTTCAGGATGTCGGCCGCCTGCTTGGCCTGGTCCTCGGGGCTGCCCGGTGCGGGCTGGAACTTGGTCGCGTCCTTCCCCGTAACGGCGGCGAGCGCCGTGGCGGCCGCGGCGTCTGCGGCTTCCGCTCGCGCCAGGGCCTTCCCGATGTCGTCGGCCACCTCCTTCGCCAGCTGCTCGTAGGTGGTGGCGTAGTTCGGGTCGCTCTTGTCCGCCGCAGTCTTCGGTGCGGGCCAGGTGACCCGGCCGTCGGCAATGCTCACCTGCATGGCGTGGTCGGCGGCCTTCTTCACGGCCGCGTTCAGGTCTGCCTTGGCCGCGTTGAGTTCGGTGCAGGCATCGCGCAGGGCCTTCCCGATGGCGCTTGCCTCCTCGAATGCCGCGTCGAGCTCGTTCCGGACCTTGGCAATGGTGGCGGCAGCCCGTTCGGCCGCGTCGCCCCGCCAGCCCGCTCCCTGAAGCGGCGTGATGACATCCCCGGTGAGCTCGGAGGAGAACTCCCAGTTGCGCACCAGCGACTCGAAGGATTCGGCCAGGCCCTCTATGCCGCTGAAGGACGATGCACTCAGATCGTGAACGGTCACCATGTCGAAGTCCTCAGCTGGTTCCGAAGTTCTGGGCGTTCGCCTGTTCGGCACGCGCGTACTGGTCGGCGTTGCTGGCAAGTGCGGTGGATATGTTCCCCATCATCTGACTGGTTGCCGACACCTGGCCACCCCAGATCTGCCCCATGCCTTCAATGGCTTTGACGATCGCCCAATCCCCGGACACGTCCTCCGTGGGGTGGAGGTTATTCCTCCATATGTCCTGGCATGCCTTATCGAACTTGGTGTGCAGAGTCTCCGCATTGGTCGCCGCCCGACGCAGCGCCTCCGGACTGACCTTCACCGTCGGGCCGCTGCCGCTCGCACCGACCACCGGTTCCGGCGACCACCCTGGAGGCTGGGCGCCGGCCGCGGCGGCGGCGAGGTCCGGGAACTGCTTCTTCGCCGCTTCCGTCAGGTTTCCGGAGCTGTCGAAGAGCCACGGATTCACCCGTCGCTCGAAATCCAGGTCAGTCAATTTCTCCCACCCCTGTCCATGCGCGGACGGACTCCCCGTCCGGTCCACGTCAATTGGGAGCCTAGCCATCGGTCCCTGCGGTGCAAGGAAGTTGAGCGAAACATGAGCAACCGATAGGGCCCGGCGGCCGAAGCCGCCGGGCCCCTCTACCAAATGATCGTCAGCTGGTCTGGATCGAGGTGTCGTCGATCACGAAGCTGGTCTGCAGCGAGGAGTCCTCGGTGCCGGTGAACTTCACGGTGACGCTCTTGCCCGCGTAGGCGGAGAGGTCGAAGGTGCGCTGCTGGTAGCCGGTGGCGGCGTCCACGTTGGAGTAGGTCTTCAGCGTGGTGCCGTTCACCGAGACGGTCAGCTTGTCGTACGCGGTGGAGCCGGTCTCGGCGGTGTCGATGTGCAGCCAGAAGCTCAGCGTCGCCTTGCAGCCGGACGGGATGGTGACCGTCTGGGACAGGGTGTCGGTGTGGCTGCTGCCGTAGCCGTCCAGGTACGCCTTCCAGCTGCCGCCGTGCGCCGGCTGCGAGGAGCTGTTGTCGATCACGCCGCTCGAAGCCGTCCACGGCGCCGCCGAACCCGTCTCGAAGCCCGGGTTGCCGAGCAGCTGGGCCGGGGTGCAGGAGCCGCCGCCGCTGCCGGCGACCGTCCAACCGAAGCTGGTGGTGGCCGACTTGCCGGCGGCGTCGGTGACGGTGACGGTCACGGTGGAGCTGCCGGCGGTGGAGACGGTGCCGGAGATCAGGCCGGTCGAGGAGTTGATCGACAGCCCGGCCGGCAGGCCGCTGGCCGAGTAGGACAGCGGGGCGGTGCCGCCGGAGGCGTTGACCTGGAGGTTCACCGCGCCGCCGACGGTGGTGGACTGGTCACCGGGGCTGGCCACCGAAACCGAGGCGCCGGCCGGCTTGGTGAGCAGGCAGCCGGGCACGGTGAGGTCGATGGCGCGGCTGGAGTTCAGGCAGGTGGTGAACCAGTAGGTCTCCTCGCCGTAGCTCTGGCCCTTGGTGGCCGTGGTGGAGCCGTCGGCGGCGACCTCGCAGGGGTTGTTGAGGGTGCACATCTGGCCGTCGTCGTTGCCGGTGTTGTTGATGCCGACGATCCGCCCGCTCGCGGAGTCGATGATCGGCGAACCGGACGTGCCGTGCGTGGTGTTGCACCCGGAGCTGTAGCGCAGCGAGTCGTGCCAGGTCCACTGGTCCTCGCGCAGGGTGGGCACGAACCCGTTGACGGAGCAGTTCCAGACCTGCTTCCAGTACGAGGACGGGATGTACATCGAGGCGCCGTCGACCGGGTGGGCGTCGTTGACCGTCAGGGCGGTGACGCCGTACTGGGAGCTGATCGAGCCGTAGGTGTCGGTGAGTTGGTAGAGCGCGACGTCGGTGCCGGTCATCGTCGCGTAGATCACCTTGTCGGCCTGGACGGTGCCGAGGCTGTTGCCGGCACCGTCCAGCAGGGTGCCGCTGCGGCTGGCGCTGACGTTCTGGATGACCTGGCCGGCCGAGGGCATGGTGGGCAGGCAGTGCCCGTTGGTGAGCATCATAGCCCGGTCACCGGCCACCGAGGCGGGGAACCGGACCAGCGAGGCCGAGCAGTCGTCCAGGGCGATGGTCGCCGTCAGGTCGGCCGCCTGGACGGCGTGCGCGGGGGCGGCCGCGAAGGCCAGCCCGCCCGCGACGACGGCGCTCGTACCGGCCACCGCGACAAGTCTCTTGAACATGGCTCTCCTTGTGGGGGATCGCGGGGTGCCCGGCTAGTCGCCGAGGCCCGCGCCCGCACGAAAGTGCCATGGTCACTTCAAGCGGTCAACTGTTCTTGCACAACTCGCCACAGTGCGGGACGGGTTGTGCCATCGATTGGCAACAACCCGTCCTGGTATGCCCGTTACGGGCGGAGCCGGTGAACGTTACGGCTGCGGGAAGGTGTTCACGTCCACCCACTCGATATCGGGTCGGCTCTTGCCGTCCGGCGAGATGAGGGTGACCGTCCAGATCGTCCCGCCCCGGTCCGGCGTGAAGTCATTCCTGCCCGTGAACTTGGCGAACGCACAGCCCTGCGTGAACTGCTTCGTCCCGGAGTCCCAGTCCACCCCACCGGTGAAGTAGAAGTCGTACAGGCCGTCCGGAATGCCCTCGATGGTGGCCTGCTGCCCCTTGGCCGCGTACACCGAGGCCACCGACGTGCCGTTCGCGGCGATCGTGAAGACCGCGTCCGTCTGGCCGTTGTTGTCGACCTTCACCACGCCCTTTCCGCCCTTGCCGCCCTCACGGACCACGGTGCCGTGCTCCAGGGTCCGCGGCTGCGCCGGGGACTTGGGCAGTTCCGGGACGGCGAAGGCGGTCCGGTAGCCGGCCGCCGTCAGCTTGGCGAGCGCCGCCGAGACCCCCGCCACTCCCTGACCGGCTCCGAACTGGGCCAGGCCGGCGCCGGCGGCGCAGAGCTTGTGCTTCGTGATATCGGCCCGGACCGCCTCGGTGTCCGTGGCGAGCGTGGTCAGGGCGGTCGCCAGGTCGGCCCGCGCCGGCGCGGCGTCGGAGGGCGCGGTGGCGGCGTTCAGGTTCCGCGCGGCCCGGTTGGCGTCGGACGCCAGGCCGGCGAGCGCGGTTTCGAGGTCGTACGCGCTCTTGGCCGAGGTCGCCTTGCCGAACGCCGTGCCGACCGGCCCGAGTGCCTGGTCGAGCGCTGTACCGAACGGCGTCGCGGCGGCCGACGGCGAGGCACTCGACGCGGCCGTACCGCCCCCGCCGGAGCACGCCGCCAGCAGCAGCGCCGCACCGACGGCCAGACCGGACCTACCCGTGGACCCCAGGAACTTCACAACCCCACCCCGATGGCGCCGGGCGCACACTCCGTGCGCACACGGGGCGACATGGTGCCGATCATGGACCGTCCCGGTCAACCGGTTTGGAATCGATCACCCCCAGGGGCCGTCCCGGCCCTCCCATCGGGGTCAACTACGATCGGGCACGTGCTCAGTCTCACCGGACTCCCCCTCCAGATCATCACCTCGGTCATCGCGATCGTCGTCTTCGCCGCCACCATGTGGTTCTGGCCGAAGTTCGGCGGGAAGGGCTGGAAGTCCTGGCTGGGCCGGATCGGCGCCTTCCTGGCCACCCAGCTCTCGGTGCTGGCGGCCATGGGCCTGATCGCCAACAGCTACTTCGGCTTCTACAGCTCCTGGACCGACCTGCTCGGCACCAGCGGCGGGCTCGGCACGGTGGTCGACCACCAGCCCAACGCCTCCGGGGTGTCGATCACCGGTGAGCAGAAGTTCTACTCGGCCCAGGGCTCGGACCGCGACCGCTCCGGCCTGATCCAGAAGGTCGACGTCAAAGGAGCCGGCAGCGGCCTGAGCACCGAGGCGTACGTCTACCTCCCGCCGCAGTACTTCCAGCCGGGCTTCGCCAAGCAGCGCTTCCCGATGGCCGTGGTGCTCACCGGCTACCCGGGCACCCCGGAGAAGCTGATCTCGCTGATGCAGTACCCGGCGTCCACCCTCGACGCCATCGAGCAGAAGAAGCTGCCGCCGACCATCCTGGTGATGACCCGCCCCACCCTCGTCGGCGACCGGGACACCGAGTGCGTGGACGTGCCGAACGGCCCCCAGGTCGAGACCTTCTTCACCAGCGACCTGCCCAAGGCCCTCGCCACCACCTACCGGATCGGCACCGACCCGGCCAACCGGGCCGTGATCGGCAACTCCACCGGCGGCTACTGCGCGCTCAAGTTCGCGCTGCGCAAGCCCGACTCCTACCCGGCGGCGATCGCGCTCTCCGGCTACTACAGCGCCGCCCACGACCCGACCACCGGCGACCTGTTCGGCGGCGACGACAAGCTCAAGCAGGAGAACGACCTGCTGTGGCGGCTGAAGAACCAGCCGCCCGTCCCGGTCTCGCTGCTGCTGACCAGCGCGTACGACGAGAACAACTACGACGAGACCAAGGCCATGGTCGCCGCCTTCAAGGCCCCCACCAAGATGTCGACCATCACCCTGGACACCGCTGGCCACAACTTCCACACCTGGACCCGGGAGATCCCCCCGGCCCTGGAGTGGCTGGGCAAGCACATCACCATGCCGGCCGCCGCCTGAGCCCGGGAGCCGGGAAGCCGATACCCGGACGGACGCCCGCGCGACGGCCGGATGAAGGCCGGATGAGAACCTCCTGAGCCCCTGGCCGTACGGGTGAGACGGGACACATCACACCCGTCTCACAGCCGCGTCTCACGGTTCTCTCAGCCACGCCACGCACGGTATGGCGCATGACCACGAGCAGCTACTCCCCTCCGGCCGGCGATCCGTGGCCCGAGGCCGCGAACTACCCGCCGCCGGAGGTGCCGCAGCCGGGCACCGGTCGACCGACCCCGGCGCCGCTCTTCCCCGAGCAGCCCCTGCCGCCCGTCGGCCCGAAGGGCCCGGCCTCCTGGTCCGGACGGCTGCGCACCCTCCCGGTCCGCGCCTGGCGCGGGCGCGCGGACGACCCGCGCTGGGTGCGCCCGGCCCTGCTGGCGCTGATGGCCGCGACCGTCGTCCTCTACCTGTGGGGCCTGGGCGCCTCCGGTTGGGCCAACGCGTTCTACTCGGCCGCCGTCCAGGCCGGCAGCCAGAGCTGGAAGGCCTTCTTCTTCGGCTCCTCCGACGCCGGCAACTTCATCACCGTGGACAAGCCCCCGGCGTCGCTGTGGCCGATGGCGCTGTCGGTGCGGCTCTTCGGTCTGTCCTCCTGGTCGATCCTGGCCCCGCAGGCGCTGATGGGCGCCGCCACCGTCGGCGTGCTGTACGCCACGGTGCGCCGCCGCTTCTCCCCGCTGGGCGGCCTGCTGGCCGGCGCCGCGCTGGCGCTCACCCCGGTCGCGACGCTGATGTTCCGCTTCAACAACCCGGACGCCATGCTGGTGCTGCTGCTCACCCTGGCCGCGTACGGGATGGTGCGGGCGGTCGAGACGGCGAGCACCCGGTGGCTGCTGTTCACCGGGACGATGTTCGGCTTCGCGTTCCTCACCAAGACCCTGGCGGCGTTCCTGATCCTGCCCGCCTTCGCGGTGATCTACCTGGTCGTGGCCCCCACCGGCTTCTGGCGGCGGCTGCGGCAGACCCTGCTCTCGGGCCTGGCACTCGTGCTCTCGGCCGGCTGGTGGGTGGCGGTCGTCCAGCTGCTGCCCGCCTCGGCCCGCCCGTACGTCGGCGGCTCGCAGGACGACAGCTTCCTGTCGCTGACCTTCGGCTACAACGGCCTCGGCCGGGTCGACGGCAACGAGCGCGGCAGCGTGGGCGGCGGCGGACACCTCCCGGCCGGGCTCGACCTGCCGGCCGGCGCGATGCACAACCGGGGCTGGGGCCAGACCGGCATCACCCGCCTGTTCGGCAGCGACATCGGCGGGCAGATCGCCTGGCTGATGCCGGCCGCACTGATCCTGCTGGTGGTCGGCCTGTGGGCGACCCGCCGCTACGGCCGGCCGGACACCGCGCGCGCGGCGTTCCTGGTCTGGGGCGGCTGGCTGATCTCCACCGCGCTGATCTTCAGCTTCATGTCCGGGATCTTCCACCAGTACTACACGGTGGCGCTGGCCCCGGCCGTCGCGGCGCTGGTCGGCATGGGCGTGGACGGTCTGTGGCGGGCGCGGCACCGGCTGCCGTACGCCCTGCTGCTGGCGGGCGTGCTCGCGGTGACGGCGGGGTGGGCGTTCGTCCTGCTCGGCCGCAGCTCCGACTTCCTGCCCTGGCTGCGCTGGGCGGTGCTGGTCGGCGGGCTGGCGGCGGCGGTCGCGCTGGTCGCCGGGCAGTACGTCGGCGGCGTCTCCGGACGGACCGGCGCGCGGATCGCCTCGGTGGCGGGCCTGGTGGGCGTGGCGGCGGCGCTCGGCGGTCCGGCCGCGTACGCGGTGGACACCGTGGGCACCGCGCACAACGGCTCGATCATCACCGCCGGGCCGTCCGTGAAGGGCGCGTTCGGGCCGGGGTCGTTCGGGCGCAAGGGCGGCAAGGGCGCGCTGGGCAACGGCCGGATGTTCGGCCAGGGCGGTCAGAACGGCCAGGGCGGCTGGGGCGGTCAGGGCGGCTTCCCCGGCGGTCAGGGTGGTCAGGGTGGTCAGAACGGCCAGGGCACCCACGGTCAGGGCGGCTTCCCCGGCGGCTCCGGCCGGGGCTCCGGCGGCGGCACTGCCCCGGGCGGCCGCCACGAGCGCGGTACCGGCGGCGCCACCGGCCCCGGCGGCGCCACCGGCTTCCCGGGCGGTTTCCCCGGCGGCCAGGGCCCCGAGGGCGCCGGCGGCCCCGGCGGCTTCGCCGGCGGCATGGGCGGCCTGCTCGGCGGCACCAAGGTGAGCGACGAGGCCGTGGCGCTGCTCTCGCAGGACGCCGGCCACTACACCTGGGCGGCCGCCACCACCGGTTCGCAGAACGCCGCGAGCTACCAACTCGCCACCGGCAAGCCGGTGATGGCGCTCGGCGGCTTCAACGGCACGGACCCCTCGCTCAGCCTGGAGGGCTTCCAGAAGTACGTCCAGCAGGGCAAGGTGCACTGGTTCATCGCCGGCGGCTCGCACCGCGGCTTCGGCGGCGCGGGCGGTGAGGGCGGCGAAGGCGGTCAGCAGACCGAGGCCGCCCAGATCGAGGCCTGGGTGACCAGCCACTTCACCGCCAAGACGGTCGGCGGCGCCACCTTCTACGACCTGACGGCTCCGAAGTCCTGACTCCGGAATCCTGATCCGGGAGCCTTGATCCCTGCTCCCGGATCAGGCTCGGGAGTCCTCACCCGGGAGTCCAAGCTCCGGGAAACCCTGATCCGGAGACTCAACTCCCCAGGGGGCGTGTCGCGTTCGCGCGGCACGCCCCCTCTTCGCGTTCCCCGGCTCAGTCCGAGCCGCAGCGCGTCCCGGCGGCCGGCAGCACCCCGTCCACCAGGAACGCGGCGACGGCGTCGCGCACGCACGCGCTGCGGTCCCAGGACATGTGCCCGTCGCCCTCGCGGGTGAGCAGCACGCCGTGCTGCAGCCCGGCCGCCATCCGCTGCGCCCACGCGTAGGGGGTGACCGGGTCGTCCGTCCCGCCGATCACCAGGATCGGTGCGCTGCCGGTCGCCGTCACGGTGTGCGGCTGCTCGGTGGAGCGGTACGGCCAGCGGCGGCAGTCGGGGTCGAGGAGGGTGACCCGGGTGTCGTGCCGGCTGGTGAGCGGGGCCCGGGCGGCGAGGTCGGCGAGCGCGACGTGCAGGTCCGCGGCGGTGGGGGCGAGCGGGGCGTCGGCGCAGTGGATGGCCGCGTAGGCGTCCGCCGCGGTGTCGTAGTGGCCGTCCTCGTCGCGGCCGGTGGTGCCGTCGGCGAGCTTGAGCAGTTCGTCGGCCTCGCCGTGGGCGAGGGCGGGGTCGAGGGCGGCGCGCAGCCGGGGCCAGTTGCGGCGGCCGTCGTCGAGGGCGTCGAGGACGCCGGTCCAGGCGAGGGCGGCGGTGAGGGTCCGGCCGTCACGGGCGGGCAGCGGGTGGTCCTTGAGGCCGTCGAGGAAGTCGGCGAGGCGCTGGGGGGCGGCGGCCGGGTCGCTGCCGAGCGGGCAGGTGTCGTCCTCGGCGGCGCAGCCGGTGGCGTAGGCGCGGAAGGCGGCCTCGGTGGCGACGGCCTGTTCGCCGTTGAGGTGCATCAGGTCGGTGCTGCGTTCGACGGCGCCGTCGAGGACGAGCCGGCCGGTGCGGTCGGGGAACTCCTCGGCGTAGAGGGCGCCGAGGTAGGTGCCGTAGGAGAGGCCGAAGAAGTCGAGCTTGCGTTCGCCGAGGGCGCCGCGCAGCACGTCCATGTCGCGGGCGGTGTTGCGGGTGCCGAGGTAGGGGAGCACGTCGGCGTACTTGGCCTGGCAGGCGTCGGCGAGGACCTGGCCGTGGTCGTAGGCCGGGTCGTCGGTGCTGGTCCACTGTTCGCGGGTGCGGTCGTCCAGGCAGTGGACGGGGAGGGTGCCGCCGGCGGCGCGCGGGTCGAAGCCGACCAGGTCGAAGTGGTCGCGCAGCGGGCCCTGGTTGCCCTGCCAGCGCCGGGCCATGGTGATGCCGGAGATGCCGGGCCCGCCGGGGTTGAGCAGCAGGGCGCCGGTGCGGTGGCCCGGGTCGGCGGCGGGCACCCGGGCGAGCGGGACGTCGGTGGTGCGGCCGCCGGGGTCGGCGTAGTCCAGCGGGACCTTGAGGGTGGCGCACTGCAGGACGGGTTCGTCCTGGTCGGCGGGGTCCGCGTCGGCGTCGCAGGGGGCCCAGTCGAGCCGCTGGTCGTAGAAGGCCCGCAGGGCCGGGGAGGTGTCGGCGGAGACCCGCTCGGCGAGCGGTGGGCGGCTCGTCGGGGCGCCCGCGTCGCGTGCGCCGCCGGGGCCGGAGCAGCCGACGGGCAGGGCGAGGAGGAGGGCGGCGAGGGCGGGCAGGGCGCGCCGCGGGAGGCGGGGGGTCGTCGAGGGCACCGCCCACGAATACCACCCGGCGCGCTCCCGGGACACGTCGCCCTCCCCGCCTTGTCGCGGTCCTACCGCCGCCTCGTCACCGCGGGGCGAAACGAGGCCAAGGAGCATGTCGAAGCTCACACTCCGCCAGATCCCCGACCAGCCCGGTGTGCTCAGCCGCCGATCGCCGACATCGGCCGCTCGGGCCGGACGAAGTCGGCGCTGCCGATGGCGTGTCCGGGCCCCTTGCCGGCCACCGAGGCCCGCCAGGCCTCCTCGATCCGCCCGTCGTCCGCGCCGCCGCGCAGCAGGGCGCGCAGGTCGGACTCCTCGGTGGCGAACAGGCAGTTGCGCAGCTGCCCGTCGGCGGTCAGCCGGACCCGGTCGCAGCCGCCGCAGAACGGGCGGGTGACGGAGGCGATCACCCCGATCACCGTGTCCGTCCCGGCGATCCGCCACTCCTCCGCCGGGGCGTTGCCGCTCCGCCCGACCGGCACGAGGTCGAAGCGCTCGCCCAGCCGGGCCAGGATCTCGTCGGCCGTCACCATCGCGGCCCGGTCCCAACTCCCCTGCGCGTCCAGCGGCATGGACTCGATGAAGCGCATCCGGTAGCCGTGTTCGACGGCGAAGGACGCCAACTCCGGGATCTCGTCCTCGTTGACCCCGCGCACCGGCACGGCGTTGACCTTCACCGGGTCCAGCCCGGCCGCCTTCGCCGCCGCCAGCCCCGCGAGCACGTCGCCGATCCGGTCCCGCCGGGTGAGCGCCGCGAACCGGTCCGCGCGCAGCGTGTCCAGGCTGACGTTCACCCGCCCCAGCCCCGCCTCCCGGAGCTGGACGGCCGTACGCGCCAGGCCGATCCCGTTGGTGGTCAGCGACAGCTCCACCCCCAGCGCCGCCAGCCGCCCGACCAGCCCCGGCAGCCCCCGCCGCAGCAGCGGCTCCCCGCCGGTCAGCCGCACCGAGCGCACCCCCAGCCGCTGCACCGCGATCCGTACCAGCCGCACCACCTCGTCGTCGCCGAGCACCTCCGCCCGGGGCAGCCAGTCCAGCCCCTCCGCCGGCATGCAGTAGGTGCAGCGCAGGTTGCAGCGGTCGGTCAGGGAGACCCGCAGATCGGTGTGGACCCGTCCGAAGCGGTCCACCAGCGGGCGCGGTGCGGTGTTCATCGCCCCAGTACAGGGGCAAGCGCGCCGCCGGACCAGCGGCCGAACCGCCGGGGAGCGCCCCCGACCCGCGCCTTCGTCTTGTGGATTCGTACAATCCGCGAACCGCTGCGCGAGCGCCCCCGGAGCGGGCAGGCTGGGCGCATGCAGAACACACCGCCCGCCGCCGTCCCGGCCCTCGTCCTCGCCGCCGGGGGCGGACGCCGGCTCGGCGGGCGGCCCAAGGCGCTGGTCCGGTACGCGGGCCGGCCGCTGGTGGAGCACGCGGTGGCCACCGTACGGGCCGGCGGCTGCCCGGACGTCACGGTGGTGCTGGGCGCGGAGCGCGACCGGGTCCGCTCCACCGCGCACCTGCCGGGCTGCCGGCTGGTGGCCAACCCGGACTGGGCCCAGGGCATGGGCTCCTCGCTGCGGGCCGGGCTGGCCGCGCTGGCGCCGGACGCCCCGGCGGTGCTCGTGATGCTGGTCGACACCCCGGGCGTCACCCCGGCCGCGGTGGCCCGGCTGCTGGCCGCGCACCGGGCCGGCGCCGAGCTGGCCGCGGCGGCGTACGACGGGCGGCGCGGGCACCCGGTGCTGATCGGCGCGCGGCACTTCGCCGAGGCGGCCGGGGGCGCCGCCGGCGACGCCGGGGCCCGCGCCCTGCTGGCGGCGCACGCCGCGGAGCTCGTCCTGGTCGAGTGCGCGGACGTCGCCGTCCCGGACGACCTCGACACCCCCGCCGACCTGGCCCGCTGGTCGGCCCGCTGACGTCCTCCGTACGCCGACGGCGCATCCTCCCTGCGAAGGGTCCGGCCGAGGGGCGCGCCCTGATCTGTCCCTGAGGATTGCCCCATTCCGCGCCCAGGACCGGAGGTTTCGGGGAGCATGGGAAGCACCCACCCGACACCGACGGACGGAGCCCGCGATGGCAGGACTGCCCGACGACTTCACCGGACACGACCCCGCGCTGCCAGGGCCCGGGGCGGGCGGTGCCGCCCGGGCGATCCGCTGCCCCGCCTGCCGCCGCGAGCACCTGTACGAGCCGCCGTCCCTGCCCTGCCCGTGCGGCGCCTCGCTGAAGGTGCCGCTGCTGCGCGGCGGGGTGCCGGTGCAGGTGCGGTTCCGCTCCTGGGAGGACTCCTGGCTGAGCATGCGCTGCCCGCACTGCGGCCGCTCCGACCAGTGGCCGCAGCCCGAGTTCACCTGCAACTGCGGCGCCACCGTCCGGCTCCCGGTGGACCGCACCACCCGGCTGGGCAGCGGCACGGCCGGCCCGCTCGCCGCCCCCGGCCCGCAGGCCTCCCGCCCGTACCCGGCACACCCGGTGAACACCCCGGCGCCCGCCCCGCCCGCGCCCCCCGGCGGCCCGGCGGGCCGCCCTCGCCCGTTCCGCCACCGCACCCCGTTCCGCCCCCACCCGGTGCGCACCTCGCAGGACGCGGTGTTCACCGCCGCCCGCTACCTGGAGTGGCTCGGCTTCGACGACCTGGAGCTGACCGAGGCTCAGGAGCGCGACGGGGTCACCCTGCTGGGCAGCCGGATGGTCGCCCAGGTCGACACCTGGACCGAGCCCGCCGACGTGAAGTCGGTCGAGTGCCTGTGGCTGCAGACCCTGCACGCCGAGGAGATGGCCGCCGCCATGTTCACCCTGGCCGGCTACTCCCACCAGGCCACCGTGCGCGGCGAACAACTGCTGGTCGCCCTGTTCAGCCTGGACCTGGCCGGCGTGCCGCAGCCCGCCAACGGCGCCGCCGAAGCCCTGATGGAGACCGGTTGGACCTCCTGACCCGACCGCCGACCCCACTAGATCATCTCCCCGGCAAAAGCAACAACCTCCGCTCGTGATCTGGTGCACAAGCTCGCCCCCGTGTTGAATTGCCGCCACAGCGCGGGCCTTTCGCCCTGCCGTCGCCATGCGCACGGTCGTGGCGGCAGGGCCCCAGGGGCAGGTCCGTGCCCTGCTGGATGGCGCACACAAGGAGGTGGCGTTGTCAGAGCACGGATGGAGCCCGAACGGCCCGGACGAACGGGGGCGGGCGGCAGCGGAGGAACCGGGCGACACCGTGTGGCGGCTGCGGTCCCGGGGGTGCTGGCAGGAGGCCGCCGAACTGCTGCGACCGGCCGCCGAACACGACCCGACCATCGCCCTCGCACGGGCCGAACTCCTCATCGAACAGTGCCTGTTCACCGCCTCGCAGTGGACCCAGGCGGAACAGGCGCTACGACTCGCCGAGGCCCTGGCGGAGGGCACCGAACAGCGCGCGGCCGCCGCCTGCGCCCGCGGCTTCCTCGCCTACCTGGCCAGCGTGCTCGGCCCACGGGACCGGCTGGACGAGGCGCAGGCCGCACTCGGCCGCACCTCGGCCCTGCTGCCGCCGGACGCCCCGGGCCGACCCCTGCTGGACTTCCGACGCGGACTGGTCGCCGAGAACCTGCTGCGCGACCGCAGCGCCGCCTGGATCGCCTACCGCCGGGCGCACGAGGGCGCCGGCGAGCGCGGGGACGAACTGCTGCGCTCCTACACCTGGCGGCACCTCGCCGCCCTGGCCCTCTCCCGCGGGGAGCGCGGCAACGCCCGGGAGGGCTTCGACGCCTCCCTGCGGCTGCGCGAGCAACTCGGCTTCACGGTGGGGGTGGCGCCGGCGCTCGCCGCGCTCGCCGAGGTGTCCGAGCCTCCCGAGGCGGCGCGGCTGCGCGCCGAGGCCGCCCGCCTGGTGCACGCCCTGGGCGGGGTGCCGGTCTGGCTCGCACGCCAGCTGTCGAACACGCCCCCCGGAACCGGGCGCGCGCCGGGGCCTCCCCCGGACGGGCGCATCACCAGCGAGACCCGAGGGACAATCAGCTAAGGTGAGCCTAACCTGTCCGGGGTGAGCAGCGCCCCGGACAGGTCGCCTTGCCGTCCCCCGGGCACCGCCGCGCCCCGGTCCGGCCGGGCCCGGCGCCTCGCGGCCGGGGCCGCCGGCCGGTCCGCCGGCGCCCCGGTCGACCCGATGGGGCCCGCCATGACCGCGAGCAGCACCCGGCCCGGCCCGGCGCCGTGCGCCCCCCGCACCACCGAGGCGCACACCCCGGCCCACGCGCCGGACACCCCCACCCCCTGCGCGCCCTCGTACCACCGGCTGGCCGCGCTGACCCCGATCCTGGACGTGCACTGCGCCCCACCCCGCCGGGGCGGCGGCTGGCTGCCCGTCGCCGACCTCACCACCGACCGCGGCGCCGTCCGCGAGCTGGTCGCCCACGACGCCCGGCAGGGCCTCGCCCGCTACGGGCAGCCGCTGCGCCCGGACGTGGCGGCCGGCTTCGGACTGCACCGCCTGGTCTGGCCGGTCTCGCTGCTGTTCACCGTGCCATGGTTCCTGGAACGGCGCGTCCCGCTGCTCGGCCCCGACGACGTCTCGCTGCGCCGCGGCCCCGCCTCGGCGGAGCTGACGGTGCGCCCGGAGGCCTTCGTCTGCCTGCCGGACGATCCGGCGGCCGACTCCCCCGGGGCCCGTACGGCGCCGGACGAGAACGCGCTCGCGGCCCAACTGCGCTGCTCGCTCGGCGAGTTCCTCGAACCGGTGCTGACCGCCTTCGGGCCGGAGGTGCGGCGTGGGCCGCGGGTGCTGTGGGCGATGGCCACCGACGCGGTGGTGGAGGGGCTCTGGTACGCGGGCGGGCTGCTCGGGGAGCAGGAGCGGGCGCGCGCCGAACTGTCCGCACTGCTGACCCCTGGGGGGCCGGCCGCACTGCCGGCGCCCGGGAAGCGACCGGCGTGCACGCCCGGCGCGGGTCATGGACCCACCCCCGCCCCGGCCCCCTTCACCCCGGGCGCCGGTTTCGCGCCCCCGGCGCCAGGACGCACCGGTGCTTCGGGTACGGACCGGGCCCGGGCCAGCTGTTGCCTCGTCTACACCGTGGAATCCGGGGAGATGTGCGGCGGCTGCCCTCGCGTCACGCGACGTTGACGAAAATTCGTCCGATTCAGGATTCGAAAAGCCCGTAATTCCGGGAACCTCCCACGCCAAATTCATATGACAATTCGATTGGTGGCGGGTCAGAAATCCCTCTCCCCAGCGCATTGACGGCGAATCGGCCTTTCGTCCGCCGGGCATCCGTCATGATGGTCCCCGCCGCGCTGCTGGAACGCAGTGGGCGGCGCAGGAACGCGACGCAGAAAGCGAGGCTGGTTCCGGCGATGAAATTGTCCGACATACCGCTCGGCTGGGCCGTCACCGGGGTAGCGGGGCTGCTGGTCAGCGCCCTCCTGGTGCCCCTGGCCCGAAGCCGGGGATCCGCCGCCGGCGGGGATTCCTGGGAGCGTTCCGAGGAACGGCGCCGCAACAAGGAATCCCTGTACGGCGCCGCCTCCTACACGCTGCTGTTCTGCTGCGCCGGGGTCGCGGCCGCGCTCTCCTTCCACGGACTGGTCGGCTTCGGCGTGCAGAACCTCGGCCTCTCCGGCGGCTGGGAGTACCTCGTCCCGTTCGGGCTCGACGGCGCCGCGATGTTCTGCTCGGTGCTCGCCGTCCGCGAGGCCAGCCACGGCGACGCGGCGCTCGGCTCCCGGCTGCTGGTCTGGCTCTTCGCCGGCGCCTCGGCCTGGTTCAACTGGGTGCACGCCCCGCGCGGCTTCGGCCACGCCGGCGCCCCGCAGTTCTTCTCCGGCATGTCGCTGTCCGCCGCGATCCTGTTCGACCGCGCGCTCAAGCAGACCCGCCGGGCCGCACTGCGCGAACAGGGCCTGGTGCCCCGCCCGCTGCCGCAGATCCGCATCGTCCGCTGGCTGCGCGCCCCGCGCGAGACCTACGCGGCCTGGTCGCTGATGCTCCTGGAGGGCGTGCGCAGCCTGGACGAGGCGGTGGACGAGGTCCGCGACGACAAGCGCGAGCGCGCGCTGGAGAAGGAGCGCCGCAAGCTGGCCGGCCGCCGCGAGCGGGCCGAGATCCGGGCGATCAGCCGGAGCGGCAGCCACTGGCGCGGACGCGGCGGCGCCGCACGGCAGTTGGAGTCGGGCGGCTCGGAGCCCGCGATAGCCGGCGGGCCCGGGGCGGAGCGTCCGGCGGACTCACGGGAGGTCGAGGCCGCGGCCTCTCCCGGGCCCGGTGTGCGCGAGGTCGAGGTGGCCGAGGGCACCGTCGTCCAGTCCAGCCTGCCGGCCCGTCCGGAACGGCGCACCATCGACCTCACCGTCGACGAGGACACCGTCACCCTGCCCCGGCTGGACTCGCTGGAGCGCAAACTGAAGGACCTGGAGCAGCAGTTCGGCTGACCCCCCGGGGCACCGGCCCCGGGGGTGTCCGGCAGATCCGGTCCTACGCCGCGCTCACCCCGCTGAGTTCGAACCACATCCGCTTGCCGGACCCGCGCGGTTCCACGCCCCAGGC
The DNA here is from genome assembly GCF_044546945.1 of Kitasatospora sp. NPDC053057. NCBI lineage: Bacteria > Bacillati > Actinomycetota > Actinomycetes > Kitasatosporales > Streptomycetaceae > Kitasatospora > Kitasatospora sp. NPDC053057. The sequence continues at coordinate 119,460 of NZ_JBITZP010000004.1, read as the reverse complement.
GTCCGCCAGCGCCTCGACCAGCATCAGCCCGCGCCCGGAGGAGGCCTGCTCCCCCGGCGTCCGGCGGGTCGGCCACAGGTCCGACTCGTCCTCCACCTCGACCCGCAGCCGGGCCCGGCCGCCGTCCGAGGCCGACTCCCGGTAGAGCCGGGCGGTGAACATGGCGTCCCGGTCGGTGTGCCGGATCGCGTTGGTGACCAGCTCGGAGGAGAGCAGCTCGGCGGTGTCGATGAACTCGGCGACGCCCCAGCGGCGCAGCGCGTCGCGCAGTTCGGCGCGGACCTCGGCGACCCGCGCCAGGTCGGCCTGGCCGATCCGGCGGCGCAGCTGCTGGGCGGCGAGCCCGCCCGCCGGGCCGTCCCAGCGCAGGAGCAGCAGCGCTATGTCGTCCTCGCGTTCGCTGGAGTCGGCGGCCTGGGAGGCGATCCGGTCGGCCAGCTCCTCCAGCGGATCGCGGGCCGCCTCGTCGGCGACCGGCAGCGGGCGGGCCAGGGTGCTGGTCAGTCGGCCGATGCCCTCGTCCAGGTCCATGCCGCGCGCCTCGACCAGGCCGTCGGTGCACAGCACCACCGTCTCGCCCGGGTCCAGGCTGAACCGGGTGACCCGGTACTCCTGGTCCGGGTCGATGCCCAGCGGCAGCCCGCCGGCCACCGGCACCACGGCGGCCGTGCCGTCCGCGCGGCGCACCACCGGGTCGAGGTGGCCGGCCCGGACGGCGTAGACCACGCCGTAGTCCACGTTGACCTCGGCGTAGGTGCAGGTCGCGAAGTGGTCGGTGTCCAGGTCGGCGAGGAAGCGGGAGGCGCGGGCCATCACCGCGGCGGGCGGGTGGCCCTCGGCGGCGTAGGCGCGCAGCGCGATCCGCAGCTGGCCCATGATCCCGGCGGCGTGCACGTCGTGGCCCTGGACGTCGCCGATCACCAGGCCGACGTGCCCGCCGGGCAGCGGCACCACGTCGTACCAGTCGCCGCCGATCTGCAGCCCGGAGCCGGCCGCGAGGTAGCGCACCGCGGTGGTCACGCCGGGGATGGACGGGACGGTGCGCGGCAGCATCACCCGTTGCAGGCCCGCCGCCAGCTCGTGCTCGGCGTCGTGCAGCCGGGCCCGGGCCAGCGACTGGGCGACCAGCCCGCCCAGGGTGGACAGCAGGGTGCGCTCGTCCGCGTCCAGCTCGCGCTCGTCGTCGAAGCTGACCACGCAGACGCCGATCGCCCGGCCGCTGGCCACCAGCGGCAGGTACGCCCAGGAGCCGCGGCCGGTGCGGCTGGTCTGCTCCCAGACGTCGGGGTGGCGGTCGCGGAAGTCCTCGCGGCTGGAGATGAAGACCGGGGCGCGGTACCTGAGTGCCTCGGCGGCCGGGTGGCCGGCCGGCAGCACGGTGCGGTCCCATACGGCGAGCGCCTGGGAGCGGTAGCCGGAGGCGCCGAGGATCCGGGCCCGTCCGGCCTCGAAGGAGGCGAGCACCAGGCCGTCCGGCGGCAGTCCGGGCAGCGGCAGTTCGGTGAACACCCGGGCCACGTCACGGACGGTGACCGCCTCGGAGAGGGCGCGCGCGGCCTCCTTGATGAACCGGGAGCGCTCCTCGCGCAGCAGGGCGAGCCGGCCCGCCCGGTCGCGCTTGTGCAGCTCGACGGTGGCGTCCCAGACGAAGCCCACCATCCGGGAGGCGCGGCCGAAGGCGTCCGCGAGCACCCGGCCGCGGAAGCGCACCGCGCGCATAGTCCCGTTCGGCCCGACGGTGCGGTAGTAGGCGCCGCACTGGCCCAGCTCGGCCACCGCGCGCTCGACCCGGCGGCGCACCACGGGCGCGTCCTCGGGGTGCAGGAGGGACAGGAAGGAGGCGGCGGTGCGGTCGAAGCGGCCCCGCTCGACGGAGTCCAGGCCGATGATCGCGCAGGCCCGATGGTCGCCCTCCAGGACGTCGCGGCGGATGTCCCAGTCGAAGGAGCCGATGCCGTTGGCGGCCATCGCGGGCTCCAGCCAGTCCGGCATGGAGTCGCCGGAGGCGGGCGGCAGTCCGCCGGACAGCACGGGCGCCAGCCGCCCGGAGGCGAGCGCGGGAGGCGTGCGCACGGAGTTCCGGCGGGTGGCCTGGGCGGGCGGGCGGACGACTGGCGGCGGCTCCACGGCGGACGCGCCGGGAGGAAGGGCCGGCCCCGGCGACTCGGGCTCAGTGGGCATGCTGCTCCTGCCGCTGCCGTGGCGGACCGCGCCGACCGTCCGGACGGGCCGCGTGGCGGTGTGATGGGTGGTGCTGGATCGGACGGTGTCGACGGACGGTGGTCAGTCGAGGTTCGGTCTCCCCGCTGCTTCCCGCACGTGGACACACATTCCCACCATCCTGGCCAATGTTCGGCTGAGCGGCAATGGCAACGGGCCGGAAATCTTCCACTCCGCCTTGTGTTCAGGGGTTGCTTCGAGAACGGATCAATCGACGACGAACAATCGTGTGGGCGCGCGGTGCGGCGGTGCGCCGTAAGGGGGCGCGCGGTGCGGGTACGCGGTGCGGTTGCGCGGTGCGGGTCGCGCCTACGGCAGGGCGAGCTCGAACCAGGTGACCTTGCCGTCGCCCCGCAGCTGCACGCCCCAGGAGTCCGCGAGCGCCTCCACCAGCAGCAGGCCCCTGCCCGAGGTCGCGTACTCGGCCTCCGGATCGCGCCGGCGCCCGGGCAGCCGGCTCGCGCCGTCCTGCACCTCGACCCGCAGCCGGCTGTCCGAGCCGAGCACCGCGTCGAAGACCGCGCCCTTGGTGGTGTGCAGCAGTGCGTTGGTGACCAGCTCGGAGGAGAGCAGCTCGGCGGTGTCGGACAGCTCCGGCACCCCCCAGTGGCTCAGCGCCGTGCGCAGCCGGTGCCGTACCGCGCCCACCGCGACCAGGTCGGCCGGGTCGAGCATCAGGTGCAGCCGGCGGTGCAGCGCGCACCCCGGGGCCGACGCACCCGGCAGGGTCGTCCCGGTGCCGGTTCCGGTGCCGTTGACCGGGCCCTGGGCCGCCCCGGACCGGTAGGCGTCGCCCGAACTCGTCCGCTGCCGCGGGAATCGCGACTGACCGTCCATCACCACATGCCCCCGCCTTCGAATCCGGGCCCCCGCCTCCGGATCCCCCGCCGGCCGGGTGGCCCCCTCGTTCTGACCACCCATCCTCATGCCCAGTTGACGACGTTTGCAACAGTGTGCGTCCGATCACGTGGGGTGAAAGGGGCACGGGGAGGTTCACGTGATCCAACTGCCCGCGCCGGACAGGTTTGCGAAGCGCAGAGGCTGTTTTCGAGCCCGCCCCCTCCCGATCCCGCGCACACCCGGCGCCTGTACGGAAGGTGCGCGGGCCGCGCGCCCCACCTCTGCCACCACCGCGCGCCGACCTCCACACCCGCCCCCGCGGAGCGCCGCGCGCCCGCCCGTTCTCCGCCACCTCGCCCCTGCCACGCCCCTGCCTCGCCCCCTTCTCGCCCCTGCCTCACCCCCGCCGCCCGTCCGACAAGCCGAACCCCCGCGGAGCGGCAACGCTGGACACGACGCCCCGGTGCGGGTTCAATGACCCAAGATGTTTGAACGTCGTTCTAACATCACCCCCGGAAGCCCCGGCCCCCGAGCCGACCCCCTCCCCGGCGACCGCGAGCGAGGAACCGTGCGACTGACCCCCACCGAGCGGGACCGGCTGCTGATCTTCACAGCAGCCGAACTGGCCCGCACCCGCCGAGCCCGGGGCGTGCGCCTCAACATCCCCGAGGCGACCGCCCTGATCGCGGACACCGTCTGCGAGGCCGCCCGTGACGGCCTGCGCCTGGCCGAGGCCATCGAGGCCGGCCGCTCCGTGCTGACCGCCGACGACGTGCTGCCCGGGGTACCGGACGTGGTCACCGTCGTCCAGGTCGAGGCCGTCTTCGACGACGGCACCCGCCTCGCCGTCGTCAACGACCCCTTCAAGGGCGCCGGCTCGCTCGGCGACGAGGCCCCCGGCGGCGCGCTGATCGGCGACGGCGCGGGCTACGACCCGATCGAGGAGACGCAGCTCATCCCCGTCCACAACACGTCCGCGGTGCCGATCTCGGTCACCTCGCACTTCCACTTCTTCGAGGCCAACCCGCGCCTGGCCTTCGACCGCGCCGCCGCCTACGGCACCCACCTGGCCGTCCCGGCCGGCTCCTCGGTGCGCTTCGACCCCGGCGCCACCGTCGAGGTCGGCCTGGTCCCGATCGGCGGCGACCGGGTCGCGATCGGCTTCGCCGGGCTCGTGGACGGCCCGCTGGACGCGCCCGGCGCGAAGGAAGCCGCCCTCGAGAAGGCCCGCGCGACCGGCTACCTGACCAGCTTCGACGACTCGGAGGTGCCCTCGTGAACGAGCGGAACGAGCGGAACGAGCAATGGAACAGAGCCTCCACGAGGTCGTGGTCCGCCGAGCGCAGCGAGGTGGGGGCATGACCGCGATCTCCCCGCACGACTACATCTCCGTCCACGGCCCGCGCGCCGGCGACCGCATCCGCCTCGGCGACAGCGGACTGATCGTCCGCGTCGAATCCGACTCCCAGGCGCCCGGCGACGAGTTCCTGGCCGGCTTCGGCAAGACCGCCCGCGACGGCCTGCACCTCAAGCCCGCCGCCGTCCGCGACACCTGCGACGTGGTGATCAGCAACGTCCTGGTGATCGACGCGATCCAGGGCATCCGCAAGACGTCCATCGGCCTGATCGGCGGCCGGATCGCCTCGATCGGCCGGGCCGGCAACCCGGACACCCTGGACGGCGTGGACGTGGTCGTCGGCACCGGCACCACGATCGTCTCCGGCGAGGGCCTGATCGCCACCGCCGGCGCCGTCGACACCCACGTCCACCTGCTCTCGCCGCGGATCATGGAGGCTTCGCTCGCCTCCGGCGTCACCACGATCATCGGCCAGGAGTTCGGCCCGGTCTGGGGCGTCGGCGTCAACTCGCCCTGGGCGCTGCGGCACGCCTTCAACGCCTTCGACGCCTGGCCCGTCAACATCGGCTTCCTGGGCCGCGGTTCGTCCTCCGACGAGGCCCCGCTGATCGAGGCGCTGGCCGAGGGCGGCGCCTCCGGCTTCAAGGTGCACGAGGACATGGGCGCGCACACCCGCGCGCTGGACACCGCGCTGCGGGTCGCCGAGGAGTACGACGTCCAAGTCGCCCTGCACACCGACGGGTTGAACGAGTGCCTGTCGGTCGAGGACACCCTTCGCGTCCTGGAGGGCCGGACCATCCACGCCTTCCACATCGAGGGCTGCGGCGGCGGGCACGTCCCCAACGTGCTCAAGATGGCGGGCGTGCCGAACGTCATCGGCTCCTCCACCAACCCCACCCTGCCGTTCGGCCGCGACGCCCTCGGCGAGCACTTCGACATGATCGTCTCCGCGCACGACCTCAAGGTCGACCTGCCCGGCGACGCCGCCATGGCCCGCGACCGCATCCGGGCCGGCACCATGGGCGCCGAGGACGTGCTGCACGACCTCGGGGTCATCGGCATCACCTCCTCCGACGCCCAGGGCATGGGCCGGGCCGGCGAGACCGTGCGCCGCACCTTCGCCATGGCCGGCAAGATGAAGGCCGAACTCGGCCCGCTCGACGGCACCGGCTCCTACGGGACCACCGAGAGCGGCGACGACAACGAGCGCGTGCTGCGCTACATCGCCAAGCTCACCATCAACCCGGCCATCGCCCACGGCCTCTCCCACGAGGTCGGCTCGATCGAGGTCGGCAAGCTCGCCGACATCGTGCTGTGGCGCGCGGACCACTTCGGTGCCAAGCCGCAGCTCGTCCTCAAGTCCGGCTTCCCCGCGTACGGCGTGGTCGGCGACCCCAACGCCTCCACCGACCGCTGCGAACCGCTCGTCCTGGGACCGCAGTTCGGCGCCCATGGCGCGACCGCCGCCGACATCTCGGTGGCCTTCGTCGCCCAGGCCGCCGCCGACGCCGCCTACCTCGACCGCCCCGCCGACGGACTGCCCACCCGCCGCCGCCGCGTCGGCGTCCGCGGCACCCGCGGCATCGGACCGCGCGACATGGTGCGCAACGCCCGGGTCGGCCACGTCGACGTCACCGAGACCGGGCTGGTCTCCCTGGACGGCTCGCCGCTGCGCTCCGAACCCGCCGACAGCGTCTCCCTCAGCCGCCTCTACTTCCTCTGACCCCCCTGACCCGCTTAGGACCGCGCGATGACGACCCCCACGCCCGCCTCCCTCGGCTACCGGATGCCCGCCGAATGGCACCCCCACGACCGCACCTGGATGGCCTTCCCCACCAGCAACCCCACCTTCGACGGCCCCGAGCAGTTGCACGCCGCCCGCCAGGCCTGGGCCGCCGTCGCCGACACCATCGTCCGGTACGAGCCGGTCACGCTGATCGTCAACACCGGTGAGACCGCCGAGGCCCGCAAGTACGTCTCCGATCAGGTCGAGATCGTCGAACGCCCGCTCAACGACGCCTGGATGCGCGACATCGGCCCGTCCTTCCTGATCGACGGCAAGGGCTCGCTCGCCGCCGCCGACTGGATCTTCAACGGCTGGGGCGCCCAGTCCTGGGCCCGCTGGGACAAGGACCAGCACATCGCCGAGCACATCAGCGAACTGACCGACGTCCAGCGCTTCGCCTCCCGGCTGATCAACGAGGGCGGCGGCATCCACGTCGACGGCGAGGGCACGGTACTCGTCACCGAGACTGTCCAGCTCGGCGAGGGCCGCAACGCCGACTGGACCAAGGAGCAGGTCGAGGCCGAGCTGCACGCCCACCTCGGCACCACCAAGGCCATCTGGCTGCCGCGCGGACTCACCCGCGACTACGACGAGTTCGGCACCCGTGGCCACATCGACATCGTCGCCTCCTTCGTCCGCCCCGGCGTCGTCGTCGCCCACGTACAGCCCGACCCCGCCCACCCGGACCACGCCGTCTGCCAGGAACTGGTCACCCTCCTGCGCGCCTCCACCGACGCCCGGGGCCGGCAGCTGGAGGTCATCGAACTGCCCGCCCCCACCGTCCTGTTCGACGAGGACGGCGAGCCGGTCGACTACTCCTACATCAACCACTACGTCGCCAACGGCGTCGTCGTGCTGTGCGCCTTCGACGACCCCCGCGACCAGGCGGCCGCCGACATCCTCGCCGAGGCCTACCCCGGCCGCACCGTCGAACTCGTCGACGCCCGCGAGATCTTCGCCAACGGCGGCGGCATCCACTGCATCACCCAGCAGCAGCCCCGGGCCTGACGCGCCCGGTACCGGCGTGGGGGCGCCCTCCCCACTCCGGTACCGTTCCCTCCCCGCACTCCCTTCTCAGGAAGCAGCCCCACCATGGCCGACCCCCGCCCGCGCCGACCGGCGCGCCCCCGCGAGGAGGTCTTCGCCACCGCCCGGGCCGCCATCGCCGAACACGGGCTCGCCAAACTCACCATGGCCGGCCTCGGCAAACAGCTCCAGATGAGCGCCGGACACCTGCTCTACTACTTCGGCAGCAAGGACCAGCTCCTGCTGGAGACCCTCCGCTGGAGCGAGGACCAACTCGGCGCCCGCCGCCGCGAAGCCCTCACCGACCCCACCCTCGACCCCTGGCAGCGCCTCGACGCCTACCTGCGTCTCTACCTGCCCGAAGGCCCCGGCGACCCGCGCTGGATCCTCTGGGTCGAGGTCTGGGGCCGCTCCCCCGCCAGCGCCGAACTCCGCCAGGGCCAACAGGAGATCGAAGCCCCCTGGCAGGCCGACCTGGTCACCCTCATCGAACAGGGCACCACCACCGGCCACTTCACCCCCGGCCCCGCCCCCGCCCGCGCCGCTCAACTCCGCGCCCTCCTCGACGGCCTGGCCGTCCCCATCGCCATCGGCCTCCCCGACACCCACCCCCCCACCGCCCTCACCCACGCCACCTCGGTCGCCACGGTTTTGCTCCGCACCTGAGCCCGCCCCAGAAGTCGGGTGGGCCGACTTCTGGTGCGGGCGCCTGCTTACTCGGTCCAGATTGCGGCGGCGGTGCGGTCGTCGGCGTAGCCCTTGGCGCGGACTTGCACCTGGCGGAGGAAGTCGACGGTGCCCGGGGGGTGGGGGTGGGCCCAGTGGGCGGAGAGGAAGTGGGCGACGGCGGGCTCGTCGGCGATCGGGTGGGACAGACCCGGGGTGCAGAGCAGCAGGATGTCGCCCGGGGTGGCGGGGACGAGGCGGAAGCGGAACGGGCGCGGGTCCGGTACCGGAGCCTCCGGGACGGGCGGCTGGCCGTCCGGGTGGTGGAGCAGCCGGGCCGCGTAGGCGTCGATCCAGTGGCCGGAGCGCAGCAGGTAGAGCCCGCCGGGGCCGACGCCGAAGGCGGCTCGGTAGCCCGCCGCCGGGTCCAGCGACACCAGCAGGCAGTGCAGCGAGGCCGGGGACGGGGTGTCGTCCCCCTCCTCCCGGGGTGCCAGCGCGCGCAGCGGGGCTGCGGCGCCGGTGGCCAGGCGCTGGAGGCCGTAGCGCAGGCGGTCCCGGGCACCGTCGCGCAGGTCGGCGGCCAGGCCGGCCCGGCTGCGCCCGATCGCGGCGGCGAGTTGGCGGCAGGCCTCGCTGGTTCCGGCGGCGACGGCCTGCGCGGTGAGCGACTCGTCCTCCGCGCCGCCCGTACGGTCGTAGCCCGCGAGGACGGCGAGCAGCAGCCCGTCGGGGCCGTCGCCGAACCTGGTCACCAGCAGGCTGTCCCGGCGCGGCTCGCCCCGGTAGCGGGCGGAGTCGCCCCGGACGGAGACGGCCCGGAGCACGGTCGACCCGTACTGGGCGCCCTCCAGCGCGGTGTCCGGTACGACGGTGTCGAGTGTTCCCGGGTCGGCCTCGGGTACGACCGTCGGCTCGGGCCCGTACGTCGGGGGGCGCTCGCCGACGTGCGGGACGGTGGGACCGCTGTCGGTGCGTGGGGCACGGATCGCCAGGCGCGGGTCGGGGATGGGGGCGGACGGCTCCGGGTCGGGCTGCGGCGCGTGGTCGGGTTCGGGTTCGGGGGTCGGTTCCTTGACCGCGAGGGGTTCCGGGGCGGGGACGGCTTCCGGCTCCGGTGCCGGCTCCGGTGCCGGCTCCACAGAGGGTTCGGGCTCGGGCGTTGGGGCGGACTTCTCCAGGGAGACCGGGGTGGGCGGCACCTCCGGCTCCGGTTCCGGCTCCCGAGCCTCCGCCGCCGGCGCATCGGCGGCGGTCTCGGTCGAGCTGCGCTGGCGTCCGATGCCGCCGCTCCCCTCGATCACGCCGATCGCGGTGTCGAACCAGTCGTCGATGCTGTCCCGCGCCGCCACGGGTTCGGCCGCAGGCTCCGCAACCGGCTCCGGCTCCGGCTCCGGCTCCGCCGTCCGCTGCTGCCCGATCAGCCCCGCCGCCGTGTCGAACCAGTCGTCGACGCTGCCGTCGCCCGGGTCGGCGTGCGGGGTGTCGGGGAGGGTGCCCGCCGGGCCGTCATAGACGGTGTCCCACCAGCCGTCGTCGGGCCGGGGCGGCTGTGCGGGTGCACCCTGCTTGCTCATCTGGCGGCTCCTGATCGGTCCGTGGTCGCGCCGCCCCCGGCGGGGCCGGACTGGCGTCATTGTCTCCAAGTGCAACGACCCTGTCCGGGTTTCGGCGACAACCGGTCACCGATCGGATCATCCCGGCCACCGCGTTCACCTGGTGCTTCGCCGGCGCCGGGGCGGCGAGGTGGTAGGGCTGACACCACCGCTTCCGTTTCCGTTCCGTCCGGGCTTGCCGGGTGTGCCCCGAGCAGGGCGTTTCCTGGACATTGCGGCGCGTTGGCAGCCGAAAATGAGGGCCGATGAGGGGCATCGCTTCACCCGTTCGGCTGATTAAATGTGCGCATGACCGCGTCGGCCCCGAGCTCACCCCGACCGGGGAGGGCCGCATCGGCGGGCCGCCCGGCGGGTGCGCTGTTGGTCCTGATGCTGGTCGCCCTGTTGACCGCGCTGCCGTGTACGGGCCTGGCGAAGGCGGACGCGTCCGCCCGTCCGGGGCCGGGCCCGGTGAGCGCCGTCTCGGTGGTCAGTGCGGCGGAGGCCACCGCGCAGACCCCGCTCGCCCGTGACGCCGCGCGCGACGCCGCCCAGGCGTCCGACGGCCACCACCGGTTCGCGGAGCAGCAGGACCACTGGATCCTGTGCACCGCCGACGGCCAGCCGCCGCGCGACAACGGCTGCTCCAGCCACCCGTTCTGCCCGCAGGACGCCCAGCTGCCGAACCCGCCGCCGCATCCGCAGCCCGCCGCGTGGCCGCTCGTCTCCCCCGCGCCCGAGGCGCTGCCCCGGGTGGTGCCCGCGGGCCTGCTGGACGGCCCGCACCCAGCCCCTGATCTGCACGAACTCCAGGTCCATCGGTCCTGAGCGGAACCCACCGCCGACGCTCCCCGTCGGCGGGTCCACTCCTCCCCCTCTTCAGCCGACCGCCGCCACCAGCCGTGCGCGGCGGGGACAAGGACAACCATCATGGGTTCCGCCTCGAAGCAGTCGAACAAGCCCGGCGGCAAGGGCGACGTCGACCGCCGCACCCGGATAGCCGAGCTGCGCGCCGCCGAGCAGCGCCGCGACCGCCGCAACAAGGTGATCGCCTCGGTGGCCGCCGGCGTGCTGGTGATCGGCGCGATCGCCACCGGCACCTGGCTCGTCATGGACCAGAACCAGAAGAAGAAGGACCGCGAGGCCGCCGCCAGCGCGGACATCCCGGGCGTGAAGACCTTCGGCGACCTGAGCCGCAACCACGTCAAGGAGAAGGTCAACTACCCGATGACCCCGCCGGTCGGCGGCGACCACAACGCGGTCTGGCTGGACTGCATGGGCCACGTCTACGACAAGCCGGTCGAGAACGAGCGCGCCGTCCACTCGCTGGAGCACGGCGCGGTCTGGGTGACGTACAACGGCAAGGCCACGGCGGATGACATCAAGACCCTCTCCGACAAGGTCAAGGCCACCCCGTACTCGCTGATGAGCCCGTACCCGGACGAGCAGGGCACCATCACCCTGAACGCCTGGAGCACCCAGCTGATCGTGGACAGCGCCAGCGACCCGCGGGTCAACCAGTTCTTCACCAAGTACGTCCAGGGCAAGCAGACCCAGGAGCCGGGCGCCTCCTGCAGCATGGGGGAGATGTGACCGCCGACGGGACCGGCCCCGAGGAGGTCGCGGCAGGCGGCGCGGCGGCGGAGACCGGCGCACCGGAGGAGACGCCCGCCCGTCCCGGCCGCCGCCGGATGTGGTGGCCGGCCGCGCTGGCCGCCGTGGTGGCGCTGGCGCTCGGGGTGCCGGCCCTGGTGGCCGGCGGGACCTCGGCCTCCGGTTCGGCCTCGATAGCCGTGCCCGCGGACGACTCGCCCGAGGCCGGGTTCGCCCGCGACATGGCGACCCACCACCAGCAGGCGGTGGACCTGTCGTTCATCGTCCGGGACCGCACGAGCGACGAGCCGACCCGCACCCTCGCCTTCGACATCATCAACACCCAGGCCAACCAGCGCGGGATGATGACGGGCTGGCTCGACCAGTGGGGGCTGTCGCAGCACTCGACCGCCAAGCCGATGGCGTGGATGAAGATGGACCACGACTACCAGGCGCACGACGGTTCGCTGATGCCCGGCATGGCCACCAACGCCCAGCTGGCGAAGCTGCGCATGCTCAGCGGGCGGGACGCCGAGGTGTACTACCTGCAGCTGATGATCGAGCACCACAAGGGCGGCGTCGAGATGGCCCAGGGCTACGTCGACATGGCGAAGAACGACGTCGAGAAGCGGCTCGCCCAGTCGATGGTGGTCGCCCAGACGTCCGAGCTGGAGCTGATGACCGACATGCTCAAGGAGCGCGGCGCCGCCCCCGGCGTGCCCGCGTCCTGACACCCGCAGTCCCTTTCCTTCCCCTCGTTCCCCCCGGACGGCCGGGGCGCGACGGGCGGTCCCGCGACCGCCCGCAGCGCGCCCCGGCCGTCCGTCGTCCGCACCCCTTGGAGCACCCCCGCATGACCACCGACGCGCCCTGGCTGATCGCCGGACTCGGCAACCCCGGCCCCTGGTTCCGGCTGACCCGGCACAACGCGGGCTTCCTGACCGTGGACCGGCTGGCCGAGCGGCACGGCGCCCGGTTCCGCCGGCGCGGGATCGGCGCCGTGGTCGCCGAGATCGAGGTGGACGGCCGCCGGGTGCTGCTGGCCAAGCCGCAGTGGTTCATCAACCTGTCCGGCCGCCCGGTGGCCGCCCTGCTGCGCCGGTACGGGGTGCCGGTCGAGCACCTGGTGGTCGTCCAGGACGACCTGGATTTCGCCTACGGCACCGGCAAGTTGAAGCGCGGCGGCGGCCCGGGCGGGCACAACGGGGTGCGGTCGGTGGGCGAGGTGCTCGGCACCCGGGACTTCGTCCGGCTGCGCTTCGGCATCGGGCGCCCGCCGAAGGGGCAGAGCGTCGGCGACTACGTGCTGAAGAAGTTCTCGGACGAGGAACTGGCCGCGATGCCGGCGGTGTCGGACCGCTGCGCGGACGCCCTGGAGACGCTGGTGCGGCTCGGCCTGAACCGGGCCCAGGACGCCCTGAACGTCAGCGCGTAGCCGCCGCCGGACGGGCCCGGGCGGTGGCGGGGCGGGTCAGCACCACGGCCGCCACCGCGACCGCCGCGAGGGCGACCAGCACCGTCCGCCCACCGGACGCCGCGCCCGCCAGGTGGACACCGAGCACGGACAGCGCCATGCCGAGCGCGGTGCCGAGGCTGCGCGCCATGTTCACCATGCCGCCGCCGACGGCCGAGCACTCCGCCGGGATCGCCCGCATCACCAGGGCGTTGTTGGCGGGCAGCAGCAGGCCCAGCCCGTACCCGGCGACCAGCAGCGGGGCCGCCACGGCGGCGGCCGAGACCGGCAGCACGGCGAACAGCAGCAGTCCGGCGGCGGTGAGGCCCGCACCGAAGCGGCACCGGGTGACGTCCGACCAGCCCCGGGGCAGCAGCCCGCCGCCGACCGTCGCGGCGACGGCGAACGCGGCGGGCAGCAGGGTGACCACCAGCCCGGCGGCCGCCGTCGACACGCCGGCGCCGGTGAGCAGCACCGGACCCAGCACGAGCGGGCAGAACAGCAGCAGGTAGCCGATCAGCGCGACCACCAGTCCGGACCGCACGCCCGGGGTGTTGACCAGCCCGGGCGCCAGGATCGGCCGGGCCGCCCGTCGCTCCTGGCGCACCAGCGCCACGGCGAGGACGGCGGCGGCCGGCAGCAGGACGGCGACGGCCCAGCCGGGCAGCGGCAGACCGGAGGCGGTGGACAGGGCGAGCAGCAGCGCGGTGGTCGCGCCGGTGAGCAGCAGCATGCCGGGCAGGTCGAAGCGGGGCTCGCGCGGCTCCCGGCCACGCGGCTTCGGGACCGGCGTCGGTGTGCAGGTCCGGGTGCGGGGCAGCAGGTACCAGCCGGCCACGATGCCGAACACGGCGATCGGCACGTTCACCCAGAACACCCACCGCCACGACGCGTGCTCCACCAGCAGCCCGCCCAGGCTGGGCCCGAGTGCCAGCCCGAGGCCCTGGGCGGCGGCCTGGATGCCGAGCGCGCGCCGCATCGCGTGCTCGGGGACGCCGCGTGCGACCAGGGCGACGCTGTTGGCCTGCATCATCGCGGCGCCGACGGCCTGCACGGCGCGGCAGCCGACCAGGATCCACAGGGCGTCGGCGAACCCGGCGCCGAGCGAGGACAGGCCGAAGACGGCGAAGCCTCCGATGTACATGGTCTTGCGGCCGACCAGGTCGGACAGCCAGCCGATCGGGGCCAGCAGGGCGACCAGGACGAGCAGGTAGGCGAGGGCGACCCACTCGACGGCGGCGAAGCCCGCGTCGAAGTGGCGGCCGAGGGCGGGGAAGACCAGGGCGATGACGCTGGCGTCGAGCTGGCCGAGGAAGGCTCCGAGGCACACTGTGCCGACGGCCAGCCAGTGGGCGTGGCGCCAGCCGGCAATGCCGCGGGGCCGGGGCCGCTCGGTGAGCAGGCGCGCGGCAAGGGCGGTGGCGTTCATGCCCCAAATATATCGGATGCCGATATGTTCTCTCTACGATTTGCTCGTGCTGCGACACGAAGGATCTCGCGGTGCGTCCACCCCGCGTCCGAGAGACGGACTGCGCCCCGGGAAGGCCCCGTACCAGGCGATACGCTGTCCGCCATGCCGTCGTCACCACACGTTCCCGAATCCGCCACCGAAAGCCCCGACCCGGCGGTCGAGCACGCCCGGCGGCTGACCGACACCGTCACCCGGCTGCGCCGCGCGCTGCGCAGCAGCATCCGGACCGACTACCCGTGGGAGTCCCTGCCGATGGCGCAGGTCGAACTCCTCCAGACCCTCGCCGCCGCCCCGCTGCGGGTCGGCGAACTCGCCGCCCGCCAGCGGCTCGCCCCCAACACCGTCAGCGGGCTGGTCGGCAAACTGCTGGAAGCCGGTTTCGTCGACCGCCAGGCCGACCCCGGCGACCGGCGCACCGCCCGGATCGCGCTCACCCCGGCCGGGCGCCGCCAGCTGGACGACTGGCAGCACGCCCACGAACGCCGGATCGCCACCGCCCTCGGCACCCTCGACCCGGCCGACCGCGAGGCCGTCGTCCACGCGCTGCCCGCACTCGAACAGCTCGCCCGCGCCCTCGCCCAGCCGGGAACCCTCACCGAGGGGCCTTCGGCCGGCTGAAATGGGTGGCCGCCCGGACGCGGCGGCCGCTAGCGTCCCCGGCATGACCGACATCGAGGTACAGATCGAGCCCTGGACGGACGCCGACCTCGCGCTGCTGCGCCGGGTGAACACCCCGGAGATGAAGAAGCACGTCGGCGGACCGGAGACGGAGGAGCAGCTGCTCGTCCGGCACGGCCGCTACCTGGACTTCGTCCCCTCCGGCCTGGGCTGCATGTACCGGATCGTGCTGCTGCCCGAGGGCGAGGCGGTCGGCACGGTCGGCTACGGCACCCGCACCTGGGCGGGCGAGACCGTGCACGAGATGGGGTGGAACGTTCTGCCCGGGCACCAGGGGAAGGGCATCGCGGTGACCGCCACCCGGGCCGCCGTCGCGGCCGCCCGGCGCGAGGCCGCGCACCGCTTCCTGCACGCCTTCCCCTCGGTGGACAACCCCGCCTCCAACGCGGTGTGCGCGAAGGCCGGGTTCACGCTGCTCGGCGAGACGGAGTTCGAGTTCCCGCCCGGGCGGTTCATGCGCAGCAACAACTGGCGGGTGGACCTGCGGGGCTGACGCGCTTCGGAAGGGCCTGCCCGGAGCAGCGTGTTCACCCGGAGCAGCGTGTTCAGAAGAGCGTGCCGCTCTCCAGCTCCAGCAGCCACCGCTTGCGGTCCACGCCCGCCGCGAAGCCGGTGAGCGAGCCGTTGGCGCCGAGCACCCGGTGGCAGGGGCGCACGATCAGCAGCGGGTTGGCGCCCACCGCGCCGCCGACCGCCCGGACCATCTGCGGCGACTGGCCGGCCAGCTCGGCGAGTTGGCCGTACGTGACGGTCGTGCCGTACGGGACCTCGTCCAGCGCGGCCCAGATCCGGCGGCGGAACTCGGTGCCCTCGGGGGCGAGCGGCAGGTCGAAGGTGGTGCGCTCGCCGGCGAAGTAGGCGGTCAGCTGGGCGACCGGCTCGGCGAGGGCCTCGGGGTCGAACTCCCAGCCGTCGGCGGGCTCGGCCAGCGCGTACTTCTGTCCGGGCACGGTGACGGTGGCCAGGGCCGCAGCGCCGCCGTCCTCGGGCAGCACGCCGCTGAGCAGCAGGCGGCCGAAGGGGCTCTCCATGGTGGTGTAGACGGTGGTGCTCATGCCGGGTCGTTCTCCGTTCCGGTGCTGGTGCTGGTGCTGGTGCTGATGTCGGTTCCGGTGCTGGTTCCGGCGCTTGGGGCGGTGCTCGCGGCGGTGCTCGCTGGGCCGGCCCACAGCCGGTGGACGGCGTAGGAGCGCCACGGGGCCCAGGCCTCGGCGGCGAGGGCGGCGGCCTTTGGGTCACCGGGGGAGCCGAGCCGGATCAGGCCGTGCTTGACGCCGATGTCACTCGGGAGGAAGACGTCCGGGTCGGCGAGGGCGCGCATCCGCAGGTAGCCGACCGTCCACGGGCCGATGCCGGGCAGGGCCAGCAGCTGGGCGGCGGCCTCCTCCCGGTCCACCCCGCCGTCCAGGCGCACCACGCCCTCGGCCAGCGCTGCGCACAGGCCGGTGAGCGCGCGGCGGCGGGCCGCGGGCATCGCGAAGTCCTCGGGGTCGGCGGTGGCCAGGGCCGCCGCCGAGGGGAAGAGCAGCCGCAGGCCGCCGTTCGGCTCGGGCAGCGCGGTGCCGTACTTCTCGGCGAGCCGGCCCGCCAGGGTGCGGGCGGCGCCGACGGTGATCTGCTGGCCGAGCACGGCGCGGACGGCGAGCTCGTGCGGCTCCACGTGGCCGGGCGAGCGCAGACCGGGGCGCTCGCGGACCAGCGGGCCGAGCACCGGGTCGGCGCCGAGCTGCTCGTCAACGGCGTCGGGGTCGGCATCCAGGTCGAAGAGGATGCGCAGGCGCTGGACGGCGGTCGGCAGGTCGCGCAGGTCGGCGAGCAGCAGGCGGCAGTCGAGCCAGCCGCGGGTGCGCGGGTCCTCCGGGGCGAGGCCGTCGACCTCGGCGATGCCGTGCCCGTACGGGAGCGCGAGGGTGCGCCGGTAGGTGCGCACGCCTGGACGCGCGCCGGGCACGACCTCCTCCACGCCGGGGACGGCGCGCAGCTCCAGGAAGTCGATCAGGTGGTCACTGTCGATCGCGCCGCGGTAGGCCAGGCGCAGGGTGAGGCCACCGGCCGGGGTCGCGGTGCGGCGGCCCGCCACGACCTCCGCGCGCAGGCCGCTGGGGGTGCGGTCATAGACCTCGCGGACGGTGTCGTTGAACTGGCGGACGGAGGCGAAGCCGGCCGCGAACGCGATGTCCGTGACGGGCAGCTCGGTGGTCTGCAGGAGCAGCCGGGCGGTCTGGGCGCGGCGGGCCCGGGCCAGCGCGATCGGGCCGGCGCCGAGCTCGGCGATGAGCTGGCGCTGCAGCTGCCGGGCGCTGTAGCCGAGCCGGCCGGCCAGGCCCGCGACGCCCTCGCGGTCCACCACGCCGTCGCCGATCAGGCGCATCGCGCGGCCGACCAGGTCGGCGCGGTGGTTCCACTCCGGGGAGCCGGGCACGGAGTCCGGGCGGCAGCGGCGACAGGCCCGGAAGCCGGCGCCCTGGGCGGCCGCGGCGCTGGGGTAGAAGCGGCAGTTGGCCCGCTTGGGGGTCACGGCGGGGCAGCTCGGTCGGCAGTAGATGCCGGTGGAGGTGACGGCCGTGAAGAAGACCCCGTCGAAGCGGGAGTCTCGGCTGTCCACGGCTCGGTACCGGATGTCGTCGTCGATCACGTTGTCCAGTCTGCGACACCGGGCGCGGGGGTGACTGGCGGGAATCGGACATCACCGTTCGGGGGCCCTCGGCTGTCCCCCCGTCGCCGCTCCGGCACCGCCGGAGCGCCCACGCACCCCGGCCCGTCCTGCACTGGCCGGCCGCCGGCGGCCGGCCAGTGCAGGTGGCCAACCGCAGGTGGCCGGCCCAGGTGGTCAGTGCGAGTGTTCAGCCCCGGCCGGGCCCGGCCGACGCCCAGCCCCTGGGCCAGGGAGCACATCCGCTCAACGCTTCACCGGACCTCCCGCCGCACGCATCGACTTCGTGATCGCCTTCCACTTGTTCAGCCGGGCCTTGGCCACCCGGGCATCCGAGCGGGAGGCGATCCACTCGTTCTCGCGCTGGAGCTTGAGGTAGCTGTCCATCCGGCGCTGCGGCAGCGTGCCGTCGGCCAGCGCCGCCCGCACCGCACACCCGGGCTCGGTGTGGTGGTTGCAGTCGTGGAAGCGACACTCCTCGGCCAGTTCGGCAATGTCGGCGAAGGCCAGGTCCACCCCCTCGCCACCGTAGAGGCCGACCTCGCGCAGCCCGGGGGTGTCGATCAGGACGCCCCCGCCGGGCAGCGCTATCAGTTCGCGGGTGGTCGTGGTGTGGCGGCCCTTCTGGTCGACCTCGCGGGCCTGCTGGACGGTCATCACATCGGCGCCGA
The DNA here is from genome assembly GCF_044546945.1 of Kitasatospora sp. NPDC053057. Classification (NCBI taxonomy): domain Bacteria; kingdom Bacillati; phylum Actinomycetota; class Actinomycetes; order Kitasatosporales; family Streptomycetaceae; genus Kitasatospora; species Kitasatospora sp. NPDC053057. The sequence continues at coordinate 101,451 of NZ_JBITZP010000004.1, read as the reverse complement.
CCAGCGCGTTGGTGAGGGTGGACTTGCCCACGCCGGACTGGCCGATCAGTACGGCGGTGCCGGGGGCGCAGGCGCGGAGCACGTCGATGCCCTCGCCGGTCTCGGCGCTGACCACCAGCACGGTGACGCCGGGGGCGACCGCTTCGACATCGGCCCGGATGAAGTCGGCGTCGTCCACCAGATCGGCCTTGGTGAGGACGACCAGGGGTTCGGCGCCGGACTCCCAGGCCAGGGCGAGGAAGCGCTCGATCCGCCCGAGGTCGGGATCGGCCGCGAGCGAGGCGGCGATCAGGACGGTGTCGACGTTGGCCGCCAGCACCTGGCCGTCGGAGCGCTTGCCGGCCACCTTGCGGATGATCGCGGTGGAGCGCGGCAGCAGTGCGGAGATGGCGGCCATCGGCTGGGCGTGCAGGTCGACGGCGGCCCAGTCGCCCGTGCACGGGCAGTTGATCATGTCGGCGTCGCCCACCCGCCGCGTGTCGAGCCGGACGGTGCGCAGCTCGCCCGTCTCCGGGTCGGCGAGGACGGCGTCGCACTGGCCGCGGTCGACCCGGACGATCCGGGCCGGGAGCAGCCCGGCTTCGGCGAGCGGGGCGAAGAGCTCGTCGAGCTCGGGCGACCAGCCGTAGCCGGCCAGCGGGGAGTTCTCGGTGGAGTTCTCGGTGAGGCTGTCGCTGGAGAAGGAGTTGGAGAAGGAAGAAGAGAACGACGGAACGGAGGCAGCGTTGAACAACGCAGTGGCCCTTCGGGAGGAGATGGCCCCGGCGGGCTACGGCTGGTGCGGAAGGCTCAGCCGGCGGCCGGGAAAAGGAGATGAACGCGCGTGCTGCCCAGGGCAGCTATCGGGGCGACAACGACCACGGGTGTTCACCTCCTGCTCTCTACTCCTCGGGCGGCCCAACGGCCCCCGAACCTGACGCGTCACACGCTAGCGGAGCGCTCGACGACGGCCAACCTATTTTTGACCTGCAGGATGAACCACGGATTCTGGGCGTCCTTCCAGTCCCCCCAGCCCACAAAAGTGCAGGTCAGCGCGTTGCGCTCCGGACGGGCAGATGGGGTCTGTGGCACGGGTGTGACACCGGTCCGGGGGTCAAGTGCGTGACGCCCACAGATAGGGGACAAGCCGCACCACGGGTTCGCCCAGCTCGTCGCGGGGGCTGACTACCGCTGCGTCTCCAGCGGGCCGCAGGCATGCAGCCGCCGGATGCCGTGGACATGAGAAAGCCCCCGAAGGGGGCCCAGGATTTGACCACAACTTGGCGCGACGTCAGGAGTTTGACTCGCACAGCGTGGAGTGGGCTACGTGAGAGCGAATGGTGATGTTTGCCCACACCAACCGCTACTAGGGGATCCCTGCTTGTGTTGCGGCAATATGGGTCCACAGCCCGAACTGATCACCAGTGAGGTCCTGCAGCATGGTGTAGTTCCCGCTGTCATCGAGTTCGCCCGATGCAGCCCCTCGCGTATCCGCGCTGTAGAAGAAGAGCCGGCGACTGGTGGGCGCGATGTGGGTCCATTCTCCGAACCCGTCACCGCTGAGGTCTTGGAGCATGGTGAAGTTGCCACTGCTATCGATCCTGCCCGATGCGGCCCCTCGGGTGCCTTCGTTGTAGAAGAAGAGCACCGAAGGATCTCCTTCGAAGACGATGTGGGTCCATTCTCCGAACCCGTCACCGCTAAGGTCCTGCAGGGTGATGCAGTTACCATTGTCATCGAGTTCGCCCGATGCAGCCCCCTGCGAGTTTGCGCTGTAGAAGAAGAACAGCGGAAGGGAGTCGCCGCCAGCGAAGACGATGTGGGTCCATTCTCCGAACCCGTCGCCGCTGAGGTCCTGCAGCATGGCGTAGTTACCACTGCTATCAAGCTTGCCCGATGCAGCCACCTCGCGAGTTTGCGCTGTAGAAGAAGATCAGGGAACCGTTGGGGACGACCTGAGTCCAATCGCCGAACCCGTCGCTGCTGAGATCTTGCAGCATGGTGAAATTACCACTGTCATCGAGCCTGCCCGATGCAGCCCCCCGGGTGCCTTCGTTGTAGAAGAAGAGCTGGCTGTCGCCAGGCACAATGTGGGTCCACTGCCCGAACCCGTCACCGCTGAGGTCTTGCAGCACGGTGAAGTTGCCACTGCTGTCGAGCCTGCCGGATGCGGCTGCTCTCGTTTGTTCATTGTAGAAGAACATGTCATTCCTTCAGGAGAGTCCGTAGTTTCCGTGGAAGCTCCACGCATATATCGGCCTACCATCACGCGCGAGGAAGACTTGGACTGAGGCAGCGATAGAATTACCGGCAGGCCGTCTTATGGAGCCGGTAGTCATGAGCGAGCTACCCTGTTCCATCGTCCACTTTCAGTCTGCGATTGCTGCACCTGGTTCGCCACTGGAGAGCGGACTTCGCCCCCTCAATTAGTGGCGCCGTAGGTCGGTCGACTCACTACTGGGCGTAGCTATCGCTTCCCAGCCCGGACGCTGATCGTCATTTGCTCAGCTCAAGCCAGCCGGGACCGAGGGCCAGGCTCGCGCGAAGCCGTAACACTCGGTTTCTTTATGGCTAATTTTGCTACCCAGTGCACCGAGCACCCCCACAGGGTGCCGGGGGCAGAACTGCTGCACGTGCGGCATGGCGAGCGAGGTAAGGAGACGGGCGGGAGCCGGCCCGACGTGCCGAACTGTTTGTGCCTTTCGCCCTTTCTCTGCGCACCCATCTTTTCCTCGGCAGGCGTAAGGCTAGGGCACCAGAGGATTTCCGCACTCTTGTAGTGCTATCTCGGCCATGTCCAAGTTGTCTTGGGCGCCCTGTACGACTTTGTCTGCGGCGTCGTATGCCGCCCGGGCCGCCGGAATAAGTTCTTGGTTAGGGGTTCTCTGCCTCTACCTCTTGGAGGTGCTTGGCCGCCACTGCAACAGCGCTACTGAAGCCGGACCCCGGCTACCCGCCGTACCGGTGCTTGAGGTTCGGGTCGTCCAGCCACCAGGGCCGCATGCCCGTTTCCTCCTCCTCCGGCAGCCCCTCCGCCCGGGCCTGCGCGGCCTGCGCCTCGAAGCGGGCGTCCAGCTCGGCGTCCACGGCCTTGATCTCCTCGCGCCCCTGCACCACCATCCGCCGCACCAGCGCGGCCAGGAACGGCAGCCCGACGAGGTCGCCCAGCACCCAGAAGGCGTTGCCGCCCCAGGTCTGGTCCTGGGCCAGGCTCGGCCCCCAGGGCCGCCCGAGCGCGACGTAGTAGTGCTCGGCGACGAGGTGGCCGCCGTAGATCAGCACGATCCCCAGCCCGGCGTCGAAGATCACCTCGGCGAAGGTGATGAACAGCCCGACCAGGTGGGGGTACTCGTGCCCGACCGGGTCGAGCTGCAGCCGCGGCCAGAAGTAGGCGAGGCCCAGCAGCACCAGCGCCAGGTGCAGCACCACGTTCCCGAACCCGCTGGAGAGCGACCACTCGTACCAGGGCGTGAAGTAGAGCAGCCACGGCGGCGCCATCAGCAGCGCCGTGGAGACCGCCGGGAACATCAGCACCTTGGACGGCCGGCTGCGCAGCACCCGCAGGATCCGCTCCCGCCGGTGCTCCGGCGAGGACTCGACCAGCAGCGAGACGGGCGCGCCGAGCGCGAGCAGCAGCGGGACGACCATGAGCAGCAGCACGACCTGCACGGCCCGGTCGGTGAAGAGGACGCGCTCGTACACACCGAGGCCGGAGCAGGTGCACCAGATCCACAGCAGCAGCCCGCCGAGGAAGGCCGCGGTGCGGGTGGGCTGCCAACGTTCGCCGTCGCCGCGGTGGACGGTGCGCACCGCGGTCAGGTACCAGCCGCCGAGCAGCACCGACAGGGCGAGCACCAGCGGTTCGAGGGTCCAGGAGGTGGCCAGGTCGGACCACTGCCACGCGGGCGGTCCGCTGTAGGCCAGCGCGTGGGCCGCGCCACCGTGGCCGAGCGCCCGGACGGTGCCCCCGTGGCCGAGCGCCTGGGCCGCGACATCCACCGCGCCGTTCATCCGTCCGCCCACCTCATCCGCACCCGCCACCCGGGGTCGCCGGGGTGGCGCCGGGAGTCGCCGGGCAGGGGCCGCGACGCCCGGCCATGATGGCCCTCCCGCCCCGGCCCACCGCACCCGGGGCCCACCTCTATACCCGGGCCTGACCAAAGCTTTGCCAAAGCCCGACAAAGCTTTGCCGAGGCAAAGTTCTGCCCTTGCCGGGACCGGAGGCGCAACCGGCGCGGGGCCACGTTCGTCTGGCAGGATGCACCGTCGGCGCGATACCGGCCACGTGGGTGACTACAAGGGGACGACAAGAGGTGCAAAGCACTGCACGCGGCGAGGGCCGCCGGCTGGCCGCGCGCCACCGCAACATCGAGCTGGGCCTGCTGGCGCTCGCGGTGGCCGTCTGTCTGGCCGGACACATCGACGCCTCGCTGGCGCTGACCGGCAAGCTGCCGCCCGGGCTGCTGGTCCACGGCCTGTCCCTGGGGGCGCTGGTCGCGGTGGCCCACCTGGCGGTGCGCCGGTTCGCGCCGTACGCGGACCCGCTGATCCTGCCGCTGGGCGTCTTCCTGACCGGCTTCGGGCTGATGCTGCTGGACCGGCTGGACTTCAGCTACAAGGCCGCGCACTCCGGCAAGGGTGACTACCAGAAGCTCCCCGCCGCGCCCTCACAGCTGATGTGGGTGTTCATCTCGGTGGCTGCGGCGATCGCACTGATCGTCTTCGTCAAGCACCACCGCTTCTTCCAGCGGTACGTCTACCTGATGATGGCGGGCGCGCTGGTCCTGCTGACCGCGCCGGTGTTCTCGCCGACCGACAGCTTCGGCGCCAAGCGGTGGATCAAGCTCCCCGGGCTGCCGTCCTTCGAGCCGGACGAGTTCGTGAAGGTCGCGATCACGATCTTCTTCGCGGGCTACCTGATGGCCAACCGGGACGCCCTGGCACTGGCCGGGCGGAAGGTCTGGGGGATGACCCTGCCGCGCGGCCGGCACGCCGGCCCGGTGCTGGCGATCTGGGCGATCAGCCTGCTGGTGCTGATCTTCGAGCGCGACCTCGGCACCTCGCTGATCTTCTTCGGCCTCTTCATCGTGATGCTGTACGTGGCGACCGAGCGCACCAGCTGGGTGGTGCTCGGCCTGATCATGGCGGTCGGCGGCGCGACGGTGGTCGGCACCCTGGAACCGCACGTGCACGGCCGCGTCGAGGCCTGGCTGCACCCCCTCGACTACTACAAGGACGTGCACGACCCGGCGATCTCCGAACAGCCCGCCGAGGCCCTGTTCAGCCTCGGCACTGGACACATGACCGGGACGGGCCTGGGCTCGGGCCGGCCGTGGCTGATCGGCTTCGCCGGGCGCAGCGACTTCATCTTCACCACCATCGGCGAGGAGCTGGGCCTCGCCGGGGTGACCGCCGTCCTGCTGGTGTACGTGCTGCTGATCCAGCGCGGCCTGCGCACCGCGATCGGCCTGACCGACCCGTTCGGCAAGCTGCTGGCCGCCGGGCTGTCGGCGGCGCTCGCGCTGCAGATCTTCGTGGTGGTCGGCGGCGTGAGCGGACTGGTCCCGCTGACCGGGAAGGCGCTGCCGTTCCTGGCGGCCGGTGGTTCCTCACTGCTGGCGAACTGGCTGATGGTCGCGCTGCTGATCAAGCTGAGCGACTCCTCGGGTCGCACCGCCCTGGACCCGGTCCAGCCGACCCCCGAGCCGCTCCCCGCGCAGGCCGGCCCGGGCGACCGCTCGGCGGCCACCGACCCGGCCTCGCCGAGCCCGAACCCGAGCCCGACCCCGCACCCGAGCCCGGGCCAGACCCTGGGCGGCGCGGGCCGGCCCCTGGCGCCGGGACCCGACCCGACGGCGCAGACCACCGCTGGCCCCGGCCTCGCGGACCCGGGCGCCGCCACCGAGCTGCGCCCCGCGTTCGGCCACGCCCCCGTCGCGCCGCAGCACCCTGCCGGGCCCCAGTCGTCCGCCCCGCAGGCCTCGTACGGCTACCCGCCGGTTAACGAGCAGCCCACCCACGGCTACGGCCCGCCGCCGCAGTCCCCGTTCCCCTCGAACCCCGCCAGCTGAGACCCCGGACCCGAGAGAACCGCCGAGGACCGCAGACCGTGCAGCCGGCCGGCCGCACGCACGCACGAACGCACAGGGCCTCCCCCGCGAGGGAGGCCCTGCCCGTACCTGTGCACGGAGAACCCGCTACCGCTGCTCCCACGGCGGCCGCGGCGGCCTGGGCGGGTAGCCCGGCCCCGACCCCGGCCGTTCCGGCCCCGACCCCGGCCCGTGCCGCTCCGCCCCCGGCGGCTCCGGCGGCGGCCCCAGCGGCCGGTCGCTGTCCGGCGGCGGCGGGGCGGGCCGGTGGTGCGGCCCGGGCCGGGCGGTGAGCCGGCCGCGCACGTTGTCGGCGGCCAGCACGTCGGCCCACCGCTCGGGGTACTCGGCGGGCGCGTCGACGTCGTCCGCCTCCTCCTCGCCCCACTCCTCCTCGACGCCCTCGGCCAGGCCCAGTTCGCGGGCGCGCCGGGCCCGTTCGACGGCCCGTCGGGCGGCGACCTCGCGGACCACGGCGGCGGCCGCCTCCTCGTGGGCGCGCTCGTTCTCGGCGCGGGCGTCGGCGGTCTCCAGGGTGGGCCAGCGGCGGTCTATCGCGGCGTTCATGGCGGCGCCGATGAGCACCGCGAGGGCCACCACGAAGATCCACAGCAGCACGGCCACCGGAGCGGCCAGCGAGCCGTACACCGAGGGGCCCTCGACCGAGCTGATCAGGTAGATCCGCAGGCCGACGCTGCAGAAGACCAGCACCACCAGGGCGACCAGCGCGCCGGGGATGTCCTCGCGCCAGGGCGTGGAGACCGGTACGGCCAGGTGGTAGAGGGTGGTGAGGGAGACGATCAGCAGCAGGATCGCGACCGGCCAGTACGCGGCGCTGACCAGCCCCGCGAGGCCTGACACGGCGTTCTCGACCAGCCCGGGCCCGGCCATCATCAGCGGCAGCACCAGGGAGCCGATGACGAGGGCGCCGAGGTAGAGGCCCAGCGACAGCAGCCGGGTCTTGACGATGCCCCGCTTGCCGTCCAGCCCGTACATCACGGTGATGGTGTCGATGAAGATGTAGAGCGCCCGGGATCCGGACCACAGCGACAGCAGGAAGCCGATCGAGATCAGGTCGGGCCGGGGGCGGTCGAAGACCTGGCTGAGCAGCGGCTTGACGACCTCGTTGACGGAGGAGTCCGACAGGATCGTCCCGGAGGCCGAGACGATGTCGTGCTTGAGCCGGTCGATGGTGCCGGCGCCGACGAACTTGTCGAGGTAGCCGAGGGTGGCGGCCAGGCCGAGCAGCAGCGGCGGGATCGACAGCAGGGTGAAGAAGGCCGCCTCCGCGGCGAGGCCGGTGACCCGGTACTCGACGCAGGTGTTGGTGGTGTCCTTGACCAAGTCCCACGCCGTACGGCGCCAGGTGGCCCGTTTGGCCGCGCGCCGGGAGCCCTTGCCCCGACGCCGGGACGGCCGCTCGGGGGTCGGTCTGCTCGTATCGCCTGCTGCTTGCACAGCGCTAACGGTATCGGGCCGGGGCGCTGCGGTTGATCTCCCCCGGGGGTACGGGCGCGTGCACACCGCATGTACGGACGCCTGGCGGGGAGCGGCGGGAACGGTCAGCTGTCCCACATTTCGAAACCCCAGCGTCCAGCATCCGGATGTTAGTGGACCGCGAGTCCCGCGCCGTGCGAATCTCTTGCCATGTCTAGCGCCGGAACCACCCTAGTAGGTCGACTCCACGTCGATCTCCTTCGCGTGTCCAGCGCCATCTGTCCGGTGATCTGAGCCCCCACCCCGCCGCACCACCGCACCCGGCGCCGATCCCACCGCCATCCCCGCACCAGCGGATGCGCAGGCGCCCGCCCGGCTCGGTCACTGCTCTCCCGGCCCTGAGAAACCCGCAGGTCACAGCAGCACCGCACCGCCGAGCACGCTCCGCGACCCACCCGGCGTCAGCGCCACCTGCCCCGAAGGACTTCAGCATGGCCACCTCTCCCGAGACCGCCGAGCCCACGGCCGACCGCACTGCCGCGCGCCGCCCCGCCGCGGCTCGCAAGGTGACCCGCCACCGTGGCGAGGGCCAGTGGGGCATGGGCCACTTCACGCCCCTGAACGCCAACGAGCAGGTCAAGAAGGACGACGACGGTCTCAATGTGCGGACACGCATTGAGACGATCTACGCGCACCGGGGCTTCGACTCGATCGACCCCGCCGACCTGCGCGGCCGGATGCGCTGGTGGGGGCTCTACACCCAGCGCAAGGAGGGCATCGACGGCGGCAAGACCGCGATCCTGGACCCGCACGAGCTGGACGCCGAGTACTTCATGATGCGCGTGCGCATCGACGGCGGCCGGCTGACCGTCCCCCAGCTGCGGGCCATCGCCGAGGTCTCCGAGCAGTACGCCCGGGGCACCGCCGACCTGACCGACCGGCAGAACATCCAGTACCACTGGATCCGGATCGAGGACGTCCCGGCGATCTGGCGGAAGCTGGAGGCCGTCGGCCTGTCCACCACCGAGGCCTGCGGCGACACCCCGCGCGCCATCCTCGGCTCCCCGGTGGCCGGCGTCGCCCAGGACGAGATCATCGACGGCACCCCGGCGATCGAGGAGATCCAGCGCCGCTTCATCGGCAACCCGGAGTTCTCCAACCTGCCGCGCAAGTTCAAGGCCGCGATCTCCGGCTCCCCGCTGCTGGACGTCGCGCACGAGATCAACGACGTCTCCTTCGTCGGCGTGGTCCACCCCGAGCACGGCCCCGGCTTCGACCTGTGGGTCGGCGGCGGCCTGTCCACCAACCCCAAGCTGGGCGTGCGGCTGGGCGCCTGGGTCCCGCTGGAGCAGGTGCCGGACGTCTTCGGCGGCGTGATCAGCATCTTCCGCGACTACGGCTACCGGCGCCTGCGCAACCGCGCCCGGCTGAAGTTCCTGGTCGCCGACTGGGGCGTGGAGAAGTTCCGCCAGGTGCTGGAGGACGAGTACCTGAAGGCCCGCCTGATCGACGGCCCCGCGCCCGCCGAGCCCGTCGCCCGCTGGCGCGACCACGTCGGCGTCCACCAGCAGCAGGACGGCCGCTACTACATCGGCTTCGCCCCGCGCGTCGGCCGGGTCGACGGCAAGCTGCTCGGCCGGATCGCCGACCTCGCCGCCGCCCACGGCAGCGACCGGGTGCGCACCACCACCGAGCAGAAGATGCTGATCCTCGACGTCGCCGAGGAGCACGTCGAGTCGGTGGTGGCCGGCCTGGAGGCGCTCGACCTGCGGGTCGCCCCCTCGCCGTTCCGCCGCGGCACCATGGCCTGCACCGGCATCGAGTACTGCAAGCTCGCCATCGTCGAGACCAAGGAGCGCGGCCGCTCCCTGATCGACGAACTCGAGCAGCGCCTCCCGGACTTCGCCGAGCCGCTGACCATCAACATCAACGGCTGCCCCAACGCCTGCGCCCGCATCCAGGTCGCCGACATCGGCCTCAAGGGCCAGCTCGTCACCGACGAGCACGGCAACCAGGTCGAGGGCTACCAGGTGCACCTGGGCGGCGCGCTCGGCCTGGAGGCCGGCTTCGGCCGCAAGGTCCGCGGCCTCAAGGTCACCAGCGCCGGCCTGCCCGACTACGTCGAGCGCCTGCTGACCCGCTACCAGGCCGACCGCACCGAGGGCGAGCGCTTCGCCCAGTGGACGGCCCGGGCCACCGAGGAGCAGCTCTCATGACCGAGCGAGCCGCCCCGTTCTTCTGCCCGTACTGCGGGGACGAGGACCTGCGCCCGTCCGAGGCCGGCCACGGCGCCTGGGAGTGCCACGGGTGCCGCCGCGCCTTCCAGCTGAAGTTCCTCGGCCTGCTGTCACCGACCAACGGGGGTACGTCCCATGAGCAGCACCGCGACTGACTACGAGGAGATCGCCGTCCGGGCCGGCCGCGAGCTGGAGGAGGCCACGGCGCAGGAGGTCCTGCGCTGGGCCGCCGACACCTTCGGCAAGCGGTTCTGCGTGACCTCCTCCATGGAGGACGCGGTGGTCGCCCACCTCGCCGCCTCGGTGTTCCCCGGCGTGGACGTGGTGTTCCTGGACACCGGGTACCACTTCGCGGAGACCATCGGCACCCGGGACGCGGTGGCGGCGACCATGCCGGTCAACGTCATCACGCTCACCCCGCTGAAGACCGTCGCCGAGCAGGACGCCGAGTACGGGCCGGACCTGCACGACCGCGACCCGGACCTGTGCTGCTCGCTGCGCAAGGTCGAGCCGCTCGACCGCGGCCTCGGCGGCTACGACGCCTGGGCCACCGGACTGCGCCGCGACGAGTCCCCGACCCGGGCGAACACCCCGGTGGTCGCCTGGGACCCGAAGCGCCGCAAGGTCAAGATCGCCCCGATCGCCCGGTGGACGCAGGAGGACGTGGACGCCTACGTCGCCGCCAACGGCGTGCTGCTCAACCCGCTGCTGTGGGAGGGCTACACCTCGATCGGCTGCTCGCCGCTGTCCTGCACCCGCAAGCCGGGCGAGGGCGAGGATGCCCGGGCCGGGCGCTGGTCCGGCTCCGGCAAGACCGAGTGCGGCATCCACCTCTGACGATCCGTCAACTTTCGTGTAAGGAAAGAACCGTGACAGCTGACACTCTGGCCGCCGACGGAGCCGCAGGGGCGGCCCCCGTGGCCGCCCCCTGCGAGCGCGGCGCCACCGTGTGGCTGACCGGGCTGCCGAGCGCGGGCAAGACCACCCTGGCCTTCGCGCTGGCCGGACGGCTGCGCGCCGAGGGCCACAAGGTCGAGGTCCTGGACGGCGACGAGATCCGAGAGTTCCTCTCCAAGGGCCTCGGCTTCTCCCGCGAGGACCGGCACACCAACGTCACCCGGATCGGCTTCGTCGCCGAGAAGCTCGCCGCCAACGGCGTCAAGGTGCTCGCCCCGGTGATCGCCCCGTTCGCCGACTCCCGCACCGCCGTGCGCGAGCGGCACGCGGCGACCGGCACCGAGTTCCTGGAGATCCACGTCGCCACCCCGGTCGAGCTGTGCTCGGATCGCGATGTCAAGGGCCTGTACGCCAAGCAGGCCGCCGGTGAGATCTCGGGTCTCACCGGCGTCGATGACCCGTACGAGGCCCCGGAGAACCCGGAGCTTCGCATCCAGACGCAGGGCCGTTCGGTAGCCGAGTCAACCGCCGAGCTGCACAGCTTCCTGACCGAGAGGGGCCTGGCATGACCACCGCGACCGACAGTCCGGTCCGCACCGACGACACGCCGTACGCGCTGTCCCACCTGGACGCGCTGGAGGCCGAGTCGGTGCACATCTTCCGCGAGGTCGCGGGGGAGTTCGAGCGCCCGGTGATCCTGTTCTCCGGCGGCAAGGACTCCATCCTGATGCTGCACCTCGCGCTCAAGGCCTTCGCGCCCGCCGCCGTCCCCTTCTCGCTGCTGCACGTTGACACCGGGCACAACTTCCCCGAGGTCCTCGCCTACCGCGACCGCGTCGTGGCCGAGCACAACCTGCGCCTGCACGTCGCCCACGTCCAGGACTTCATCGACGACGGCCGGCTGCGCGAGCGCCCGGACGGCACCCGCAACCCGCTGCAGACCGTGCCGCTGCTCGACGCGATCGAGAAGGGCCGCTTCGACGCCGTGTTCGGCGGCGGCCGCCGGGACGAGGAGAAGGCCCGAGCCAAGGAGCGCGTCTTCTCCCTGCGCGACGAGTTCGGCGCCTGGGACCCGCGCCGCCAGCGCCCCGAGCTGTGGTCGCTGTACAACGGTCGGCACGCGGTCGGCGAGCACGTGCGGGTCTTCCCGCTGTCCAACTGGACCGAGCTGGACGTCTGGCAGTACATCGAGCGCGAGGGCATCGAGCTGCCGGAGATCTACTACGCGCACGAGCGGGACGTCTTCTCCCGCAACGGCATGTGGCTGACCGCCGGCGAGTGGGGCGGCCCCAAGGACAGCGAGCCGGTCGAACGGCGGCTGGTCCGCTACCGCACCGTCGGCGACATGTCCTGCACCGGCGCCGTCGACTCCGACGCCACCACCATCGAGGCCGTGATCGCCGAGATCGCCGCCAGCCGCCTCACCGAGCGCGGCGCCACCCGCGCCGACGACAAGCTGTCCGAGGCCGCGATGGAAGACCGCAAGCGCGAGGGGTACTTCTAACCATGACCAGCACCACCCAGGAAGCCACCGCCACGTCGCTGCTGCGCTTCGCCACCGCCGGCTCCGTCGACGACGGCAAGTCCACCCTGGTCGGCCGGCTGCTGCACGACTCCAAGTCGGTGCTCGCCGACCAGCTGGAGGCCGTCGAGCGCGTCTCCCTGAGCCGTGGCCAGGAGGCGCCCGACCTCGCGCTGCTCACCGACGGCCTGCGCGCCGAGCGCGAGCAGGGCATCACCATCGACGTCGCCTACCGCTACTTCGCCACCCCCCGGCGGCGGTTCATCCTCGCCGACACCCCCGGGCACGTGCAGTACACCCGCAACATGGTGACCGGCGCCTCCACCGCCGAGCTCGCCGTCGTGCTGGTCGACGCCCGCAACGGCGTGGTCGAGCAGACCCGCCGGCACGCCGCCGTCGCCGCGCTGCTGCGGGTGCCGCACGTCGTGCTGACCGTCAACAAGATGGACCTGGTCGACTACGCCGAGCCCGTCTTCGCCGCCATCGCCGAGGAGTTCACCGGCTACGCCGCCTCGCTCGGCGTCAAGGACGTGCTGGCGGTCCCGATCTCGGCCCTCGCCGGGGACAACGTCGTCGAGCCGTCCGCGCACATGGACTGGTACGGCGGCCCGACCCTGCTGGAGCACCTGGAGACCGTCCCGGTCGGCAGCGACCCCAGCACGGAGCCGGCCCGCTTCCCGGTCCAGTACGTGATCCGCCCGCAGACCGAGGAGCACCCCGACTACCGCGGCTACGCGGGCCAGCTGGCCTCCGGGGTGCTGCGGGTCGGCGACGCCGTCACGGTGCTGCCCTCCGGCCTGACCACCACCGTCGCCGGGATCGACGCGCTCGGCCGCGAGAGCGACATCGCCTGGGCGCCGCAGTCGGTCACCGTCCGGCTCGCCGACGACCTCGACATCTCCCGCGGCGACCTGATCGCGGCCGGGGCGGCGCCCGTCCCCACCAAGGACATCGAGGCCACCGTCAGCCACCTCAACGAGCGGCCACTGCGCGCCGGGGACAAGGTGCTGCTCAAGCACACCACCCGCACCGTGCGCGCGCTGGTCAAGGAGATCTCCTACCGGATCGACATCGACACGTTGGAACAGCGCCCCGCCCCCGAGGGGTTGAACGTCAACGACATCGGCCACGTGAAGCTGCGCACCGCCGAGCCGCTGGCACTCGACGACTACATCGACAACCGCCGCACCGGCTCGTTCCTGCTGATCGACCCGGCCGACGGCACCACCCTCACCGCCGGCATGGCGGGCGAGGCCTTCGAGACCGTACGAGCCACGGAACCCGCTGAGGAGGACTGGGTCTGATGCCCAGCGAGGCGTTCTCGGGCATGGACAAGGAAGGCGGCCGCATCGGCAGCGGCGTCCTCGGCAGCGGCCAGGGCGGCTTGACCCGATGTGCGGGCCGACGGGGCTGAGCACGCCCCGTCACCGGGCTTCCCGACCGCGCCCGGCCTGCCCCGGCACCGACGTGCCGCGAGCACCACTTCCAACCGTCCGCCCGGGACCGCTTCCTGACGGTCCGTCCGCGAACAGGACTCACCACCATGGCACCCAACCCGGCCCCTTCCCATACCTTCGTCCGCCCCAACGCCGGCCGGATCAGACGCTCCGCCGCGGCCGCCGTCGCCGGCCTGACCGCCGTGGCCCTGCTGTCGGCCTGCGGCTACGGCTCCAAGGCCGCCGACAATGGCTCCGGCGGCTCGGCCGACTCCGCGGCCGCGGCCGGGGCCTCGGGCGTCAAGCTGTCCTCCCCCACGGTGAGGATCGGCTACTTCGCCAACCTGACCCACGGCACCGCGCTGGTCGGCCTCCAGGAGGGCATCTTCCAGAAGGAGTTGGGCGCCACCCAGGTCAAGACCCAGGTCTTCAACGCGGGCCCGGCCGAGATCGAGGCGCTCAACGCCGGCTCCATCGACATCGGCTGGATCGGCCCCTCCCCCGCGATCAACGGCTACACCAAGTCCGACGGCAAGTCCCTGAAGATCATCGGGGGTTCGGCCTCCGGCGGGGTCAAGCTGGTGGTCAACCCGGACAGGATCTCCTCGCTGGACGACCTCAAGGGCAAGAAGATCGCCACCCCGCAGCTCGGCAACACCCAGGACGTGGCCCTGCTCAACTACCTGGCGGGCAAGGGCTACAAGGTGGACGCGGCGTCCGGCGCGGGCGACGTCTCGGTGGTGCGCACCGACAACAAGGTCACCCCCGACGCCTACCGGCAGGGCTCCATCGACGGCGCCTGGGTGCCCGAGCCCACCGCCTCCAAGCTGGTCACCCTCGGCGCGAAGGTCCTGCTCGACGAGAAGGACGTCTGGCCGGACAAGAAGTTCGTGATCACCAACATCATCGTCTCGCAGAAGTTCCTCAAGGAGCACCCGGACGTGGTGGAGGCCGTGCTGCGCGGCTCGGTGAACACCAACGCCTTCATCAAGGCCAACCCCGACAAGGCCAAGGCCGACGCCAACGAGGCGATCAAGAAGGAGGCCGGCAACGCGCTGGAGCCGGCCATCCTCGACCCGGCCTGGTCCGACATCGACTTCCTGGACGACCCGCTGGCGAACACCCTGCAGGCCGAGGCCGACCACGCCGTGACCGCCGGGCTCCTCAAGAAGCCCAATCTCAACGGCATCTACGACCTCACCCTGCTGAACAAGGTCCTCGCGGCCAAGGGCCAGGCGCCCGTGGCGGACGCCGGACTCGGCACCAAGTGACTCCGCGGTCCGGCCCCGCCCGCCCGGTCGATCCCCGATCGATGCCCACCGGCGCGGGCGGGGCCCGGACCCCGGCTCCGAACCGCCTCGCAAGCCCCCCAGACCACACGCAGGAGGTGCCCCGATGACCCCGGCACTGACCACCGAGGCCGACGCCCCCGCCCTCGACACCGACGGCGGCGCGCCCGCCGTCCGGATCTCGCACGTGCACAAGTCCTTCGGCCGCCCGGGCGCCCAGACCCACGTGCTGGACGACATCACCCTCGACGTCGCGCCCGGCGAGTTCGTCACCCTGCTCGGCGCCTCGGGCTGCGGCAAGTCCACCCTGCTCAACCTGGTCGCCGACCTCGACAAGCCCAGCCGCGGCAGCATCGAGGTCTCCGGCGGCCGCCCCGCCCTGATGTTCCAGGAGCATGCCCTTTTCCCCTGGCTCACCGCGGGGAAGAACATCGAGCTGGCCCTCAAGCTGGCCGGCGTCCCCCGCCCCGAGCGCCGCGCCGAGGCCGAGCGCCTGCTCGAACTCGTCCGCCTGGGCGGCGCGTACGGCAAGCGGGTGCACGAGCTGTCCGGCGGCATGCGCCAGCGCGTGGCGATGGCCCGCGCCCTCGCCCAGGGCAGCAAGGTGCTGCTGATGGACGAGCCGTTCGCCGCGCTCGACGCCATCACCCGCGACGTGCTGCACGACGAGATCACCCGGATCTGGGCCGAGCGGCAGCTGTCCGTCCTGTTCGTCACCCACAACGTGCGCGAGGCCGTGCGCCTGGCCCAGCGCGTCGTCCTGCTCTCCTCCCGGCCCGGCCGGGTCGCCCGCGAGTGGCGGATCGACCTGCCGCAGCCGCGCCGCATCGAGTCCTCCGGCGTCGCCGACCTGTCCATCGAGATCACCGAAGAACTGCGTGGGGAGATCCGTCGCCATGTCCAGCACTGACACCGCCCCCGCCAGGAACGACGGCGACACCGCCGAGGTCGGCGCGGGCCTGGACGCCCTCGACTCCGTCGCCGCCCAGCGCAGTTCGCTCGGCGAGGTGCTGCGCACCAAGGCGCTGCCGCCGCTGATCGGCGTGCTGGTGGTGCTGGCGCTGTGGCAGGGCGCGTACAGCCTCCACCTCACCTCCTCGTACAAGCTGCCCAGCCCCGCCGACGTCTGGCACTCCCTCCAGGACCTCTGGTACCAGGGCACGCTGTTCTCGATCATCTGGACCAGCGTCTGGCGCGGCCTGTCCGGCTTCCTACTCGCCGTCGTCATCGGCACCCCGATCGGCCTGGTGGTCGCCCGGGTCAAGCCGGTGCGCACCGCGATCGGCCCGGTGCTCCAGGGCCTGCAGTCGCTGCCCTCGGTCGCCTGGGTGCCGGCCGCCGTCATCTGGCTCGGCATCAACGACTCGATGATGTACGCGGTGATCCTGCTGGGCGCCGTCCCCTCCATCGCCAACGGGCTGGTGGCCGGCATCGACCAGGTGCCGCCGCTGTTCCTGCAGGCCGGACGCACCATCGGCGCCACCGGCCTGACCGGGGCCCGGCACGTGCTCATCCCGGCCGCGCTGCCCGGCTACCTGGCCGGGCTCAAGCAGGGCTGGGCGTTCTCCTGGCGCTCGCTGATGGCCGCCGAACTGGTCGCCTCCTCCCCCGACCTCGGGCGGGGCCTCGGCCGGTTCCTGGAGGACCAGCGCGAGTTCTCCGACATGTCCGGGGTGCTGCTCGGCATCATCCTCATCCTGTTCGTCGGCATCGCCATCGAGCTGCTGGTGTTCACCCCGGTCGAGCGGCGGGTGCTGCGCAACCGCGGCCTGCTGGCCTCCACCAAGTGAGGACCCACTGATGGCCTCCCTGCTGCTCATCGCCCACGGAAGCCGTGATCCGCGGCACGCCGCGACCGTCGCCGCTCTGGTCGAGCAGGTGCGGGCGCAGCGGCCCGCCCTGGAGGTCGCCACCGCGTACCTGGACCACTGCGCGCCGCGGATCCCCCAGGTGGTCGGCCGGCTGACGGACGCGGTGGCCGTCCCGCTGCTGCTGAACCGGGCCTTCCACGCCAAGCACGACATCCCCGCCGCGCTGCGCACCGCCGGGTCGGCCCTGCCCGTCGCCGACGTGCTGGGGCCCTCGCCGCTGCTGCTCGCCGCGCTGGACCGCCGGCTGGCCGAGGCCGGACTCGACGTGCGCTCGGCCGCGGCCCGCTCCCGTACCGGCGTGGTGCTGGCCGCGGCCGGCTCCTCCGACCCGGCCGCCGACGCCGCCACCCGCGCCGTCGCCGCCGAGTGGCGCCGCACCCGCGGCTGGGCCGCCGTCGAGGTCGCCTACGCCTCCGCCACCGGCCCCCGCGTCCCGGACGCCCTCGCCGCCCTGCACGCCGCCGGCGCCGAGCACACCGCCGTCTCCCCCTACCTGCTCGCCCCGGGCCTCCTCCCCGACCGCATCACGGCCGCGGCCTCCGACGCCGACGTCCTGGCCGACGTCCTCGGCCCCGCCCCCGAACTGGCGGCGCTGCTGCTGCAGCGCTACGACGAGGCCCGCCGGGCGACGGTGACCGTCGTCCCCGCACTCACCGCCTGAGGGCGAGGCCGGATCAGGCACAGTCCAGAATGCTGTGCTCGCTCAGGTCGGTGGCGTGCCGCGCCACCGTGCGGTAGTCCGCATCGTCGTGGAGAACCGTGAGTCCGTGGTGCGCAGCCGTCGCCGCGATCATCAGATCGACCGCAGAGGCACTTCGATGCTGTCCGGCGAGCGCCATCCGCCGCTGCACCATGTCGATCCAGCGTCCTGCGTTCTTCGGCACCGAGATGTCCGGGTAGAGCTCGGCGAACATCTCGGAGATCTCGTCGTACTCCCGGCCGTCGCGCGCGCTACAGAGGAGTTCGGCACGCTGTGGGTAGCACGACGCGATCGACCCTGCGTCGATCGCGTCGTACCAGGCGGTCTTCAGCCTCGGCTCGCGCATCAGGCGGAACAGTGCGGAGGTGTCGAGGAGATAGATCACCGAGCATCCTTCTCGGCCCGATGCAGCCGCTCGGCGTGCTCAAGGGCCTCCCAGTGCTGGGCCCGCTCGAAGTGCCTGCTGATGCGTGCCGCGCGTTCCTGCCGCTCGGCATAGAAACGCAGCGCGAGGTTCACGGCCTCCTTCTTGGTCCGCACCCCGGCAAGAGCCATTGCGCGCTCCAGTGCTTCGTCATCGAGGTCGATCTGGGTCACGGACATCGGGCACCTCCGATGGATATTGGCGATGTACATAGCATTGTATCTCACCAACATCGAGCGACGGTGGGACTTCAGTCCGCTCAGACCCGGCGGAGGGTGAAGGTGTCGCCCGGGTGGCCGGCGTTGGCGTCCGCGAGGCCGCCAGAGAGCTGGTAGAGGGCGCCGGCGGGGCCGGTGGTGACGGCGGTGGGGGTGGGGTCGGTGGAGGGGCGGACGGCGGTGAGGCGGGCAGTGCGCCAGTGGTCGTCGGAGCGCAGTTCGACCTCGGCGTCGCGGCCGGCGCCGTAGAAGGCGTTGGTGACGCCCGCGATGGTGCCGTCGGGGCGGGCGAAGATGCCGTCGAGGTGGAGCAGCGCCCCGCCGTCGGCGATCTCGACCCGGCGCAGTCCGGCCGGGTCCCACAGCGGGAGCTGCCACAGGGTGCCGTCGTCCCACTTGCCGAGGACGAGCCGGCCGTCGCGGTAGGCGATGCCGTTGAGGCCGTAGGCGCCGGGGGCGGGGGTGAGGCGGTCGTCGCGCAGCAGGACGGAGCCGGTGCCGTCCGGGTCGACCCGGTAGACGACGGGGGCGAAGGAGTCGGTGACGTAGGCGGTGCCGTCGGGGGCGACGGCGATGTCGTTGGCGAGGTGGCTGCCGCCGTCACCGGCGACGGCGGCGAGGTCGGTGTAGTAGAGGCGGCGGCCGGTGTCCAGGTCGTAGGCGGCGATGCCGGCGACCCGGCCGAGGGTGGCGGGGCTGGTGCGCTCGCCGATGCCGTTGTCGAGGTTGGTGACCAGGATGCGGCGGTGGGCCTGGTCGATCCGCAGGCCGGCGATCTCGATCAGGGTGTCGGGGTCGTCGATCAGCGTGCGGACGGTGCCGTCGAGGGCGACGGTGGAGACGGTGCCGTGCCGCATCGAGCCGACCAGGAAGCGGTGGTGGGCCTGGTCCCAGACGGCGGTCTCGGGCACCAGGGTGGGGGCGTGGCCGCTGATCACGGCGGGGGCCGGGCAGTGGGCGGCCGCGGCGGCGGGTAGCGTACCGGCGGTGCCGAGCAGGGCGGCGGCCGCGAGGGCGACCACGGCGCGGCGGACGGTGCGGTGCTGACGGTTCATCATGGGCCCCTCGGAGCTGGCTTGCGTTGTCGTGATCAAGCCTGCCGCGCGGGCCGGGGTGGCAACAGTGCGTAAGGATACTGGTAGTTCGACCACCAGGAAGGACGGGGGACATGGACGAGTCGGAGGAGCGCCGCACGGAGCTGTCGGGCTTCCTGCGCAGCCGCCGGGCCCGGTTGACGCCGCAGGAGGTGGGGCTGGCGCCGGGGGCCAGGCGGCGCACACCGGGGCTGCGGCGGGAGGAGCTGGCGCTGCTGGCCGGGGTGGGGGTGACCTGGTACACGTGGCTGGAGCAGGGGCGGGACATCCATCCGTCGCCGGAGGTGCTGGCCAGCCTGGCCCGGACGCTGCGGCTGGACCGGGCGGAGACGGCGTACCTGTTCCGGCTGGCGGGCAGCCATCCGCTGGACGGGGAGGTGGGCGCGCCCGCGGAGGTGCCGGCGGCACTGCTGCGGCTGATGCACGCGCAGTGGCCGGCGCCGGCCTGGGTGATGGACGCCAACTGGGACCTGCGGGCCTGGAATCCGGGCGCGGACGCGCTGTTCGAACTGTCCGGGCGGCCGCCGCAGGAGTGCAACCTGGCGTGGGTGGTGTTCGGCAACGCGGTGCACCGCCGCCGGGTGGAGCACTGGGAGCGGCACGCCCGCCGTTTCCTGGCCCAGCTGCGGGCGGCGTACGCGGAGCGCGGCGGGGAGGCGACGGCGGTGGGCCGGCACCTGGGCCGGATGATCCAGCACGTGCGGGGCGAGCATCCGGAGGCGGACCGCTGGCTGGACGAGCACCAGGTCGCGGAGCGTTCGGGGGCCGAGAAGGTGGTCCGGCACGAGGAGTTGGGCGTCTTGCGGATCGACCAGCACGTGCTGCTGGCGGCGGAGGGGCTGCAGCTGATCGTGATGTCGCCGCGTGACGCGGAGACGGCGGAGCGGCTGCGCCGGCTGGCTCCGACGGCCGCCGCGGTGTAGCCGCCCGGCGTGGAGGCGGTCCGCCGCCCGGCGCAAGGGCCGGGCGGCGGACCACACTTGACGCGCGGCTGACCGCACTTTACGTTCAGCGGGCCATACTTGACGCTGCCTCAGGCAGGCAGGTTCCACTTCTGGTTGGCGGCGCCGTTGCAGTCCCAGATGCCGAGCTGATTGCCGTTCGCGGTGGAGAAGCCGAGGTCGTCCAGGCAGCGGCCGGACTGCGGGTTGAGCAGCGAGCCGTCGGCGCGGTGCTGCCACTGCTGGGCGCCGGTGCCGTTGCAGTCCCAGAGCTGGACCATGGTGTGGTTGGCGGTGCCGCCGCCGGAGACGTCCATGCACTTGCCGAGGGCGCGGATGGTGCCGTCGGCGCCCACCCGCCACTTCTGCGCCACGGTGCCGTTGCAGTCGTAGATCTGGATGGGGGTGCCGTTGCCGAGGTTGGCGCCCTGCACGTCGACGCACTTGCCGACGTAGCCGGTGATCTGGCCGGTGGGGCCGGCCGGCGGGGCGGCGCCCATGATGATGTGCGGGAACATCACGCTGTCGCCGATGCCGCAGGACGCGGAGGTGCTGCCGTCGCCGATCGCCACGCCGCCGATCGCGGGCCGCGAGAACTGCACGGTGTGGGTGGAGTTCCAGTAGTAGCAGGTGGCGCCCACGGACCAGACCTGCATCGGGTCGAGGCCGCTGCAGCTGCCGACGGCGCTCCAGCCCGCGACGAAGGCGCTGCAGGCGGGCGCGGCCTGGGCGGAGGTGGCCGGTGCGGCCAGGGCGGCGGCCCCTGCGAGCAGGGCGGTGGTCAGCAGGGCGGAGGTTCGGCGCATGGGGACGGTGGTCCTTCCGGGTCGGCGAATCACGTCAACTCAACATCCGCGCAGGTTTGGTGACTGTGCGACAGATGTGTGGGCCGCGTAAAAGAATCCGGGGTGGACAGTCCTCCGTCAAGCGTTAGTTCAAGGCGAACTACAACGGATTCACGTCAGCTGTCGGCCTCGGCCGGGAAAGGCGTCCGGAAAAAGCGGAACGGGCCCCGCGCTCCCCCGTCCCGGGGGAAGTCGCGGAGCCCGTTCAGCGGGACTCGGTCCGTGTACGACGGCTCCGTGTACGACGGTCAGTCGAACTTGCGGCGCTGGCGCCCGGTGCCGTAGTTGCCACCGGACTTCGAGCCGCTGCCCGGCCGGGCCCGGCCGGAGGAGCGCCCGATGAACCCGGCGGCCTGGGGCCGCTCGCCCTGGCCCGCGGCGCCGAGGCGCTGCTTGGGGCGCGGGCGGCGCGGGTTGCCGTTCATGTCGACGTCGGCGGGCAGCCCGGAGCGCTTGCCGGGGCGGCGGCGCGGGTTGCCCGACTTGCCGTCGGCGCCCTTGCCGTCGGCGGAGGCGGCCTGGGCCGCGGGCTGGGCGGTGGCCGGGACGACCAGTGCGACCGGGACACCACTGGGGGTGCGGGCGCCGGTGATCCGGGCCAGGTCGACGTCGCCGGGGCGGATCTTGGTCACGGTGGGGCGGATCCCGGCGACCGTCATCAGCCGGTTGACCTCGCGGCGCTGCTCGGGCAGCACGAGGGTGACGACCGTACCGGACTCGCCGGCCCGGGCGGTGCGGCCGCCGCGGTGCAGGTAGTCCTTGTGGTCGATCGGCGGGTCGACGTTGACGACCAGGTCGAGGCCGTCGATGTGGATGCCGCGGGCGGCCACGTTGGTGGCGATCAGCGCGGTGACCTCGCCCTCGCGGAACTGGTCGAGCACCCGGTTGCGCTGCGGCTGGGACTTGCCGCCGTGCAGAGCGGCGGCCATCACGCCGGTGGCGCGCAGCTGCTTGGCGAGCCGGTCGGCCCCGTGCTTGGTGTGCACGAACATGATCACGCGCCCGTCGCGGGAGGCGATGTGGGCGGTGGCGGAGGCCTTGTCGGCGGGCTCCAGCTGCAGGACGTGGTGGTCCATGGTGGTGACCGCGCCGGCCGAGGGGTCGACCGAGTGGGTGACCGGGTCGGCCAGGAAGCGCTTGACCAGGCGGTCGACGTTGCGGTCCAGGGTGGCGGAGAACAGCATCCGCTGCCCGCCCTCGGCGACCTGCTCCAGCAGCCTGCTGACCTGCGGCAGGAAGCCCATGTCGGCCATCTGGTCGGCCTCGTCGAGGACGGTGATGGCGACGTCGGACAGGTTGACGTCACCGCGCCCGATCAGGTCGTCCAGTCGGCCGGGGGTGGCGACCAGGACCTCGGTGCCGCGGCGCACCGCGTTGGCCTGCCGGCTGATGCCCATGCCGCCGACGACGGTGGTGATCCGCAGGTTGACGGCGGTGGCGTACGGGGTGAGCGCCTCGGTGACCTGCTGGGCCAGCTCGCGGGTGGGTACCAGGACGAGCGCCAGCGGGTGCCGGGAGTCGGCACGGCGCCCGGCGGTGCGGGCGAGCAGCGGCAGGCCGAAGGCCAGGGTCTTGCCGGAGCCGGTGCGGCCGCGGCCGAGGACGTCGCGCCCGGCGATCGAGTCGGGCAGGGTGGCGGCCTGGATCGGGAACGGCTCGGTGACGCCCTCGCGGGTGAGCGCGGAGAGGATCGCCTTGGGCAGTTCGAGTTCGGCGAAGGAGGCCGCCGGCGGCCGGGCCGGGGTGCCCTCGACGACGGTGAAGTCGGCGGGCTCCGGGACGGCGGTGCGGGCGGTCTTGGGGGCACCGGCGCGGTTGCGCGGCTTGCGGTCGCGGTCCGCGCCCTCCCCGCTGCGGCGGGCACGCTCGGGGCTGTCCCCGCTGCGGCGCGGGCGGCCGGTGCGGCCCTGGTCACCCGAGCGGGCGGTGGAGCGGTCGGTGGTGCGGTCGCCGCGGTCGCGGGGCGTGCGGGCAGGGGTGGTCACGGGTTCTCCGTCCGTCGGTCGGCAGCCCGCGGTCGCGGACTGGTCGGCCGTCTTCTGGGAGATCGCCGCCCCGGCCGTACGGCGGCATGGACGAGGGCCCGCACCGTCGACCGGTGCGGGCCCCCGCTTCACGAGATCACAGGGGATCGCGCGTCAGCGTGGAAGCTGACGTCAGGCGATGACCTGGATGTTCTCGCCCTGCGGGCCCTTCTGGCCCTGGGTGACGTCGAACTCGACGCGCTGACCCTCGACGAGCTCACGGAAGCCCTGGGCCTGGATGTTCGAGTAGTGGGCGAAGACGTCCGGGCCGCCGCCGTCCTGCTCGATGAAACCGAAGCCCTTTTCGCTGTTGAACCACTTCACGGTGCCGGTAGCCATAACCGTCTCCTCCTATTGGGGCATCAGGGACCCACACCTCGTGAATCCCCAAGTAGCCGCGATCCCCATCCGGAGACTGAAACACCGGACAAAACAAATGCGCCTGTTGGTTGGTACCAGCAGGCGCACACACACGTTCATGGGAACCAAAACTGCAACTGCTTCGACTGTAGCACGGTCGCACCCTGATTGACCGGGGACTTTTATGCTTGGCAGATCACGTTTGCCGCCCCCGGAAAACGGGGAGCGGCGCCCCGCCGGAGCGGGGCGCCGCCTGGTGTTCGGCCGCCGTTCAGACCTCGGTCAACGCCGGCCGGCCGGCTCCGGCACGCCGTGGGTGCCCGCCAGTGGGGCCGGGCCCTCGCCGTGGCCCGGACGGGCGTCGGCGCCGCGGCCGGGCCACCAGGCCTTGTTGCCGATCAGCGCGGTGAGCGCCGGGGTGAAGAACATCGCCATCACGAAGGCCGCCAGCACGATGCCGAAGGCCATCGCGAAGCCGAACTCCAGCATGAAGGTGTTGCCCGCGAGCATGAAGGTCCCGAACGAGGCCGCCAGGATGAAGCCGGCCGCGGCGACGGTCGGGCCGCCGTGGCGCAGCGCCTCGCGGGCCGCCTCGCGCGGGGAGCGGCCCGCTCGGGCCTCCTCGCGCAGGCGGGCGATGATCAGGATGTTGTAGTCCGTCCCGATCGCCACCACGAAGAGGTAGATCAGGATCGGCATCATGAACATCAGGCCGGTCTCGTGGCCGATCTTCTGGAAGAGCAGCGTGGCGGCGCCGAGGGTGGCACCGAAGCCGAGACCGACCGAGGCCATCAGGTACCAGGGGGCGACCACGCTGCGCAGCTGGAGCGCCAGGATGAGCAGGATGAGCAGCCCGGCGATCGGGAAGACCAGCTTGTAGTCGTGGGCCATCGCCAGGTTGATGTCCTTGAAGACCGAGCTGAGGCCGCCGACCTTGGCCTCGGTGCCGGCCGGGGCCTGGCCGTGGGCGACCTCGCGCAGCTTGGTGACGCTGTCGATGGCCTCGTTGCTGGAGGGTTCGTCCTTGAGCATCACGGTGAACTGGGCCGTGGTGCCGTCGTCGCTGATGGTCTTGTTCTGGCCCGCGGAGGAGGGCGGGAACACCTGGGCGACGCCGGCGACGCCGTGGAGCTTGTCCGCGTAGGCCTGGAAGGAGGCCGGGTCGAGCTTCTTGCCGTCGGTGCTGCTCAGGAAGACCTGGCTGGGGGAGGCCGCGCCCTTGGAGAAGGCGGTGGACATCTTGTCCTGGACGACCATCGACTCCTTCTCCTTCGGCATCGAGCCGCTGGTCATGTCGAACAGGCCGTTGTAGCCCAGGGCGCCGAGGGTCAGGGCGATCAGCACGCCGCCGGAGGCGATGGCGGTGAGCGCCGGGCGCTTCTCGACGACCCGGCCGAGCGCGGTGAAGCGCGCGTCACTGGGTTCCCGCATCCACTTCTTGCCGGGCCAGAAGACGCCGCGGGCCGGGATGACGGAGAGCAGCGCCGGGGCCAGGGTGACGGAGGCGAGGGCGGTGACGACGACCGCGATGGCCAGCGCCGGGCCGAGGGCCTGGAACATGCCGAGGCTGGAGAGGATCAGCGCGGCGAAGGCGATGGTGACGGCGCCGGCCGCGGAGGCGATCGCCTCGCCGACCCGGCCGACCGCGTTGACGACGGCGTTCTTGCGGTCCTCACCGGCCCGCAGCCGCTCGCGGTAGCGGAAGGCGAGGAAGAGGAAGTAGTCGGTGCCGACGCCGAGCACGACGACGATGAGGATCGGCGTGAGGATCGCCGTGCTCTTGAGGTCGAAGGCCTTGGTGGCGTAGTTGATCAGTCCCATGGAGGTGGGCAGGGCGATGATCAGCGAGACCAGGATCGGCAGCAGGCCGGCCAGGACGCTGCGGAAGATGATGCCGACGATCACGATGACCAGCACCAGGGTGGCCATGGTGATGAGGCCCTCGGTGTCGTTGGAGGACTCCTGCTGGTCCAGGGTCTGGGCGGCGGAGCCGCCCAGCTGGAACTTCAGGTCGGTGGAGGCCGCCAGTTCCTTGCCGTCGTTGCGGACCGCCTTGGCGACGTCCGCGATCAGCTTCGGGTCCTGCTGCTTGTCCTTGGCGATGGCGATCGTGCCCATCGCGTACTTGTGGTCCGGCGAGTAGCCCAGCTTCTCGGCCGGCGGGTTGACCGCCTCGACCCCGTCGATCTTCTTGGCCGTCAGGTCCTGGGTCAGCTTGCCCATGGCCTTGGCGTCGGCGTCGGTGAGCGCGGCGCCGTCGTTGCGCTCGAAGAGGATGAGGGCGTCGGGCGTGAAGGCGGACGGGAAGGCCCGTGCCTGCAGCTCTGCGGCCTGGATGGACTCGTAGTGCTTGGGCAGGAACGACGCCTCGTCCGTCTGGGAGCTCACCTTGGGCGAGGAGATGAAGATGGCGACCATGGCGACGAGCCACGCGGCGATCACCCACCACGCGCGGCGTACGGCGAATTGTCCTAGTCGGTGGAACATGCTCGATGCCTCCTGGGCATGGTTCACCGCAGCCCTTGGGGGACGGGACGCTGGGCGACGGCAGGACCGGGCGGGCCACGCGCGCTGGCGCTCCCTAGCCGGTCGGCAGGTAAGTAGGTCTGGGCGTCATCCTACGAGTACGTGCTTGCCGCGCGGCAAGGAAGCCCCCGTTGTCCAACCCCCGTTGTGGGCCGCCCCGAACGGCCCCGCCCCAGTCTCTCCCGGCCGCAACCCCGTTGACCTCGTGCTCTGGGTGGAGTCTTCTCCCCCTCAGGGTGGAGTCCGCCCCCTACCTCCGAGGAGGAGGTATCAGGGTCCGCGGGTAGGGAAAACTCCACCCCGGCCCCGAGGCGGGCACCAGGGCGCGTTCTCCCGCCAGCCGGATTACCGCCCAACCACCGCTTCCCTACTGTCGGTTGGGGCGCCGGAGCCGCACCCGGCGGGCGACCCACGGCGGTCGAGGCGACCGGGCCACCGCCGCGCACCGCGGGGCCCGGCGTCCGCGCGCCGCCCCGTGCGCCATGATGATCTCCGTCCGGGAGTCCTCCGGATGAACGACGGCGGAACGGAGTCCAGCCATGATCCCCTTCGACGAGGGCCTCGCCCGGCTGCTGCTCGCCCGCGCCTGCGAGTCCGCCGGACTGCCCGGCCCGGGCGACGCCCGGCTGCTCGCGCTCGGCGAGAACGCCGTCTTCGACCTCGGCGACCCGGCCGTGGTCGCCAAGGTCGGCCGCGGCCCCGAACTGTACGACCGGGCGCACCGCGAGCTGGCCGTCGCGCACTGGCTGGCCGGGCAGGACGTCCCGGTGGTCCGCCCGTACGAGGCGGTGGCGCCCGAACCGCAGCTGGCCGACGGCCACCCGGTCACCTTCTGGCACCGGCTCGCCCCCGCCGTCCGCCCGGCCCGCCCGGCCGACCTCGCCCCGCTGCTGCGCGCCCTGCACCGGCTGCCGCTGCCGCCCTTCCCGCTCGGCCGCCGCGACCTGCTGGCGCCGGTCGAGCGCTGGCTCGCCTCCGCCGAGGGGCAGGTCGACCCCGCGGACGTCGCCTTCCTGCGCCACCGCCGGGACGCCTTCGAGGCCGCCCTGCCCGACCTCGTGCCGCAGTTGCACTCCGGGGTGATCCACGGCGACGCGCTGCCGCGCAACGTCCACGTCGGTCCGGACGGGCCGGTGCTGCTCGACCTGGAGAACGTCTCGCACGACCTGCGCGAACACGACCTGGTGGTCCTCGCGCTCAGCCATGACCGCTACGGCGTGCCGGGCGAGGAGTACCGGGCGTTCACCGAGGCCTACGGCTGGGACGTACGGGACTGGCCCGGTTTCGCGGTGCTGCGCGGGGCCCGGGAGACCGCCAGCGCCTCCTGGGTCGCCCAGCAGGTGGCCGGGAACCCGGCGGCGCTCGCGGAGTTCGGCCGCCGGGTCGCCTCGCTCCGCGAGGGGGCCACCGAGGTGCGGTGGTACCCGTTCTGACCGGGCGCCGCTACCCCTTCTGAACGGCGGACGCCAAACCGGCCGAGTGTGAGAAGACTCCCGCGCCGGATCGGTCCGGCGCGCAACTGGGGCACGTACGATCGGCGTCCTATCGCACAGTCATCCTGACCGATGGATCGGCACCCTTCCCGCCCCTCAGGAGCCGCCGCCATGCACTGGAACGCCGCCCGCCACCGCCCCTCCCTCCCGACCCGTCCGGCCCGCCCGGCCGTCGGCCGCAGTCGGCTGATCGCGGGCTGCATCGCGGTGGCCGCCGTCCTGGGCCTGTCCGCGTGCGGCACCGCCAGCGGGGCGCTGCAGCCGAGAACCACCACTACCGGCACCGGCACCGGCACCACCACCGGCACCGCCTCGCCGCAGCAGCAGCCGACCGGCACGGCGGCCACCACCATCGCGCCCGCCCCCGGCTCCGACGCGGCCACCGGCTCCGGCCCGGCCGCCCCGTCGGCCACCGCGAAACCGCGCACGCCCGCCGCGCCGGCCGCGTCCACCGCGCCGGCCGCCTCCTCCGCGCCCGGCACACCCGCGGCACCGCCCGCGGCACCGCCCGCCGCCACCGGCAAGGCGACCAAGGTGATCGGCTCCACCGCCTCCGGCGGCCGCACCGTCGCGCTCACCTTCGACGACGGCCCCGGCCCGGCCACCGGCCAGATCCTCGACCTGCTCGCCCAGTACCACGTCAAGGCCACCTTCTGCGAGATCGGCCAGAACGCCGCCGCCAACCCGGCCCTGGTCAAGCGGGTGCTGGCCGAGGGCCACCGGCTCTGCGACCACAGCGTCCACCACCCGCAGCCGTTCGCCAAGCTCCCCCACGACAAGGCGGTGTACGAGGTCACCGCCGCCCACGACATGATCGTCAAGGCCGGCGGGCCCGGCACCGAGGTCAGCTGGTTCCGCGCGCCGGGCGGCGGCTTCAACGCCGACAACGAGCACATCGCGGCCGGGCTCGGGATGTCCTCCCTCGCCTGGTCCGTCGACCCGCGCGACTGGTCCTGCCCCGGCGTGCCCGCGATCGTCTCCACCGTGCAGAGCCAGCTCAAGCCCGGCGGCGTCATCCTGATGCACGACGGCGGCGGCGACCGCAGCCAGACCGTGGCCGCGCTCAAGCAGCTGCTGCCCTGGCTCGTCGCCCAGGGGTACACCTTCGACCTCCCTGCGGCGTAAGGGAGTTACGGCTGTCCCTAAGGTGGTTCACCGTGACGGATCTTCCACCCAGCCCCGCCGAACTCGTCGCCGCGGTCCCCGGGCTCGCCCCCTACCTGCGGCCCGCCACCCTGCTGCACCCGTACGCCGCGCAGCCCGCGCCGGGGGCGAGCGGCATCGGCGGCCCGGCGCTGTGGCCGGCCGGCGAACCCTGGCCGCACTGCACCGCCAGGCACCCGGAGGAGGACGACCGGATCCCCCGCCCTGACCCCGAACTGCGGGCCGTCCCAACGGCCTTGATCCCGCTCGCCCTGATCCGCGCCGAGGACGCGCCGCACCTGCCCCGGCCGGAGGGCACCGACCTGCTCCAGGTGCTCTGGTGCCCCAACGACCACGACGACATCCAGGGCGAGCGCTACTACTACGGCCCCGCCGTCGAACTCCACTGGCAGCGCGCCGCCGAACTCGCCCCGGCCACTCCCCCGCCGCCCCGGCTCAGCGAGGAGGAGTACCTGCCGCAGCCGTGCGCGTTGCGCCCCGAACAGCTCCTCGACCTGCCCGACCGGGACGAGCTGCCCGAGGAACTGGCCCGCGCCGTCGCCGAGTTCGCCGAACGGCAGGGTATCGAGTACGAGCGCGACCCGGGCCGCGCGGAGGGCTGGAAGCTGGGCGGCTGGCCGTCCTGGCACCTCACCGACCTCGTCCCGGTCGACTGCGGGCGGTGCGGCGAGCGGATGACGCACCTGCTGACCGTGGAGAGCGGCGACGACCCGGACCTGTCCGTCGGACGGCACGGGGAACTGCATGTGTTCGTCTGCCCGGTGGACGTGGCGCACCCGGTGGGGCTGGACCTGCAGTAGCGGTCAGGTGACGCGCAGCCGGTAGACCTGGCGGGAGCCGCCCTCCGGTCCGGGCTCGGCGGCCTCGGCGGCGGTGAAGCCCAGCCGCTCGTAGAACACCCGGGCGCCGCTGGTCACCGCGCCGGGGTGGTCCGGGCCGAAGGTGACCACCTCGACCACGGCCGGGGCGCGGACGTGCCGGCGCAGCGCGTCCTCCACCAGCGCCCGGCCGACGCCGGTACCCCGGGCGCGCTCGGCCACCACCAGCCAGTGCAGGTGGTGCAACGGGGGCCCGCCGCCGAACAGCAGGCCGCCGAGCAGGCCCCGGTCATCCTCCGCGACGGTCGCGCTCCCCCGTGCGAGGGACCTCTCCACCGCGCGGTGGAAGCCGGGTTCGGCCACCATCGGGCCGAACCAGTGCTCGACCTCGGCGGCGAGGGCGAGGAAGCCCGGCAAGTCCCCGGGGCGGGCCGGGCGTACGGTCACGGTCATCCGGTCACGCCCGGCGACTCCTGGTCCGTCGGCCTGGACGGCCAGCGCGGATCCACCACCGCCAGCGGGTCCTTGCCGCGGCGCAGCCAGGCCTGCAGGCCCTCGGCCCACTCCCGGTACCAGCCGATCTGCCGCCCGTGCAGTTCGGCCGGCGCCACCTCCCCCACCTCGGCCGGGTAGCGCCCGGCCAGCGCGACGGCGACCCGTACGGCGGCCAGCGCGTCGCTGCCCGCCTCGTGGGCGTCCGTCAGCTCCACCCCGTACACCTCGCACACCCGCTGCAGGGTCCGCGAGCCCTTGCGGTACCTGTCCACCGCCCGGTCGATCACCAGCGCGTCCAGCACCGGCCCGACCGGCCCGCCGAGCCGCTCGGCCAGGCTCGGCAGCCCGTACCGGCGCAACTCGGCGTCGAGCAGCGAGAGGTCGAACGGCGCGTTGAACGCCACCACCGGCCGCCCGTCCGCGATCCGCGCGCACAGCGCCGCGGCTATCTCCTCCACCGCCTCCTTGGCCTGCCGCCCCCTGCTGCGCGCCATCGCATCCCCGATCCCGTGGATCGCCTCCGCCTCGGCGGGGATCGGCACCCCGGGATCGAGCAGCCAGTCGGCGACCTCCACCCGGACGGCGCCGACCGTGTCCACGAGCGCGGCCGTGACGATGCGGTCCACGGCCGGGTCGGTGCCCGTGGTCTCCAGGTCGAAGCCGACCAGTGGCTGCTGCCACCAGCTCATCAGGTGTGTCCTTCCGTCCTCCAGCGAAACAGCCCCTATCATCACCCGCCCCACCGACAACCCGGCCGCCAGGGGAGCCGTCCCGGCTGCTCGGGCGGCTGCCAGGACCGCGTCGGCGGCCGTCTCGGCCCCCAACTCGCCGGGCCCACGGGGTTGCCGTCCGGGCGGGATTCGAGCAAGCCGTCCGCCGGACCGACACCACTGTCCTGTAGGGCTGTTGAGTGGCCACACGGAACGGCCCCGGCGCGCTCGCGAGCGCGCCGGGGCCGAGTGACGGTGTCGTACGACGACCGGTCCTGGGCCCTACCGCGCCGCCACCGGGCCGGTCAGGGCGAGGCGGCTGGGCAGCACGCTGGCCGCCACGGCGAGGGCCAGGCAGAGGGCCGCGCCCGCGCCGAGGGGGAGCCAGGGCAGGTGCAGTGCGACGCCGGCCTGTCCGGCCAGGATGCGGTGGTTGAGCAGGGCGGTGGTGCCGTACTGGGTGAGTGCGGTGACAGCGAGGGCGAGGACGGCGGCGGTGGCCACGACCAGGACGGCTTCCAGGGCGACCATCTGCAGGACCTGGCGGCGCACCGTTCCGGCCAGGCGCAGCACGGTGAAGTCGCGGCGGCGGTCGGCGGCGCTCATCACCATGGTGTTGACGATGGCGATCAGGGCGTAGAGCAGGGCGGGGCCGAGGATCGTGGTGGTGGCGATCCAGGCGTAGTGGGCGTTGGGGTCGGGTCCGGGGTCGTGGGCGTCGGTGAGGACGCCGCCGAGCCGGTCGGCGGGTTCGGCGCTGAGGTGGACGGCGCCGGGGCGGGCGCCGTCGAGGTGGCCGGCGGCGGCGTCGCCGCTGAGCATGATCTCGTCCAGGCCGAGCTGGGTGCGGTAGACGAGGGCGAGCCGCAGGCTGGCGATGGTGCCGTCGGCGAGGCGCAGGTTGACCTGGTCGCCGAGCTTCCAGCCGTGGCCGCGGGCCTGATCGGTGGAGGCGGCGAGGGTGGCGCCGCGCAGGTCGGCGGCGGTGCCGTCGACGGCGGGCAGGGTCCAGGCGGTGGCGAGGTCGCCGTCGACGACGGTGGCGGCGGACGGGACGGAGGCGGGCGAGTCCTCGCCGTGGTCGTCGAAGGCGGGCCGGTCGGCGCCGAGACCCATGACCACGGTGGAGGTGGTGGCGGTGGCGTGCAGGCCGGGCGTACCGGCGGTGAGCCGGCGGGCGGCGTCGGCGGGCAGCGGGGCACTGCCGGGGCGCAGCACGTAGCGGGCGGCGGCGGTGGCCTTGCCCTGGGCGGTCATGGCGTCGGCGAAGGCGGCGGTGGAGCCGACCATGGTGCCGGTGAGCGCGATGGTGAGGAAGGCCGGGGTGGCGGTGGAGACGGTGCGGCGCACCGCGGTGAGCGCGTTCTGCCGGGCGAGCAGCGGGGCGGCGGCGGTGAGCCGGGCCAGCGGGGCGCTGAGCAGCCGGACCAGCACCGGGACGACCACGGGCGCGAACAGGGCGATCGTGGTGATGGCGGCCAGATCGGCGCCGAGCACCCACTGGGAGGCGACCTGGGGGTCGTCCGGCTGGTCGCCGGGGACGGGCGGCATGGTGGCCGCGGAGAGGTAGTAGTAGACGGTGCCCGCGAGGGCGAGCAGTCCGAGCAGTGCGAAGGCCCAGCGCGGCCCGGTCATGACCTTGCGGTCGACGGCGGCGTCGCCGAGCGCCTCGACGGCGCGCACCCGCCCGGCCCGGGCGGCGGCGGTGACGGCGCCGAGCAGGGCGACCAGCAGGCCGACGGCGGCGGCGAGCAGCATCGGGCCGACGGCGGGCCGGGCGGTGAAGCCGTCGGGGGCGGCGCCGCGGGCGACCAGCCAGGCGGCGAGCGCGGGTGCGCCGGCCAGGGCGAGCAGG
Source organism: Kitasatospora sp. NPDC053057 (assembly GCF_044546945.1). NCBI lineage: Bacteria > Bacillati > Actinomycetota > Actinomycetes > Kitasatosporales > Streptomycetaceae > Kitasatospora > Kitasatospora sp. NPDC053057. Next base: position 69,027 of record NZ_JBITZP010000004.1, on the reverse strand, counting down.
CAGCCGCTGACGGCGGAGGCGAGGGCGACGACCGCCGCGTCGCCGGTGATCAGCCAGACGATCTGGCGGGGCGTGGCGCCGACGGCGCGCAGCATCGCGATCTCCTGGCGGCGCTGGGCGACGGCGAATGCGAAGGTGCCGGCGACGACGAAGACAGCGACGAAGGCGGCCATCGCGGAGGTGAACTGGAGCACCTTGTGCAGCGAGGGCGCGCCGATCGGGGAGTCGTCCCCGGCGGTCTCGTTGAGGAGGCTGCCGGTGGTGGCGACCAGGGTGACGCCGAGGGTGAGGGCGACGTAGGAGCCGGCGAAGGCGGCCTTGCGGCGGCGCAGGCTCGCGGCGGCGACGGGCAGGAGGGTGCCGAGCGACGTCATGCGACGGTCTCCAGGGCGGTCATCCGCTCGGCGATCTGCTGGGCGCTGGGGTGGGGCAGGTCGTCGACGATCCGGCCGTCGGCGAGGAAGAGGACGCGGTCGGCGTAGGAGGCGGCGACCGGGTCGTGAGTGACCATCACGGTGCTCTGGCCCTCGTGGTCGACCAGGTCGCGCAGCAGGGCGAGCACGTCGCGGCTGCTGGAGCTGTCGAGGGCGCCGGTCGGCTCGTCGGCGAACAGCATCCGGGGCTTGGTGATCAGGGCGCGGGCGATGGCGACGCGCTGCTGCTGGCCGCCGGAGAGCTGGGAGGGCAGGTGGCCGGTGCGCTCGCCGAGGCCGACCTGGGTGAGGGCACGCCGGACCTCGGCGCGGTCGGGCCGGCGCCCGGCCAGGCGCAGCGGCAGGCCGACGTTCTGCTCGGCGGTGAGCGAGCCGACCAGGTTGAACGCCTGGAAGACGAAGCCGAGTCGCTGCCGGCGCAGGACGGTCAGCTGGGTCTCGGTCAGCCCGGCGAGGTCGGTGCCGTCCAGGACGACCCGGCCGCTGTCGGGGCGGTCGAGGCCGGCGCCGCACTGCAGCAGGGTGCTCTTGCCGGAGCCGGAGGGGCCCATCACGGCGGTGAAGGTGCCGCGGTCGAAGCTGACGTCCACCCCCCTGAGCGCCCGCACGGCCTCCGGGCCGGTGCCGTAGGTGCGGTGTACGTCTTCGAGGCGCAGCACAGCGGCCCCGCCCTCCCCCATGATCTTCACGGGAGCTACACCTACCACGTGCGCAACCCGGACGACCAGCGGTTTTGAGGGAATCGTTACTGAGCGTGGCGACCCCGGCCCAGTCGTAGCGCCTCGGCGCGGGCCTCGGCGTCCAGCTGCTCCCGGGTGCGGGTGCCGTACTCCAGTGCGTCGTACTCGTAGTCGAGGCAGGAGAGCGGTTCGGCGAGCTCCAGGCGGTGCCCGAACCGGCGGTGGACGGTGCGGGCGAGTTCCCGGGGCGTCAGCTCCGCGTTCAGCAGCTGCCGGGCGAGCGCCCGCAGGCCGGCCTCCTCGCTCTCCCGGGTGTCGAGCTCGGGCAGGTCCAGGCCGAGTTCGGCCATGACGGGTGGCAGCAGGCCCTCCACGTCGGTGTCCGCCTCGCCGTAGGTGCAGGCGGCCAGGACGCGCAGGGCCGGGGTGTCCAGTCCGGCAACCAGGGCCGCGCAGGCGGCGTCGACGACGTCACGGGCGCGCAGTTCGCCGATGGCCCAGAGCGCGGAGCGGTCGTACAGGTCCTCGCGGGCATCGTCGGGGGTCATCGGGCGGGCTCCCGGTGCATGGTGGCGTCGATCGGGTCCTCGTGGACGACCTCGAAGCCGTGCCGCTCGTACAGCCGCTGGGCCGCGCTGCCCTGGAGGACGACGAGGCGCATCGGGTCCCCGGCGGCGTCGGCGTCGGCGAGGAGGTGGCGCAGGACGGCGGTGCCGAGGCCGCGGCCCTGGAGGTGCGGGGCCAGGTAGAAGAGCTCCAGGTGGCGCCCGCCCTGCTCGTCGGGGCGGATGGTGACGCAGCCCGCGAAGGCTCCCTCGACCAGCAGCACGGAGGTGTACCGGGTGGAGAAGGACTTCCGCACGCGTTCCCGGGACCGCTCCTGGTCCCAGCGGCCGAGGCGTTCCAGGTCGGCGCGCATGACCTGGGCCTTGAGTTCGACGATGGGTTCGAGGTCCTTGAGGCCGGCGGGTTCCAGGGTCCAGGCGGGGAGGCTGTTCACGGCCCGCAGTGTTCCACCGGCGCCGCCGCCGTGACCAGCGGTTATCTCACGATGCGAGCCTCAGGACACGTTCCGGGAGTCCGCCCAGACCCCCTCGAACTCCTCGCGGTAGACCTCCAGCAGCCCCGGTTCGGTGCCGCCCGGCTGCTGGCCCGCTCCGCCGCGCAGGATCAGCGCCGGGGACTCCATGCCGCGGGAGCGGCGCAGGTAGGGCTGGATGACGCCGAGGTCGCGGCTCTGTCTGCGGCCGGCGACCGGGCCGGTGGGGCGGGGGCCCTCGACGAGGTAGGCGGTGAAGCGCGGGGTCTCGTCGAAGACCCGGATCTCGAAGCCGCCCTGGTCCCGCAGCCGGGCCCGGACCCTCCGCACGTGCATGATGTTCATCTCGATGGAGCGGGACAACTCGCCGCGGGAGAGCCCGAGTTCGCGTTCGCGGCGGCGTACGGCGCTGCTCGCCGGGTTGAGGAACAGCAGCCGCACCCGGCAGCCCTCGCCGGCCAGGCGGACCAGGCGCTTGCCGGTGTAGTTCTGGCAGAGCATGCCGAGGCCGATGCCGAGGGCGTCCAGGCGGCGGGCGCCGTCGAGCAGGTCCTCGACGGGCAGGTCGCGCTGGAGCCGGACCCGGTCGGCGTGTACGGCGACGACGTCCGCGTAGCGCCCGGCGACGAGCGACTCCACCACGTCGGCGGGCACCCCGCCAGCGCCGCCGTCGAGGACGGCGAGCAGCCGGGCGGCGGCGCGTTCGGTCTGGGCCAGCACGGTCTGGGTGAGCACCCGGTTGCGGGAGACCACGTGCCGGGCCACTTCCAGCTCGTCCAGGGCGAGTTCGATCTCGCGCCGGTCGGCGAGGTAGGGCTCGAAGCAGGGCCAGTGCTGGACCATCAGTTCGCGCAGCTGGGGCAGGGTGAGGAAGACCAGCGGGTCGTCGTCGGCCGGGTCGAGCAGGTAGCCCTTGCGGCGGCTGACCTCGCGCACCGCGCCGGCCCGGTGGGCCCATTCCTCGCCGGCCGGGCCGGCGGCGGCGGTGACCCAGTCCTCTCCGTGGGCGGGCGCGTAGATGGGGTGCAGCACCTCGTCGACGAGGGAGCGCAGCCGCTGTTCGACCAGGTTGAGCCAGACGTAGGCGCGGCCGGACAGCCGGACCCGCTGGTAGGCGTCCTCCCACTCGCCCGCCGACCAGGCGAGCGCGGGGACCTCGACGGGGCCGCCCTGGGCCGGCACCAGGGCGCGGCCGGTCATGGTGGGGCGCATGACCACCGTGGGCGCCTCGCTGCGGGTACCGCCCCGGTCGGGGCCGTCGGGCCCGGAGCCACGGCCGCCGGCGGGGAACACCATGCGCCACCTCATCTGGTTGCTGCTCGTTCTGCCCCGGGGAGGTTGACGGACCGTCGGTGTCCGCGGGACCGGCCGGGGCGGCCGGACGATCAAGGGTACTGCCCGCCGCGAGCCGCCCGCAGCCGGATGGGCGAGGGGGCTCGCGCGCACCACCCGCCCCACTCTTCACAGGATTCGCCGCTGGACACCCGTTCGGGCGAACCCCGGCGCTATCTCCCGGCCGTCGGGGAAGGGCTCGGGAAGTATTGCGGGCTGTGCCGTGCGTCACGGCGCGAGAGCGTCGCACATGCCCGACCGCCCGGCCGGGAAGAGAGCGCACGGGTCCAGGCAGATTGTCGGACTACATGTCAGTTTCTGTACACCGCTAGGAAGTTGAGGACGTCATGCAGGTCTGGCCCGGTAAGCCCTACCCCCTCGGTGCCACCTACGACGGGGCCGGCACCAACTTCGCGGTGTTCTCGGAGAGTGCCGACCGGATCGAGCTGTGCCTGATCGGCGAGGACGGCTCGGAGACCGCCGTCGAACTGCGCGAGACGGACGCCTTCGTCCGGCACGCCTACCTGCCGGGCGTCCAGCCCGGCCAGCGCTACGGCTTCCGCGTGCACGGCCCGTACAACCCGGGCCTGGGCCAGCGGCACAACAGCGCCAAACTGCTGCTGGACCCCTACGCCAAGGCGATGAGCGGCCACATCGACTGGGACGAGTCCGTCTACGGCTACCACTTCGGCGCACCCGAGCGCCGCAACGACCTCGACTCCGCCCCGCACACCATGCACTCGGTGGTGATCAACCCGTACTTCGACTGGGGCACCGACCACCCGCCGCGCACCGACTACCACCGCACCGTCATCTACGAGGCCCACGTCAAGGGCCTCACCCAGCTGCACCCCGGCATCCCCGAGGAGATCCGCGGCACCTACGCCGGCCTGGCCCACCCGGCCGCGATCGAGCACCTGGCCAAGCTCGGCATCACCGCGATCGAGCTGATGCCGGTGCACCAGTTCGTCCGCGACCACCGGCTGCGCGACCTCGGCCTGGCCAACTACTGGGGCTACAACACCATCGGCTTCTTCGCCCCGCACTCCTCCTACTCCTCCGGCGGCGACCGCGGCCAGCAGGTGCAGGAGTTCAAGTCGATGGTCAAGGCGCTGCACGCGGCCGGGATCGAGGTGATCCTCGACGTCGTCTACAACCACACCGCCGAGGGCAACCACCTCGGGCCGACACTGTCGCTGCGCGGCCTCGACAACGTCTCCTACTACCGCCTCGCCCAGGACCAGCGCTTCTACGAGGACACCACCGGCACCGGCAACAGCCTGCTGATGCGCAGCCCGCACGTGCTCCAGCTGATCATGGACTCACTGCGCTACTGGGTCACCGAGATGCACGTGGACGGCTTCCGCTTCGACCTCGCCGCCACCCTGGCCCGGCAGTTCCACGAGGTGGACCGGCTGTCCTCGTTCTTCGACCTGGTCCAGCAGGACCCGGTGGTCTCCCAGGCCAAGCTGATCGCCGAACCCTGGGACCTCGGCGAGGGCGGCTACCAGGTCGGCAACTTCCCCCCGCTGTGGACGGAGTGGAACGGCATGTACCGGGACACCGTGCGCGACCTGTGGCGCGGCGAGAACGCCACCCTGGCCGAGTTCGGCTCCCGGCTCACCGGCTCCTCCGACCTCTACCAGGACGACGGCCGCCGCCCGATCGCCTCCATCAACTTCGTCACCTGCCACGACGGCTTCACCCTGCGCGACCTGGTCTCCTACAACGACAAGCACAACCAGGCCAACGGCGAGGACAACCGGGACGGCGAATCCTTCAACCGCTCCTGGAACTGCGGCGTCGAGGGCCCGAGCACCGACCCGGCCGTCGAGGAGCTGCGAGCCCGCCAGCAGCGCAACTTCATCGCCACCCTGATGCTCTCCCAGGGCGTGCCGATGCTCTCCCACGGCGACGAGCTCGGCCGCACCCAGCTGGGCAACAACAACGCGTACTGCCAGGACAACGAGCTCACCTGGGTGCACTGGCCCGAGGGCGAGGGGCCGGCGGCACGGCTGCTGGAGTTCACCCAGGGGATGATCTGGCTGCGGCGCGACCACCCGGTGTTCCGGCGGCGGCGCTTCTTCCACGGGCGGCCGGTGTCCGGACGGCAGGGCTCCGGGGTCCTCTCCCCGAACGGCTACGACGACCTCACCGACATCGCCTGGTTCACCCCCGCCGGGGAGGAGATGACCAAGCGCAACTGGGGCGCCAGCTACGCCAAGTCGCTGACCGTCTTCCTGAACGGCTACGCCATCTCCGAGCCGGACCGGCGCGGCGGGCGGATCGTCGACGACTCCTTCCTGCTGATGTTCAACGCCCACTTCGAGCCGCTGGAGTTCAGAGTGCCCGCCGACCACGGGCAGGAGTGGCAGGTCGTGGTGGACACCGCGCAGCCCCGGCTGCCCGCCCCGGGCGCCGGCGCGCGGGTCAAGGCGGGGGACGCGCTGTGGCTCACCGACCGCTCGGTGATGGTGCTGCAGCGACCGGCGTAGCGGGCGTGCGCTCACCTGTTCGGGTCAGCAGCGGGTCTTGGCGGCGGGCCCGGCCGGGTACCTATGGACCTATGACCTCCGCCGCCGAGCCCGCGCAGCCCCGCCCGGCCGCTACCCACCCCGCCTCGCCCCCGACCACGCCCCCCACCTCGTTTCCCACCGCGTCGTACCGCCTGCAGCTCCAGCCCGGCTTCACCCTCCACGACGCCACCGCCGCCGTCCCCTACCTGGCCGCCCTCGGCGTCTCCCACCTGCACCTCTCCCCGCTGCTGGAGGCCGCCCCCGGCTCCACCCACGGCTACGACACCGTCGACCACACCCGGATCAGCGAGCAACTCGGCGGCGAGACCGCGCTGCGCGCCCTGGCCGCCGAGGCGCACCGGCACGGCCTGCGGCTGATCGCCGACGTGGTGCCCAACCACATGGCCGTGCCCGTGCCCGAGCGGCTCAACCAACCGCTCTGGCAGGTCCTGCGGGACGGGCCCGACTCGCCGTACGCACACTGGTTCGACATCGACTGGACCGCCCAGCCCGGGCCCGCCGACGCCCCCGGGCGCGGGCGGGTGCTGCTGCCGCTGCTCGGCGACCGGCTCGGCGCCGTCCTGGACCAGCTGACGGTGGACGGCGAACGGCTGCGCTACCACCGGCACGAGCTGCCGCTGCGCCCGGGCACGGAGGAGCTGCCGCTGCCCGAGCTGCTCGCCCGCCAGTGGTACCGGCTGGCCTGGTGGCGCCTCGCCCGCACCGAGCTCAACTACCGGCGCTTCTTCACCGTCAACGAACTGATCGCCGTCCGGGTCGAGGAGCCGGAGGTCTTCGCCGCCACCCACGCCGTGCTGCTGGGACTGCACGCCGACGGCGTCCTGGACGGCTTCCGGATCGACCACCCGGACGGGCTCGCCGACCCACGCGGCTACCTGCGGCGCCTGAGCGAAGCCGCGCGCGGCGCGTACATCGTGGTCGAGAAGATCCTCACCGGCGATGAGCGGCTGCCCGAGGACTGGCCGGTCGCGGGCACCACCGGCTACGACGCGCTGCGCCGGATCGACGGCGTGCTCACTGACCACGCGGGCGCCTGCCGGCTGGCCGGGGCGTACGAGTCCTTCCTGCACGGCGGGCCGGTCCGCGACCTGTGCCAGGACCCGCACCCGGCGATCGCGGCCGCCCGGCGCGGCCGGGCCGACATGACCGGGCCCGACGGCGAGCTGACCGCCGAGGTCGAGCGGCTGGTCCGGATCGCGCTGCGGATCGGCGCCGCCGAACCCGCCCACGCCGACCACGCGCCCGGGCAGCTGCGGGCCGCGCTGCGGCGGCTGCTCACCGACTACCCGGCGTACCGGCCCTACGCGCGGCCCGGGGAGCCCGCCTTCGACGACCCGCTGCAGGCCACCGGCCCGCTCGGCCCGGACGGCGCGGCGGACCCGACCGAGCGCCTGGTCGCCGCGCTCGCCCTGGGCGAGCTGGGGCGCAGCACCGACAAGGACGAGTTCTGCGTGCGCTTCGCCCAGACCGCCGCCGCCGTCGCCGCCAAGGGCGTCGAGGACACCGCCTTCTACCGCTGGAACGCGCTGCCCGGCCTCAACGAGGTCGGCGGCGACCCCGCCCGGCCCGGACTCCACCCGGCCGAGTTCCACGACTGGTGCCGCTACCTGGAGCGCACCTGGCCGCACAGCATGACGGTGCTCTCCACCCACGACACCAAGCGCAGCGCCGACGCCCGGGCCCGGCTCGCCGTCCTCGCCGAGCAGCCCGAGGCCTGGGCCGCCGAGGCCGCCGCCTGGTCCACCGCCGCCGGGCCCGCTTTCGATCGCGACGCGGACTGGCTGCTCTGGCACACCCTGGTCGCCGCCTGGCCGATCAGCCCGGACCGGCTGGTCGCCGCCCTGCTCAAGTCCGCCCGCGAGGCCAAGCTGCGCACCTCCTGGACGGCCCCCGACGCCGGGTACGAGCAGGCCCTGGAGCAGCGGGCCCGGGCCGTCCACGGCAACGCCGGGCTGCTCCCCCGGATCGAGGGCCTGGTGCACGCCCTCGCCCCGTACGCCCGCTCCAACACCCTGGCGGCCGCCCTGCTGCACCTGACCGTCCCGGGCGTGCCGGACCTCTACCAGGGCAGCGAGGAGCCGCTGTACACCCTGGTGGACCCGGACAACCGGGGCGTGGTGGACCTCGGCGCGCTGGCCGTGCGGCTCACCGACGCGGCCACCCCGCGCCCCGGCGACCTCGCCCGGGAGAAACTCCACCTGACCGCCACCGCCCTGCACCTGCGCCGCTCCGGCCCGCTCGGCGCCTACCGGCCGCTGGCCGCCCCCGACCACCTGCTGGCCTTCGCCCGGGGCGAGGACGTGGTCACCGCCGTCACCCGGCTGCCCTACGGGCTGGCCCGGGCGGGCGGCTGGCGCGGCGAGGTGCTGGAGCTGCCGGCCGGCGGCCCGTGGACGGAGCTGCTGTCGCTGCGCAGCTTCCCGGCCGGGGCGGTGCCGGTGGCGGAGCTGCTGGCGACGTACCCGGTGGCACTGCTGACCAGGAGGGGCTGAGGATGTCGCGCTACGAGGTGTGGGCGCCGTACGCGAAACACCGGGTCGATGTCGAAGTGGACGGCGGTGTCCACGAGTTGGCCCGCTGCGCCGACCGGGACGGCTGGTGGGCGGGCGAGGCGCCCGAGGGCGACTACGCCTTCCGGCTGGACGGCGGCCCGCCGCTGCCCGACCCGCGCTCGCCCCGACAGCCGCACGGCCCGGACGGCGCCAGCCGGGCGGTGGACCACGCCGCCTTCCGCTGGTCGCAGACCGGCCGGCGCGGCCGCGCGCTGCCCGGCGCGGTGCTGTACGAAATGCACGTCGGCACCTTCACCGCGCCCGGTACCTTCGACGCGGCCGCCGAACAGCTGGACCACCTGGTCGAGTTGGGCGTGGACTTCGTCGAGCTGATGCCGGTCTGCCCGTTCCCCGGCAAGCACGGCTGGGGCTACGACGGGGTGTCCCTGTGGGCCGTACACGAACCCTACGGCGGGCCGGAGGGGCTCAAGCGCTTCGTGGACGCCGCGCACCGCAAGGGCCTCGGAGTGGTGCTCGACGTGGTGCACAACCACCTCGGCCCGTCCGGCAACCACCTTCCGGCGTACGGCCCGTACTTCACCGACCGGCACCACACCCCGTGGGGCTCGGCAGTCAACCTGGACGCACCCGGCTCGGACGAGGTACGCGCCTACCTGATCGGCAGCGCGCTGGCCTGGCTGCGCGACTACCGGATCGACGGCCTGCGACTGGACGCGGTACACGCCCTGGTGGACGACCGGGCCGTTCACTTCCTGGAGGAGCTCTCGCACGAGGTCGAGCGGCTGGCGGTTTCGAGCAACCGGCCGCTGTTCCTGATCGCCGAGTCCGACCTCAACACCCCGCGCACCACCGCCGCCCGCGAGGCCGGCGGCCAGGGCCTCACCGCGCAGTGGAGCGACGACTTCCACCACGCCCTGCACTGCGCGCTCACCGGCGAATCCCAGGGCTACTACGGGGACTTCGCGCGTGGGCCGCTCGCCGCCCTGGCCAAGACGCTGCGGCGCGGGTTCTTCCACGACGGCACCTGGTCCTCGTTCCGGGAGCGCAGCCACGGGCGGCCGTTCGGCCCGGGCAGCGGCCACCGGCTGCTCGGCTACCTGCAGACCCACGACCAGGTCGGGAACCGGGCGCTCGGCGACCGGATCTCCACCTCGCTGCCCGCCGGACGGCTGGCCTGCGGGGCCGCGCTGGTGCTCACCTCACCGTTCACCCCGATGCTGTTCATGGGCGAGGAGTGGGGCGCCGCCACCCCCTGGCAGTACTTCACCGACCACACCGACCCGGACCTGGCGGAGGCCGTCCGACAGGGCCGGCGCCGGGAGTTCGCCGAGCACGGCTGGGCCGCCGAGGCCGTCCCGGACCCGCAGGAGCCGGCCACCGTACTGCGGTCGGTGCTCGACTGGACCGAGACCCGGCGCGCCCCGCACGCCGAACTCCTCGGCTGGTACCGGACGTTGATCCGTCTGCGGCGCGAACGCCCGGAACTGGCCGACCCCGAGCTCGGCGCGGTGCGGGTCGCCTTCGACGAGGCGGCGGGCTGGCTGGTGGTGCACCGGGGGCCGTACCGGGTGGCGGTCAACCTCGGCCCGGCCGGGGCGGCGCTGCCGCTGGCGGCCGCCGGACGGGAGATGGTGGCGGCCTTCGGGACGGCCGCGCTGGAAGGAGCGGCGGTGCGGCTGGCGGCGAACTCGGTCGCGATCGTCCGCACTTGAGGGATCACCAGAGGAAGGTGGCGATCCGCTCCTTGAGTGAGGAGGCGTCCAGGCCGTAGGCGGCCAGGTGCTCAGTCATCGAGCCGTAGTGCCGGTGCTCCCCGCGCGGCACGCCCAGGGCCAGCACCCGGTGCGGGCGGTCGGTCAGCGCCGCGTGCGCCTCGTTGGCCGAGGTGCCCTCCAGGTACGGCTCCACCAGCACCACGTCCGTCCGCTCGCCCAATGCGGCGCGCAGCCCGGCGGTGTCGAAGGGGCGCACCGTCGCCGCGTACAGCACGGTGACGTCCAGGCCCTCGGTGGCCGCCAGCACCGCGTCCAGCATCGGGCCGACGGCCAGCACCACGCCGCGCGAGCCGGTGCGCACGGTGGTGAAGCGGCCGGGCTCGACCGCGACCGGCGCGGCGTTCTGGTGGTTGGAGAGCCGGACGTACACGTTGCGGTCGCCGTCGGCGACGGCGTGGCGCAGCAGCTGCTCGGCCTCCTCCGGGTGGCCGGGGACGTGCACCGTCCAGTCCGGGAGGGTGTCCAGCAGGGCGATGTCGCCCGGGGACATGTGGGTGCGGCCGGCCGCCGGGTTGTCGTAGGAGCCGCCCGCGCTCACCAGGACGGCACCGACGCCCTGGTGGACCAGGCTCAACTTGAGCTGCTCGAAGGGCCGTTCGACCAGGAAGCTGGCGAAGGTGTGGGCGATCGGGCGCATCCCGCTGAGCGCCAGGCCGCCGGCCGCGCCGACCAGCAGCTGCTCGCGGATGCCGACGTTGACCACCCGGTCGGGGTGGCGCTCGCGGGCGGGCTCGAAGGCGGCGGCGGTGATGTCGGCGAGCACCACGGCCAGCCGGGGGTCCTCGTCCAGGAGGCGGGTGGTGACGTCGACGAAGCGCTCGCGCATGGTGTCCATCGGTGAAGTGCCTTTCGTTCTGGTGGGGTTGGCGAGCTCAGGAGTTCTTGGGCTCAGGAGTTCTTCAGGGCTTCTTCGACTCAGGGCTTCTTCGGCTCACGAGTTCTTCGGCTCGACGCGGGCGACCACCACGTGCGGGCGGCCCGGGTGCGCGGTGGTGTAGGCGCGGTGCAGCGCCTCGTGGTCACGGCCGTCCACCGTGGCGGTCGACCAGCCCGCGGCGGCGAACCGCTGGGCGATCCCGCCCTGCCAGCCGTGGGTGGCCGAGGAGTTGTCGATCACCACCGCGTGCAGCCGGTCCAGCCCGTAGGCGCCGGCGAAGGCCACCGCCTCGTGGTTGGAGCCCTCGTCGAACTCGGCGTCGCCGACCAGCACCCACACCGCCGGGTCGGTCAGCCCCTGCGCCCGCAGGCCGAGCGCGGTGCCGACGGCCAGCGGCAGGCCGTGCCCGAGCGAGCCGGAGGAGATCTCCACACCGGACAGCAGGGTGCGGTCCGGGTGGTAGCCCAGCGGCGAGTCGTAGCCGCCGAAGCTCGACAGCACGGCGGGGTCGATGAAGCCCTTGGCGGCCAGTACGGCGTAGTAGGCCATCGGGCCGTGGCCCTTGGAGAGCAGGAAGCGGTCGCGGTCCTGCGCCTCGGCGGTGTCGGGGGTGACCCGCAGCACCCGGTCGTACAGCACCCAGAGCGCGTCCAGGGTGGAGGTGGCCGCGACGTCGTGCTTCTCGTCGCCGGTCATCAGGGCCATCAGCGGCTGGAGGTCCTCGAAGCGGGCGGTGCCCGCGGTGGTTTCCGTGGCGGTCTTCGTCGTCATGCACCGATCGTGCAACTTAAAGCGAACTTGAGGTCAAGCCGCTACAGTGAGTGCCCATGACCGCGATACCCGACGGCGACCGCACCACCGGCCCGCGCACCGGCGACCTCCTCACCATCGGCCAGCTGGCCGCCCGCAGCGGGCTCGCCGCCTCCGCGTTGCGCTACTACGAGAGCCTCGGCCTGATCCACGCCACCCGCACCGCCGGCGGCCAGCGCCGCTACCTCCGTGGCACGCTGCGCCGGATCGCCTTCGTCCGGGCCGCCCAGCGGGTCGGCCTCTCCCTGGACGAGGCCCGCGTCGCCCTCGACCGGCTGCCCGAGCGCCCCGCCCCCAGCGGCACCGAGTGGACCGCCGTCGCCGCGTCCTGGCAGAGCCGGATCGACGAACAGATCGCCGAACTCGAACTGCTCAAGGCCAAGCTCAGCGGCTGCATCGGCTGCGGCTGCCTCTCGCTCACCCGCTGCGCCCTCTACAACGCCGACGACCGGGCCGCCCAGGCCGGCCCCGGCGCCCGCTACCTGCTCACCCGCGACCCGGGCACCGGCCCGGAACCCGTCCCGGCCGACGTCCGGAGCGGCTGCGACACCCGGCCCGGCACGGACTGAAGAGCCTTTGCCGCAGGGCGGTTGGTGTGCCTACGGTGACCGCATGCTGCCTCTGGTGGAGACGGACGAACAGTGGGACGCGGTCGTCCCCGACGAGTCGGTGATGCGCCCGGGCGCCGAGGCCCTCTGCACGCAACTGGGCGTCGGCGGGCAGCCGTTGACGCGCTTCGCGGAGGGGTCCGTCCCGGTCTACGCGGTCGGCGGGGAGCACGTGCTCAAGCTGTTCCCGGCGGCAAGCGCCCAGGACGGCACCGCCGAGGAGCGCGTCCTGACCTTCCTGGACGGCGCGCTGCCGATCCCCATCCCCGCCGCCCGGGCGGCGGGCGAGTACGTCAACGGCTGGCGCTACGTCCTGATGTCCCGCCTCCACGGCGAGGGCCTGGCTCCCGCCTGGCCGCGCATCCCGCAGACCGACCGCGAGCGGATCGCCCGCGACTGCGGCGAGGCGCTCGCCGCCCTGCACGCCCTCGACGCCGAGCCGCTCGCCGGCACCCTCGCCCCCGGCGACTGGCCCGCCTTCCTGGCCCGGCAGCGCGCGGGCGCCGTCGCCCGGCAGCGCGAACACGGCCTGCCGGAGGCCTGGCTGGAGCAGATCCCCGACTTCCTCGCCGCCGCCCCGCTGCCGGCCATCCCACAACGCACCCTGCTGCACACCGAGTTCATGCGCGAGCACCTGATCACCGATCCGGCCGGCCGCTGGCGGCTCACCGGCCTGATCGACTTCGGGCCCGCGATGATCGGCGACCCGGCCTACGACCTGGTCGCCGTCGGCCTCTTCACCACCCGAGCCGACCCGCGCCTGCTCGGACAGCTGCTCACCGCCTACGGCCGTCCCTTCGAGCCGCGACTGCTGATGGCGTACACACTGCTGCACGTGTACAGCAATCTGCCGTGGTACCTGCGGGAGTTGAAGCCCTCGGCGCAGGCCCTGGACGAGCTCGCCGAGGAGTGGTTCGGGGTCGCCTGAGAAGCCTTGTGTCAGGGCCGCGGATCGGTGCGCAGCAGGCCGTAGATCACCCCGTCGCGCCACTGCCCGCCCCGGAAGGTCACCGCGCGGTGGACACCCTCACGGGTGAAGCCGACCTTCTCCAGGGCGCGCTGCTCCGCGATGTTGTCGACGTCGGTGTCCGCCTCCACCCGCATCACCGGCGTGTGCGTGAACAGGTAGTCCACCAGCAGCCGTTGGGCCTGGGTGCCGATCCCCCGCCCGCACGCCTGCGGCATCAGCTGGATGCCGATGTTCCAGTACGGCGCCGTCGGCAGCATCCCCTTCCGCCTGGCGGCGACGAAGCCGCAGAACTCGTCACCGGCGACGACCGCGAAGATCCACTGGTCCTCCCCGAGCAGCCCGTGCTCCGCCCACCGGCGCCGGAACCGCTCCGGGTCCCGCCAGCCGTACCACTGGAACTCGCCCATCTCCTCGGGGTCGTTGACCAGTCGGCCGAACGCGGGGAGGTCGGCTTCGGCTATCGGACGCAGGGATACCGTTTCATCGCTCATGCAGGCGCCAACGCGCGGCCCGCCGGGAGGGTTCCGTTGGGTAGTCGCCGGGTGTTCGCCGGGTATTCGCCGGGATCAGGGGCCGGTCGAGCGGGCGAGCCGGAAGCCCACGTCGTCGATCCGCAGGGTCGGGTGGCTGCGGCGGCGGACGGAGGCGCGGCAGCTCCAGTGCTCGTCGAACCAGCCGCCGCCGCGCAGGACGCGGTAACTGCCGTACACCTCGGGGTCGTAGAGCTCCCAGCACCATTCCCACACGTTGCCGAGCAGGTCGTACAGCCCGTAGGCGTTGGGCCGCAGCTCGCCGACTTCGTGCGGACGCTCGCCCGAGTTGCCGCGGTGCCAGGCGATCTCGTCCAGCGGGCCGTACCGCGGCCCGTCCGTCCCGGCGCGGCAGGCGTGCTCCCACTCGGCCTCGGTCGGCAGCCGGTAGCCGTCGGCGCTGCCGTCCCAGGCCACCTCGTCGCCGTCCACCCGGTAGGCGGACGCGAGGCCCTCGCGCCGGGACAGCTCGTTGCAGTAGCGGACGGCGTCGAGCCAGGACACGCTGTGTGCGGGTCGGCGGTCACCCACGACACCCTCGTACTGCTCGCGGGTGACCGGACAGGGCGCCAGCTCGAACGGGTCCACCTCCACGCTCCAAGTCCGCTGCGTACGGCGGTCGGAGAGCGTGACGCGGCCGGGCGGAACGGCGATCAGTCCGGTACTTGGTTCCATGATCGGCGATCCTACGGCCGGCCCTGAACGGCTTGTCCCCTGGCGCCGCCGCCTGACGTGACGTCAGACTGGTCCCCGGCCCAGCGGACGAAAGGCGGCAACAATCATGGCGGTCCTGACGGTCAGCACAGTGGTGGAGGCCCCCGCCGAGCAGGTGTGGGAGCTGGTCGGGGACTTCCACTCCCTCGGCGACTGGCACCCTCACCTGCCACCGAGCCGACTCGGCAACGGGCCGGCGGGCAACGCGATCGGTTCGGTCCGGGTCTTCGAACTGCCCGACGGCGTCGTGCTGCACGAGACGCTGCTCGCCTACGACCAGGAGGCCCGCAGCTACACCTACAGCTTCCCCGACGGCACCTTCCACTTCGACGGCTACCGCGCCACCCTGCGGGTCACCCCGGTGACCGAGCTGGGCGCGAGCTTCGTGGAGTGGAGCGTCACGTACGACATCGAGGCCGAGCACCGCAAGGACTCCACCGAGCGCGTCCACGGCGTCTTCACCACCGGCCTGGCCGGCCTCCGCGACCGCTTCGCCGCCTGACCACGCGGGGCGGGTCCGACGGACCTGCCCCGCCGTCCCTCAGGTCCAGCTGCCGGGTGGTCGGCGCGGGTTCCCAGCTCCGCATGTCGGTGGAGTCGCACTTGTCGGCGCCAACCCACTCACCGGCCTCCCCCACCGACGCCGCTCTCCTACACGGCCTCGACCGCACCGCCGGCCGCCTCGCCCTCCTCCGCCATCCGGCCGGCCCCGGGCGGCCAGCTGTGACCGGCCTCGTGTAGCGCGGCCAGGGCCCGGTAGTCGTTGCTCAGCATCACCTGGGCCAATCGGGCGGCCGCAGCCACCACGGCAGGCCAGCCCGGATCATCCAGGAAAGCCTCGTCGGGAGAAGAAGCGCCGACCGCGTCCTGCACCGCGCCGTAGGCAGCGCCGAGACACGACATCAGCTCGACCTCCTCCGCGGTGCGAAGGCTCCCAGCCAGGAAACGCGCGGGCTCGTGCGCATCGCAGAAGTCGTCGAAGAGCACGTGCACGACGTGGTCGAGATCCTCGAACTGGTCCCGGTCGAGCCACACTTCCCGCTGCCAGGTCGGGCTGGCCAGAGCCACGACCGCAGGCACGACGTGGAGCCGGAAGTTCGGAAAGGCGATGCCGTGATCGATCACGGGGCGAGGGTACCGATCGCGCGACCAGCCGAGCTGCCGAGCAAAGCTCAGTACTGCGCGCCAGGGCGCGGGCCGGAGCCCGATCGGTTTCGATGAACGTCACGTCGATCTGGCCCTGGGCAGGTCGTTCGCGGTTCGCAAGCCAAGGCGGAAGCGTCGAGGTACACGGGCCGCTCGGTCGTGGCGAGTACCCACGGTGCGGTCACTCCCATTCACGGATGCGGAGCCGCTTATCCCCTGGGAGACCCTCACAGCCCGGTGACACTCTGCTCGAAAGTGTGTGCGCTAAGGTGTCGAGCGGTTTGTGTATTGGGGGTAACGGTGGGTAACGCGGGCCTGGTGCACCAGGTGCGGATGCTGCGGGCTGGGGTCGGGGATCCGTCGGTGATGCTGGCGCAGTTTCGATTGAGCGCGGTGTTGGTGCCGTTGTGGGGCGACGAGGCGGTGTGGACGGGGGACGAGGGGGGTCTGCGGTGGATCTTCGCGTTCTCGTCCGAGGAGGAGTTGGCGGCGTTCGTGCGGTCGAAGGGGCTGTCGCTGGACGGGTTTCCGTACATGACGGTGCTGGGGAGCCGGTTGCTGGATGTCGCGGTGCCGGGTCTGGGTGTGCCCGGGGGGATCGCGCTGGATGTGGTGGGGAAGGAGCCGATGCTCTTTCCTCCGGTGCGGGGGATCGTGCCGGACGAGGTGGCTCTGGACGGGCCAGAGACGACGGGGGTTGTGGGCGTTGGGTGAGGGCTATCAAGCAGATCCTGAGGCGTTGAAGCTGGTAGCGGACGGCCTCAACGGAGTGATCGCCGAGTTGAAGTCGATCGGCATAGCCGGGATCGCGGAGGGCGGGCGCGGCTTCACCGAGCTGGAACTGGGCGGGATGGACGTCGGTGACTTCGAACTGTCCACGTCGTTCGGGGAGTTCTGCGAGCGCTGGAGCTGGGCGGTCAGGTCGCTGGTGGTGAAGGGCTCGAACATGGCAAGCAAGATCGGCCTGGCGGCCGGCACCTACCACGAGCAGGAGCAGTACGCGAGCGGGCTGACGAAGGACGTCGTGGCCGGCATCATCGGCAATCCCCACCTCACCGAGGAACAGGTCGAACACGAGTCGTGGTCGCAGGTGTGGGCCGACAACCCGATCAACGACGTCATGCACCCCGACTACTCCGGCAAGTCCTTCGACAAAGCCGAAGGCGACATCAAGCAGCAGTGGCAGAAGGCGGCCCAGGACGCGGTCCAGAAACCCGGCATGGTCAACATGACGCTGACCGCGACGGTCGGCCCCGTCCCGCCGGCCCCGGAGAAGTGACGGCATGGGATTTCTCGGAGACGCCCTGGACTTCGTCGACGATGCCGTCGACAGCGGGACGAAGTTCGTCGCCAAGGGCCTGCGCAAGGGCGGGCACCTGGCCGGGGAGGCACTCGACGCGGCCGGTCTGCACGGCGCCGGACAGACCGTCAGCGGCTGGGGCGACGACATCGCCGACGACGCCGGCCTCAAGGTCAAGGAACGCAACCTCGACCAGAGCGACGACCCGAAGGAACTGCTGCACGGCGACGCCAAGAAGCTGAACGAGGTCGCCGGCCACCTGCAGAAGTTCCACGACGCGTTCGACAAGGCCGGCCAGGGCCTGACCCGCCTGGACACCGACCACTGGACCGGAGAGGCCGCCGAGAAGTTCCGCGGGGAGTTCGACCCCCAGCCCAAGCAGTGGCTGGCGGCGGCGGACGCCTTCGCGAAGGCCGGAACCGCTCTGACCGCCTATGCCCACACCGTCAGCTGGGCGCAGGACCAGGCGAAGGAGGCCGTCAGGATCTGGAAGGAGGCGCAGAAGAAGACGGACGCCGCCGCCAAGACCTACATGAACGACGCGATGACCTACGACCTGCGGCTCAAGGCGTACAACGCGACGCCGGCCGACCAGCGCCAGGGTGACCCGCCGGCCAAGCCCGGCGAATTCACGGCCCCTGCGGACGCGGTCGCCCAGTTCAAAGAGGCCGAGGACAAGCTGAACGCCGCCCGCACCCAGCGGGACTCGGCCGCCCGAACGGCACTCGCGACGGTCAAGGCGCTCGTGGAGTCCGCCCCGGCGATGCCGAGCCAGACCGAGATCCTCAAAGCCGACCTGATGGACACCGCCACGTCCGTCCCGCAGCTCGCCGTCCACTTCGGCGGCGGCGTCATCAAAAGCGCCGTCGACCTGAACAAGCTCCTGCGCAGCGTGAACCCGATCGACCCCTACAACGCCACCCACCCCGCCGAGTACGCAACCGGCCTCTCCGGCCTCCTGTCCGGTCTGTCCAGCACCGCCAACAACCCGACCGAGGCAGTCAAGGGTCTCGTCGGCAGCGGCTGGGGCTCCGACCCCGCCGAAGCCGGCGGCAAACTCTTCGGCAACCTGCTACTCGCCCCCGAAACCGGAGGCAGCGGCGTCGCCGCCACCGCCGCCGAACGCGGAGCCACCGCGGTAGCCGAAGACGCAGCCAAGAACACCGCCGAACAGGTCGCCAAGGACGCCGCTGGGCAGGGTGGCACGGCCGACTGGTACAAGGACATCTTCAAGCCGCAAGGTCCCTGGCGGCCGGACACCCAAGCCACATACCCGGCCTACCATGCGGGCTCACTGTCACCGGAGCAGGCCCAGGCCCTGATCGACAGCGAATTCCCCTGGCTGAAGGACATGAACAAGCCGCGCTGGGATTCCGAACAGCCTGGATACGGGGTGAACTGCACCAACAATGTTGTCACGGTCGACAAAAGACTTGATGGCCTGGACCTGTACACTGCGCCACATCCGATTGGGCGTACTGAACTGGAGACCGAAGAGCTGTTCAAAAAAGAGCTCGGAAATCCGACAGCATCGTTCCAAGAGGTTCGCGGATACGATGTGATCAGCGAGGACATGTCGGCAAGAGGGCCCGGCTCTCGTGGAGTCGTGCAGATTGGCCGGGAAGGGGGAAGCGGCCACGTGTTCAACGTAGTCAATATTGATGGTCGCGTGATCTATATAGACGGTCAAACCGGCAGACTGGCAACGCTGGAGAAAGACGATATTGTCAGTATAAAATATATGCCTTATCGATAGCCAATGTCGAAATCGCCTTGAATTATTGCGTTAGGAGTTTGGCGTCGATGACGCGACAGGAAGTAATCGAGGCGGCGCGAGCCCGTCTTTCCGTTCTCTACCCCATGGCGCCGCCGACTATTGTGCTTCGGGACGAATGGATCAAGGAGTACAGGTGGGCTTGGAAGGTGGCATTCGACACCCAGGAGTACCTGGACACCGGCGACACCAGCACACGACCGATGAGCCGACACCTGTACGTTCGCAAGGACAACGGGGCAGTCGAGTTTATCTCGTCCGCATTGTCCGTCAAGCAGAGCAATTACTTCCTGGAAACCGGCATCTTCCCCCCGCCCCCGGACTCTGAGCTGTGAACGACACCACTGCCCGTACGCGGGCCTGGCTGCGACAGCTCTACGGGCCGGTGGTCGACCTCGCAACTGACCAGCCGGTCGCCGAAACCGAGCAGGCGTGGTGGTATGCCCTGCGCGCGTTGTCCGAACCCGGTTACAAGACCACGCCGATGCTCAACGCCTCCATCGTCGTGCCGAAGGATGGCTCGGCTCCTTTCCACCCGGGCAACAGTGACCCTTGGGGAGATGCGACGGCGCTCGCTCAGGACCCCAGTCCGCGCACTCGGCAGGACTGGGAGAACCGAGTCAATGCCCGGAGCTGTGTGGTAGCAGTGGACGCAGCCATCGACCAGGCGGCGATCAGTATGTTGCCGTGGAAGCCATACCATGAAGCGCCGGGCTGGTGGCCGCGGTTGATCCGCCGATACTTCACTGGCGCCGAAGTCGGCACCTGCGCGGACTGGGACGAGGTACTCACGGCTGTCGGCCAGGGAGGCCAGGACACGCGCGGTGTCGTGCGGATCCGTCGTGAGCTGGGTGGTTTCGAGGCAACCGGGCATCTGCTGTACGTCTACAACGACGGAACCCGCGTCACCGTGCTGGACGGACAGAGCGGCGGACTCGCCCGTCTCGAAACGACCGGGGTGCGCCAGCTCGCCCTGGCCCGTTTCCACCGACCGCGTGGTGGCGCATCCTCCGCCTCTCCACCGTGGCGGCGCGCCGCCACCGACCTCGCCTCAGCAGTGGCCAAGGCTGAGGCCTGGCTGGCTGAGCACTACCGCGGCGAGGTCGTTCTAGTCGATCACGGCGAACAGGACGATCTCGGCCGGGGTTGGCTTTTCGCGTGCAACAACCGCGCCTTTCTCGCGACCGGGGATTGGTCCCAGGGAATGTTGGATGCTGCCGTTGTAGTGCCGAAGGATGACACTTCACCCTTCGGACTACCCAACACCGACCCATGGGGCTGGCTGGACCGGTGGCTCGCCGACGGCGTGCCGGGCTGGATGAGATGGCCTTGCCGCCCGCTCCCGGCCAAGCGGCCTGGTTCGCACCTACCCTGGCGCGGCTGGGACCGGTCCTGGAAACGGCCGAGTTCGCCGACTGGCTGACCGCAATGGCCGGGGTGGTCCGCACCCCGGAGGGCGCTCGCATGTTGGCCTGGGTCCGCCGGCGTGACCGCCGAGGGCGGGAGAGCGTCGGCAGGCTGATCGCTGTGGCGCATACATCCAGGGGGCCGGTGCTTCTTGACGTTGCTACCGGCGAGGGAGCCGATATGGAGCATGAGGGCGTGATTTCGGTCCGGATCACTCGCTACCGGTGAACGTCGCCGTGTCGGGCCGTGGCCGAGTCCACGTCCCCTGCACCGGCGCGCTGGCGACCGCGACCGTTCCGGTCAGCGCCGCCTCGCCCGACAGCCCGTGGCCGAGCTCACCCGCGCCAGGACCACGGCCATCGTCGTCGCCGGCTGACCCGCGGAGCGGCGAGGCAGATCGACCCGGCGCCGCGCCGGGTCGACCTGCCTCACGCGGCCAGCGGGAACCAGCAGGCCATGGAGACCACTGCGGCCGACCACCCGAGGGCGACCGCCACCCGGCCGCAGTCAGGCCCGCAGGCACGCTGGAAGGCGGCGATCAGCGCGGCGATCGCCGCGACCGACATGAAGAGATAGGCGAGGCACCAGGCCCAGCTGCCCTGGTCCAGGGCCGCCAGGACGCCGAGGATCAGTAGCGGCACCCAAACCCCGGCAACCGTGAACCCGGCCGCCGCACAGGCAACCCGGAATCGGTCCTGGCGACGATAGAAGACCGGCACCGTGCAGACGGCGGCGGTCAGCAGCCCGACCATAGACAGGAACAGCAGGAACAGCCGCGCACTGACTCCGTACGCCACCATGATGAGCACCAGTGGCACCACGAACACCGCGCACGCCACCCCGGCCAACCACCGCGCACTCGCGGGAACCACGGCCATCCCCACCAGCACTTTGAACGCGTTCAAACCAAGCGTGCGGGGCGGGCGCGATCAGGTGGATTCGTCGCGGATCGCAGCGAGCACGCGCTGGCGGACCGCAGCGGCGGCATCGGGCAGCCAGCAGGCCAACTCGGCTTCGAGGCGGCGCCGTTCGGCGCGGAGGAGACGGGCCACAGGCGCGCGGGAACAGTGCTGGAACCACCAGTCCCGGAAGTGGTCGATCACGCGGGGTCCCCCTCAGCGGTGTTCGCCCAGCTGATGCGCAACTCGCAGTCCCCGAAGGGGAGAACGAGGAACGGGTTCGCGGCGAGGTGACGGATGACGTCGCGCTCGGCGCAGGGGCCGGTGAGGGCGTGCTCCAGGAGCTGATGCTGCCACCTGGGCATCGGGCGGAAGCAGATCGAGTTCCAGATGGATTCGAGGGCGTGGGGAATGAGGGTGCGGACCAACGGGGGCCTCAACCCGGGGATCTCGACGCGGATTTCGTGATCGGCCCTCACGCGGCCACCTCGCCCCAGACGATCTTGCCCACGGGCCGGCGCGGGCAGCAGCCCCAGTGCTTGGTGAGGGAGTCAACGAGGTGAAGGCCGCGCCCGGTCTCGCCGTCGAGACCGGGCGCCGAGAGGGCAGGGAGGCGGTCGCCCCGGGCGTCGTGGACCTCGATGCGGAGGCGGGTGGGGTCGACATCGAGGGCGAAGTAGATGAGGTGCCCGATCGGGGTGCCGTGCAGGACGGCGTTGGTGACGAACTCGGTGGTGACCACGAGCCCGGAGTCGAGGAAGCGGTCCCCGTGCGGGGTGGAGGAGAGCAGGGCGGCGAGCCGCTGGCGGGCGATCGCGGGCGAGCGGCGGCTGCGCGGGAGCCAGATAGTGGAGGAGGAGGTTCGAGACATGGCGAAGTCACCTTCCAGGGAGAGGGGTTGAAGCCATGCGACGGCCGGGCGGAGGCAAAGGAATGCCCGGCAGCAGATCCATCACGGTCACTCATGCGACCCAATGAGCTACTCCCTGTAGCATGCGACGCACTCGGGGGCTCATGCAAGCCCGCCTCCATGCAATTGCATGACATCGCAAGACCCCTGTGCTTACCGAAGGAGGTGGCAGACTGTGACTCGATGTCAACCAAGAGGGAGCGACGAGCGTGGACAGTCCAACCGTGCTGCGCCGTAGGCTCGGCTCCGAGCTGCGACGATTGCGCGAACGGGCCGATCTTCAAGCCAAGTTCGTTGCAGACGAACTCGGCTTCAGCGCGTCCAAGGTGTCGCGGATCGAGTCAGGCCAGACAACCCTGAAGGAATCCGACATCCGCGCGATGCTCGAACTGTACGGTGTCAGCGACGAGGTCGAACTGCACCAGTTCATCTCCCTGACCCGCCGCAGCACGCAACGCGGTTGGTGGCACGACTACGGGGACACCCTGCCGGAGTGGTTCCAGACCTACGTCGGCCTGGAGGCCGACGCCTCGCGGATTCGGTCATACGAGTCCGAGTTGGTGCCCGGCCTGTTTCAAACCGCCGACTACGCACGTGAGGTATTCCGGTCCTTCTGGCCGGAGCAGGACAGCGACCACATCATCGAGCGCCGCGTGAAGCTCAGAATGCAGCGCCAGGAAATCATTCGAGGCCCAGAGCCCCTCACCGTGCATGCCGTACTGTCCGAGGCGGTTCTCCGTCGCGCCGTTGGTGGCGCCGATGTGATGACGGAGCAGGTCAACCACTTGATCAAGGCCGCTCAGCAGCCGAACATCACTGTCCAGGTGCTCCCGTTCAGTGCTGGCGCACACCCGGCGATGGGCACGAACTTCCGCATCCTGTCGTTCTCCGAGGTTCCTGGCGAGATCGTCTTCTGCGAGTCAGTCACCAGCAGCCTCTACATCGAGAAGAAGTCTGACGTCGCTCGACACGAGCATGTCTTCGAGCACATAGCCTCGTTGGCGATGACTCCGACGGACTCCGCGTCTTGGATGCAGAAGTTGGCAACAGAAGGGTACGGAGTATGAACTGGCGCAAGAGCAGCTACAGCAACCCATCGGGCGGCGATTGCATCGAAGTGGCTGACTTCATACCGAGTGTTGTCGCAGTAAGGGACAGCAAGGACCCCCACGGCCCGGCCCTCGGCTTCACCCCGGAGGCCTGGCAGTCCTTCATCGACGGCATCCGCTCCGACGACTTCCCCACCAACCGCTGACGCACTCCCCAACGGGCGGCCCCGCGCACCACGCGGGGCCGCCCGTTTCCCGTACGTCCAACTACCCTTCCCCTATGCCCCACACCCCGACCGAGATCACCGCCGACCTCATCCGCGACCTCCTCCTCGACCAGCATCCCGACCTCGCCGACCTCCCCCTCCACCTCGGGGCGCGCGGCTGGGACAACCAGATGTGGCGGCTCGGGGACGACCTCGCCGTCCGGCTGCCCTGGGCGACGGACTCGGCGAGCGCCCTGTTACGCAAGGAACACGCCTGGCTGCCCGCCCTCCCGCAGCCGCTCCCCCTCCGGATCCCCGTCCCGCAGCGCCTCGGCGAGCCCTCCGAGCGCTTCCCCCACCCCTGGCTGATCACCACCTGGGTCCCGGGCGCCCCCGCCGACCGCGCCCCGGTCACCCGCGCCGCGACTGCAGCCCGCAGCCTGGCCGCCTTCCTCACCACCCTCCACCAGCCCGCCCCCGCCGACGCCCCCACCGGGCGCGACGCACGCGGAGGGCCGCTGGCCCACCACGCCGACCAGTTCACCAAGGGCCTCGCCGCGGCCACCGACATGGGGCTGATCCCCAACCCCGGCGCCGTCCGCGCCGTCTGGGACGACGCCGTCACCGCCCCGCCCTGGAGCGGCCCGGCCCTCTGGATCCACGGCGACCTCCACCCCGCCAACGTCCTCACCGCCGACGGCACCCTCTGCGGCGTGATCGACTTCGGCGAACTCTGCGCGGGTGACCCGGCCTGTGACCTCGCCGCCCCCTGGAACCTCCTCCCGGACGGCGCCGCCGACCTCTTCCACCAGGCCTACGAACCCGCCGCCGACCCCGCCACCCTGCGCCGCGCCCGCGGCTGGGCCCTCATCCGCGCCCTCGGCGGCATCCTCATCGGCGAGGCGGGCCGCCACAACCGCCCCGGTGGCAAGGCGACTTGGGGCCCGCCCGCCCACGCAGCCCTGCGCCGCCTCGTCGCCACCGCACCTTGAACGACGCACCGGTGGCCCCGCGCAGCGCGCGGGGCCACCCGCCAGTGGGTCACGCAGGCGGCAGGTCGGCCAAGATCGGCCGAGCCGCGGGCCAAGACGTCCTTGCAGGTCCCGACGGAGTCCGATTGGATATCCACTGTGAACGAGCGATTGCGCTCCGCACTCGCCCAGCGCGGTGTGCCTCCTGCGACACTTGCGACGGTCTGCGAGGTGGACCCCAAGACCGTGACCCGCTGGTTAGGCGGTCGCGTACCCCATGCCCGTCACCGGTGGACCGTTGCACACCACCTCCAGGTAGACGAGACTTTCCTCTGGCCGGAGCCCCATCCCCGAGCCGCACAGGTCACCGGTCCCGGTGCCGGCCTCGTGGCGACCTACCCCGACCGTGCCAGCGTCCCGCGGGAGATGTGGCTGTCCCTGCTCCTCGAGGCAGCGCAGCACATCGACGTGCTGGTGTTCTCGGGGACGTTCTTCGCCCAGTCGAACCCGCGGATCGCCACGATGCTGGCGCAGCGCGCGGCGGCCGGCGTGAACGTCCGGCTGTGCTTCGGTGATCCGCAGGGCCGCGCGGTGGCGATCCGCGGACGGGAGGAGGGCATCGGCGACGCCCTCGCAGCGAAGATCGGCGCCTCGCTGACCTACTACCGGCCGCTGCTGGGCACGCCCGGATGCGAGATCCGCCTGCATGACACCACGTTGTACAACTCGCTGTTCCGCTTCGACGACGACCTACTGGTCAACCCGCACGTCTGGGGCCGGCCGGCGTCCGCCAACCCGCTGCTGCACCTTCAGAGGGGCGGCGAGTTGGGTTGGTTCGACGGCTACGCTCAGAGCTTCGATGCGGTCTGGGGCGCTGCCCGGCCGTGGACCGACGACACGGAGGGGGCCCAGTCTCATGGCCGGCAGGACTGAGTACTACGGCGATCCGGACGCACCGGCCGCGAACTCGCTGGTCCCTGCGAGCAACCTGCTCGTGCAGAACGAGGCCGGCGAGATCCTGCTGCAGCGCCGGCGCGACACCGGGCAGTGGGCGCTGCCCGGCGGTAAGCAGGACATCGGCGAGTCCGCCGCCGACTGCGCGGTGCGCGAGTGCGAGGAGGAAACCGGGATCAAGGCGGAGATCACCGGGCTCCTCGGGGTCTACTCCAATCCGGAGCACATCGTCGTCTACAGCAGCAACGGCGAAGCCCGCCAACAATTCGAGGTGGCGTACATCGGCCGCCCGATCGGCGGTAGCCCGACGATCAACGATGAGGCCGACGATGTGCGCTGGGTGCGGCCGGGCGACCTGGACGACTATGACATCCACCCGAGCATGCGCCAGCAGATCGGCCACTACCTCAGCGGCCGGTACCCCTACCTCGGCTGACTCGCAAGAGCGAGCCGGTGTTCGGTGCGGGCCACTGCCGCCTCTAGCTCCGGCTGCGCGCGCTGGATGAACCGTCCTACCAGCGTGCCGGCTCCGTACCGGGTAACGATCTCCGTGACCCGGTCACGGGCGCTGGTCGGTGTCCCGTCCGGGGCGGTGGTCATGTCGCAGAAGATCAGAGCGTCCACCAGCACCTGGTCATCGACCATCGGGAACTCGTCCTCCAGCACCTCGCGCAGCCCGCGCTCCTCGGCTTCCAGCCGGGCGAGCGAGTGATTGGCCACCAGTCGCACGAGACGCGTGTCCGCGCCGTACGCGTCCCGCAGGAACCTGGCACCGTCGAGAGGGTGAAAGCCCGTCAGGGCCAGGCGGGGTGCGTAGCCGACATCGTGGAGCACCGCGGCGGCGACCAGCAGGCCATCATCCGGCCCGGCGATCGCAGCCAGTTGCGCCGCTCGGCGTGCCACTCCCTGGGAGTGCGACCACCGCCTCGACAGGGTGTCCGCCAGCTCCTGCTCGGCGATCCTCCATGCCCACTGGGCCAAGGTCTCCATCACGCTGTCGGCCTCCCCACCTGGTGCCTGGTCCATGCGTTGCTGCAGGAGGGCACGCACTGCCAGGGTCGCCGCCGAGGCGGCGACCCTGGCAGTGGCCGCTCCTGCGCTGTAGGCCCGGATGTGCTGTTCCGGGCCTACCGGCGGTACGACTACCTGGGTGCTGCCGGGGTCAGGGACTTGCAGCCGAGCCAGCGCTGCAGCACCGGCGGCACCGCGACAGTCCCGTCCGACTGCTGGTGCTGTTCCAGTAGGGCCGGCACCAGGCGGCTGGTGGCCAGCCCGGAGCCGTTGAGGGTGTGCACGTAGCCGGGCTTTCCCGTTGCGGGGCGGTAGCGAATGTTGCCGCGTCGCGCCTGGTAGTCCCGGGCGTTCGACACCGAGCTCACCTCGACGTAGCCGTCGATGCTGGGCAGCCAGACCTCGACGTCGAAGGTCTTGGCCATCGAGGCGCTGGTGTCCTCGGCGGCCAGCCGGGTGATTCGGTGGTGCAGGCCGAGTGCCTCGACCAAGTTGGCTGCCTTGGTGAGGAGTTCCTCGTGGGCGGTGTCGGAGGCGTCGGGGTGCGCGAACTGGAACATCTCGACCTTGTTGAACTGGTGGCCGCGAAGGGTTCCACGGTCGGCGGCGCGGTAGCTGCCGGCTTCGCGCCGGTAGCAGGGCGAGTAGGCGACGTACTTGCGCGGAAGTTCGTCCTCCGTCAGGACCTCGTCGCGGTGGAGGTTGACCAGGGCGGTCTCCGAGGTCGGCAGTAGGAACCGCTGCGGCCCGGCCGGACCCTGTTCGAGGGCGAAGACGTCATCGGCGAACTTGGGGAACTGGCCTGCGGCGTAGCCAGCCTGATAGGTCAGCAGGTGGGGCGGCAGGACCAGCTCGTAGCCGTCCTGAACGTGGGTCTCGATGAAGAAGTTGAGCAGTGCCCATTCGAGGAGAGCGCCGTTGCCGCGGTAGACCCAGTTGCCGGTGCCGCCGAGCTTGACGCCGCGCTCGTAGTCGATCAGCCCCAGCCGGCGGGCCAGATCGACGTGGTTGTGCGGATCGAAGTCGAAGTCCGGCCGGGTGCCGTGCTCGCGGACGACCTGGTTCTGTTCCTTGCCGCCGGTCGGCACGTCCTCGTCGGGCAGGTTGGGCAGTTGGTCGAGGAACGCCTGGCGCTCGCCGGCCAGAGCGGTGAGCTGCTCTTCGAGTGCGGCAAGGCGGGCACCGAGTTCGGTTGCCTCGGTGCGCTTGGCGAGGGCATTCGGGTCCGTCGAGTCGAGCCGCGCGATCTCGCGAGAGATCTGCTTGCGCTCGGCGCGTAGCGTCTCGACCTCGGTCGTGCCGTGCCGGTACTTCTCGTCCAGGGCGAGGAAGGCGGTGAGGTCGATGTGAACGGCTCGCTTCGCCAGCGCGCGCTCGACGCGCTGCGGGTGCTCGCGGATCACGGTGATGTCCAGCATTTCGGGTCCCATCGATCAGTCGGAGTGCGACGTGATCCCTTGGGGGCGTGGGCGAGAAGGGAACTCGCGGTGCCACCACGCCTTCGCCGCCACCCGAAGATGACGGCCTCGACAGCTCGATAACGGGAGCGAACCGGCGGGGCATTGGGCCGCGGCCGGCCGTTCCTCCCCGCACTCGGGAGGGGATTCACCCCAGGACGCGAGGCTGCCTTCACAGCTGCCGGCAGCTCTCTCGGCTCGCGTGCCCTGCGGCTACTTGTCTCCGTCAGCGCGTTGCCCAGAGGATAGAACTCCCAGGCGGAGCGAGCAACGCAGAATCGCCGTCCAGAATCGGCCGATCACCCTGAGTGGCGTCACGGTGGTGGTGTGAATCGCCGTCTTGCCAGCTCGCGCAAGGGGGCGGGGAGGATGCCGCCGAGGTGGTCAACGGGCGGTCTCCTCGATGACGTACGGGCCGGCCACGAGCGCGTCCAGGTCGCAGCGCAGGAAGGTGCTGACCGCATCACTCGGGGTGCAGACGATCGGCTCGTCCACGCCGTTGAACGAGGTGTTCAGCAGGACGGGTAGACCCGAAAGCTGGTGATAGGCATCGATGACGTTCCACAGCAGCGGGTTTGTGTCCCGGTGCACTGTCTGGACGCGGGCGGAGCCGTCCACGTGGACCACGGCTGGAAGGCGATCCCGCTGGTGCTGGCGCACCGTGCTGGTCGCCAGCATGTACGGGTAGACGAGTGCGCCGGCCGACTGCAGGGCGAAGAAGCCGTCGGCGTGCTCAGCCAGTACAGCCGGCGCGAACGGGCGGAACGCCTCCCGCTGTTTGATCATGGCGTTGATCCGGGAAGCGGTCGTGGCGTGTTGGGGAGAGGCCAGGATGCTGCGGGCTCCCAGCGCCCGCGGTCCGAACTCCATGCGGCCCTGGAACCAGCCGATCACCTTCTCCTCCCTCAGCAGCCGGGCGGCTTCTCGGTGCGGCTCGGCCGTGCGCCGCACCCGGTAGCGGTCGGCAGGGATGCCGCTCAGGGCCGAGCGGATGGTCTCCTCGTCGTAGGAGGGGCCGAGGAAGGCGTGTCGAAGCGGGCGCCGGACCGGGCCGGCCGAGGCGGCCAGCGCCGCGCCGATGGAGGTGCCGGCGTCGCCTGCTGCCGGCTGGATGAAGATCCGGTCGAACCGGCCCGAGGCGATCACCGTGGCGTTGGCGACGCAGTTGAGTGCGACGCCGCCGGCCAGGCAGAGGGATCGTCGCGGTACGAGGCGCTGGGCGAAGACGAGGTAGGAGCCGACCAACTGCTCCAGGAGGTGCTGGAGGGCGCGGGCGATGTCGCGGTGCCGATCGGTGATCGCGTCCTCGGGGCTACGGGGCGGCCCGAGGAGTTCGACCAGAGCGGGGCTGTACAGGTTGCGCTGGGTGCTGGGCCGGCGGTGGTGGTCGAAGTAGCGCAGGTTCAGGTGTAGTCGGCCGGTGCGCTGGGCGAACCAGGCGAGGCGCCTGATCCGGTCGAAGTACCGGGGGCCTCCATAGGCTGCCAGGCCCATCACCTTGTACTCGTCGCTCTGCGGCCGGAAGCCGAGGTAACGGGTCAGGGCGCTGTACAGGTATCCGAACGAGTGGGGATAGACGATGTGATGGCGCCTCGTCATCCGGCCGTCGGTGCCGTCGTAGATCGCGGCGGTCTCGTACTCGCCGCGGCCGTCGAGGGTGACCACCAGAGCGTCATCGAAGGGGGAGGTCAGGTAGGCGCTGGCGGCGTGCGCTCGGTGGTGCGGCACGGGCATGAGCGGCAGGTCGCCCGGTAAGAGACCGCTGCGGCGAACCACTTTGGGCAGCCTGCGCCGCGTGCGGTACTTGTCCAGGTCAGACAGCAGCGAGCCGATCGACGCCGGCGTGCCGTAGCGCAGGTTCGACGGCGCCAGGAGAAGGTGGAGCTTCGGATCGACGAACAGCGCGGCCTGGTCGAGGTCCTGCGGGTGGGCGCCGGCCAGGTCCAGGCAGGCCCAGATCGCCTGCTCGGGGAACACCTTCGTGTTCTTGATCCGATTCAGGCGCTCCTCTTCGACGGCGGCGACCACCGTCCCGTTGTGAACGATGGCCGCCGCCGCGTCGTGGCTACCGAAGTTCAGCCCCAGGGTCAGAGTCAACAGCGCCTGCCGATCCGCTCTGCGCTGCCGGTGCGAGGACCGGAGGGCCTTGAGCGTTGCGAGTTCCGGACGGTTTCGAGCACTTCGTTGACGTGCTCCGGTGAGGACATCGTGATGGCGATGGTCTCCACACGCGGGTCACGTAGCGCCCAGGCGAGAGGACGGAGTCTGCTGCTGACGGTGTGGGCGAGCGGATCGATCAGGGCGCCGCGGTTGAGCGGCGACATCCCGACGAAGCCGCGGCCGGCCTGCGAGATCTGGGCCAGATGGGAGATCGGCCAGGGTGAGGCGAGGTGGTACTGGGCGGCGACGGCCGTGATCGACTCCTCCCGCAGAGCGGCACGGACGGCCGCGGGGCCATGGCAGTAGGCGTAGACCGCATCGATCCGGCCGGAGGCGAACGCCACCTGGGCGCCATACCGGTAGAACTCCCTCAACGCCGCCTGATCATTGAGCAGTCCGGTCCGCTCTGTGCGTTTGAGATCAACTTGCAGCACCACGGCGTCGATCCGGCCGATTCCCAGCTGGCCAGTGGACATCTCGATGGCCGTGTTGATGCGCGCTTCGAGATCCCCCCGCAGCGGGCACTCCGCCTTGACCAGGTGGCGGAGCCCGGCGACCGGGCCGACCTCGTCCAGCACCTCCCGCACCGCCCACTGCGTGCCGAGGTGTGGGTTGGAGTGAATCGTGCGGACCCCGACCTTCAGCGCGGTACGCAGCGCTTCCAGTCCGGGCCGGGAGTCCTTGCCGGGCAGCAGACGGCCGGCGACGAACGTCGAGGTGCCGAAGCACAGGCGTTCCAGACCCGTCACATCTCTCCCCGTGCTTCCAGCGCCTCGCGGGTCAGGATGGTGCGGAAGTGCGCGATCGTCTTCTTCTCGCCGACGACCTTGTCGAACCGCAGCTCGCCGAGCTGGTCGCGGTAGTGCTTTCGGTTCGGATTGTCGATGTCGAACTGCTCGCTGTCGCGGTAGCCGGTCAGCCGCTTGAACGTCTCGCGCTTCTCGTCCAGGGACATCCCCCACAGGACCGGGGGGTTCTTCTGGCTGATGCAGACCGTCGTCATCCCGTTCGGGCTGATCCGTAGCTTCCAGCAGCCGCCGCACGGGTAGTCCCAGGAGAACATCGCGAGCACCGCGACCTTCACCCCGGTGTCGCCGATCTCGTAGTAGTTGTAGCTCGGGTTGTCGCCCTCGATCGACTCCCGCCGCACCGGCCGCAGCTCACCCGCTTTTGCGAGTGCTTCGAGGATTGCCTGCTCCTCCACAAATTGGTGCTTCCAGAATGCCTCGCCCTCGGCCCCGAGTTGGGCGGGGTTCGAGGGGAAGAACTGGTTCAGCTTGATCGCCAGCTGGCCCGCCCCTCCATTGTTGTTCAGCTGACGGGCGTAGTCGATGAAGGCGGGCAGCTCGTGAAGGGTGTCGCGCATCGTCACGCACGAGATCTTCGTCAGGGTCGGCAGCAGCTCGACCGAACGCTCGATGCTGCGCAGGGTGTCATCGTGAAAGCCCCGGCGGGTGATCAGCAGATTGCGCTGCTCGTCCAGGGTGTCGATGCTGACGATCGCCCGGGTCAGGCCGGCGTCGACCGCCTCCTCGATGAAGTGGTGCAGGCGGTAGCCGTTGGTCGTGACGATCTGCTGGTCATAGCCGATCTCCTTGCCGGCGCGCAGCAGATCCACGAAGTCGCGCCTCACGGTCGGCTCTCCACCGGTGTAGTGGACCCGCCGGAACCCGATGTCGTAGCCGGCCTGCAGGACCTCGATCGCCTCCTCCAGCGAAGGCTGAACGATGACTCCCTGCTTCCCCTCCGGCAGGCAGTACTGGCAGCGGATATTGCAGCGGGACGTAATGCCGAACCGGAGGTTCCATTTGCGCATACCGGGCGAGTACCGGTTGTCCATCACCTTCAGGGTTGTCTGCCTGACTTCGCGCTTCATGGGCACCTGCCTTTCAGGGGAATGCCGTCCGGGAAGAGGGCTGCGCGACTTGCGCCGGCTCCAGAAGCAGCGCTGTTTTCAGGCTGCGAGTACCTTGCGCCGTCGGAACGGAGAATTTTCCCTGATTCTGGCGGGCCTACTGGGTGCCTTCCAACCACGTTTCGGGACGCTCTGGGGACGTCCCGAAACGAATCGAGGCTGCCTGGCGTACCCACCTGGGTGGCCCCGCGCAGCGCGCGGGGCCACCCGTTTCGGACCGCTCAACTGGCCTGGCCGGTCGGCATGATGGTGACCTGCTGGAGGTTCACCCGCGGCGGCAGCATCGCGATGACGCCGACCATCTGCGCGACGTCATCCGGCGTGAGCCACTCCATGGTCTCCCGCGAACCCTCCAGCCAGTCCCTGGCGTCCTGGTCGGTGACGTGGCTCTGCAGCTCGGTGGCGACGATCCCCGGCTCCACCGCCGAGACGCGCACCTTCTTCGGGCCCAGCTCGGTCCGCAGGTGACGCGACAGGTGGGAGACGTACGCCTTGGTCCCGGAGTAGACCGCGAAGGTCGGGAAGATGTTCTGCGCCGCGATCGACGAGGTGTTGACCAGATCGGCCACCCCGCGCTCGGCAGCGGCCTTGACCAGCTGCGGAGTGAAGGCACCGATCGCGTTCATCAGGCCGGTGATGTTCAGGTCGATCTGCTGCTTCCACTGGCCCGTCGCCCGCTCCTCGATCGGAGAGGGCAGCATGACGCCGGCGTTGTTCAGCAGCAGGTCGGCACCGCCGAGCTCGGCCTCCACCCGGTCGGCGGCGGCCTGCACGGCGGCGAGGTCGGTCACGTCGACCGCGATCGCCAGCGCGCTGCCGCCGTTCTTCTCGATCCGCTCGACCAACTCCGCCAGCCGCTCGGCCCGCCGCGCCAGGACGACAACGCGGGCACCCAGAGCCGCCAGGCGCTCGGCGGACGCCTCACCGATGCCGCTTGAGGCACCGGTGACGACGGCGACGCGACCGACCAGCGGCTGGGACGAGGTGTTCGTAGACATGTTGCTTTCCCTCCAAGGGAGTTACCGAATCTTCCGGCCGATCCCCGTCGGCCGCAGATCCAGTACAGCCCCCGAACCAGCCCCCCAGGACGCCATAACTGGCCCTGCCCAGGCAGGTACTACCAGGGCCACCCAAGGCCCACCACAACCCCGCCGCCACACCGACAATGGACTCCATGGACCGCACCAAGGAAATCGCCGGCTTCCTGCGCTCACGCCGCGCACGCGTCACCCCCGAGGAAGCCGGGCTGCCCTCCGACGGGCGCGTCCGCCGCGTACCCGGCCTGCGCAGGGACGAGGTGGCCCGCCTGGCCGGCGTCAGCACCGAGTACTACACGCGCCTGGAGCAGGGCCGCGCCCTCAACCCGTCCCGCGAGGTCGTCGACGCGATCACCCGCGCGCTACGCCTGGACGACACCGAACGCGAACACCTCACCGACCTCCTGCACTCCGGCACCCAAGCCCCTCGCCGCGCACCCGCCAGGGCGCAGCGGGTCCGGCCGGGCCTGCACCTGATGCTCGAAACCCTCGACCACGTACCGGCCTTCATCCTCGGCCGGCGCACCGACGTGCTGGCTTCCAACCGGCTCGCCCGGGAGGTGCTCACGGACTTCGACGCCCTGCCCGCCACCCGCCGCAACCTGGCCCGCTACTACCTCCTGGACCCCCGGGCACGCGAGCGCGTGGGGGACTGGGAGCGGATCGCCGCCGAGACCGTGGCCATCCTCCGGCTCGAAGCGGGCCGCTACCCGCACGACCGCCGGCTCGCCGACCTGGTCGGCGAACTCACCATTCAGTCACCGGAGTTCACCGGCTGGTGGAACGACCACCGGGTGCTGCGCCGCACCCACGGCGCCAAGCACTACCACCATCCGCTCGTCGGCGACCTGCACTTCTCCTACGAGTCCTTCCAAGTCCCCGGCGACGCCGAGCAGACGCTGTGCGTCTACAACGTCGAGCCGGGATCCGAAACCGCCCAGTCCCTCCGGGTGCTGGCCAGTTGGACCGCACCCGGGGTCCCCACCGGCTGACCCAGCCGACTCAGCCCCGCAGCGGGCATCCGGTGCCCACGCGCGCATCGAGGTCCGCCCGGAGCGATGCGAGTTCGGCCATGCGCTCGTCGATGATCCGGATCTTCTCCCGCAGCAGCGCGGACAGCGCCTCCGCGCCATCGGGCGCGTCGCGCAGCTGCGCGCCGTGCTGGGCGATCTCGGCCAGCGTGAACCCGAGCGTCTGCGCGGTGCGGACGTAGTGCAGCCAGGTCACCGCCTCCGGCGGGAAGTCGCGATAGCCGTTGGCCTGCCGACGTCCTTCGAGCAGGCCGATCTTCTCGTAGAACCGAACGGTGTCCCTGCTGACGCCCGCCTGCGCGGCCAGCTCCCCGATCCTCATGACCCTCCGCCGAACGTTCTCGCCGAACTGTGGGCTTGACCTTGGACAGTACTCCACTGTCTACCGTGAGGCCGTCGCCCCACAGAGACCGGCAGGAGCCCCCTCGTGATCCGTCAGCCCGACCCACTCGCCCCGCCCCGCACCGCCGCCTACCTTCGGCTCGTACGTGCGAGTGCCTGGTACGACCTCGTCGTCACGGCGGGATTCGCGACGCCGTGGACGTACGCACTGCTGCACGGCGCGCTGTCGTCGCTCGGCACACGGTTCGGGCTGGGCGCCCTGCCCGCCCTCGATCCGGTCCAGACCCTGTACGCGAACCTGATGGGCTCGGTCGTGGTGGTCTGGGCGCTCCTGCGGATCGTCCAACCCCTGCCGCTGCACGGCCTGTTGGACGGAATCGCGCGTACGCTGTTCGCCGCGTGGCAGGCGTACGCGCTGGCCCACGGCGCCACCCGGGTGCTGTGGCTCTTCTTCGCCGTGGAGGTGACGTTCGGCGCCGTACAGCTCCTGCCCTGGTGGCGGGACCGCGCCGAACTGATCCCCCTCGTCCGC
The DNA here is from genome assembly GCF_044546945.1 of Kitasatospora sp. NPDC053057. Taxonomy (NCBI): domain Bacteria; kingdom Bacillati; phylum Actinomycetota; class Actinomycetes; order Kitasatosporales; family Streptomycetaceae; genus Kitasatospora; species Kitasatospora sp. NPDC053057. The sequence continues at coordinate 34,107 of NZ_JBITZP010000004.1, read as the reverse complement.
CGCAACGATCCCGACCCCGCGAGAGGTGTGCGATGACGCAGAACGTGCCGGACTTCTCCGCCCTGTTGAACAGCGCGCAGCGAACGGCCGTCCACCTGGAGATGCGTGACGTCTACGGCGTCGCCGACGAGGCCGCCGCCTTCGAAGAGTTCAAGCGCTCCGGCGCGGTCGACCTCGATCCCGACTCCGAGTTCTGGGCCGGCTGGCTCCCTCTGGTGCGGGAGACCGTCGCCCGTGGCGTGGTGCTGCGGCGGGCCCGGATCGTCTCCGAGCCCGTGACCGACTACATCCGCTGGGAGCACGCCCTGACGGCGGCGAACATCGCGGCCGGGGAACGGGTCCGCTGGCTTCCCCGCCGTCTCGCCTCGGACCTCGCCCTCCCGGGCAACGACCTCTGGCTGATCGACGACCGCCTGGTCCTCTTCCACTGGTTCACCGGTGACGGCGCCTGGGCCGGCCACGAGTTCACCGACGACCCCGCCGTGGTGAAGACGGTCTCCACCGCCTACGAGGCCGCCTGGGAGCGCGGGATCCCGCACGAGCGCTTCACCGTCTGACGGCGCGCGAACAAAGCGACCCGGAGGCTCCGGCTCCCCGCCGGCTCCCAGCATCCGATCAGCGGACGACCAGCGGACGGTCAGCTTCTTTAGCCCCTTCTCATCCGCCGCGCCTAGCCTCCGCGCATGAACGTCTCCCTGCTCGACGGCTGGTTCCCCTGGACGGTCCAGGCCGCCGCCCTCGCCCTGCTGGTGGCCACGGTGGGCTGGCGGGACCGGACCTGGCAGCGCAAGTGGGGGCCGATCGCGCTCGGGACGGCGCTGGCGATCACCGCGGTCCTCGCCGTCGGGGTGCTCACCCTGGGCGGGATCACCGACCCGATCCCGTTCGGGGTGTGGCTGTGGAGCGGGGTGGCGATCGCGGCGTTCTCCGTGCTGGGCTTCGGCTGGCGCGGCGCGAAGTGGTGGCGGCGGGCGCTGGTGGCGCCGACCGCGCTGCTGGCGCTGTTCTGCGCCGCGAACAGCGTGAACATCGCCACCGGCTACTACCCGACGATCGACGACGCGATCGGCGAGCTCAGCGGACAGCCGCTGCCGGACCAGATCACCCTGGCCGAACTCGGCTCGATCCACGGCAAGACCAAGACCGGCCGCATCGTCCAGGTCGACATCCCGGACACCGCGAGCGGCTTCGCCCACCGCCAGGAGCTGGTCTACCTGCCGCCCGCCTGGTTCCGCAGCCAGAGCCGGCCCAGGCTGCCGGTGCTGGAGATGATCGGCGGCGAGTTCGCCGCGCCGGACAACTGGATCCGCTCCGGCAACGCGGTGAAGACCGCCGACGAGTTCGCCGCCAAGCACAACGGCTTCGCCCCGATCCTGGTCTTCGTGGACGCCACCGGCGGCTTCCGGGTGGACACCGAGTGCGTGGACGGGCCGCACGGCAACTCCGAGAGCCACCTGCTCAAGGACGTACCGCCGTACATAGAGAAGACCTTCAACGCCGCCACCGACCCGCACAAGTGGGGCGTGGCCGGCTGGTCGATGGGCGGCACCTGCGCCGTCGACCTGGTCGTCGAACACCCCAACCGCTTCACCCACTTCGGCGACTTCTCCGGGGACAAGGGCCCGTACATCGGTGACAAGGACCACACCATCCAGGAGCTGTACGGCGGCGACGCGGCGGCCTGGGCCGCCCACGACCCGCTGACCGTGCTCGCCCACCACCCCAAGTACCAGGCCGTCTCCGGCTTCTTCGGCCAGGGCGACGAGGAGCACGGCCAGATCGAGTCCGCCAAGGCGCTGGAGGCGGCCGCCAAGCGGGACGGCATCCGCACCACCTCCGTCGTCGGCTCCGGCAAGCACACCTGGCAGACCGGCGCCGCCACCTTCACCCAGGCCCTGCCCTGGCTCGCCGCCCAACTCGGCGTCCCGGGCACCCACCCGCAGCCCTGACGACCGGGCGCCCCTCCGGCCGTAACGGCCCGGAGACCCACCCGCAGCCGTAACGGCCCGGGCGCCCCGCCGGTCGTAACGGCCCGGTCCGGATTCCGTCCGGATTCCGTACCGTCCGTACCCGAACCGCCACCCTGTGCGGACGCCCCGACACGGACCGTGGGTGGGATCACACCCGCCCACGGCCAGGGGAAAGCCTTGGCATCGGCCGCCCCGCCCGTCCGGGCCGACGCCGCTCCGGACGGGCACGACCCACCGCCGAACCACGCGCCCGGCAAGGGATCCGCCGCGCCCGGCGGCGTCCGGGCGCGGGCGGATCCGCCGAGCGCACCCGCGCCCCGCCCATCTCTTCCGCCGCGGCCGCACACATGTTCCCCACCAGCCCGCTGCAACTGCCGCACTCCCCCGGCCCCCGGCAGGAATCCCGCTTTGCTCCCGGCGCCCCCGTGTCATAAGTTTCGTCCGCCGTCAACGCAGCACCCGCTCTGACCAACCATCAGACCTGCGGTGAGCTGCGGAGCCAGGGGGCCTGACGGCAGCACGAAACGGGGGAGGAACAGCCATGTCGAGTGCCCGCAGCCACGGGTCGACCGGGCGGCGAGGACGGGCGGCCGAAGCGTCACCGGTCCCGGCCTCCGCCCCGAACCACGACACCGGACACGCGAGGAATCGTCAGTTGCGCAGCAGCACCCGACTGGTCACCGCCACCACCGCCGCCCTGCTCTGCGTGGGCGCCCTGAGCGCCTGCGGCCCGGACAACAGCGGCCAGGACGGCGGCAAGACCGCCGCCCCCGCACCGACCAGCGCCGCACCGACCGGCGCCGCACCGACCGGAGCGCCCGCCACCGGGGGCAGCACGTCGAAGCCGGACGCCGACGGCAAGACCCTCCCGGCCAAGGCCTGGATGGACAACAAGAGCATCCCGATGGACGAGACCTACCACTACGCCCCGCTGGCCGCCAACGCCAAGCCGGTCACCGGAGCGGTCACGTTCAAGGGCATGGAGCTGTGCCACGCCGCGCCCACCAAGGACCAGGAGGGGCAGTTCACCGGCACCGCCGCCAAGGCCTCGGTCGGCTTCGGCGGCGACCGCTGGACCGCCCAGCAAACCCTGCTCGTCCACGGCGACCCGACCCACAGCAGCGGCACCAAGCAGCTGACGAACCTGGCGGAGGGCAACCTGACGGACGCGCTCAAGGCCTGCGCCAAGACCGCACCCGGCGCCACGGTGAAGGTCAACAGCGCGGACGGCGCGCCCTACTTCGCCGCCGTACTCACCGTCCCGCAGCAGGACGGCTCCACCACCACCCTGCACGAGTACGTCACCACCGACGGCGGGTGGGTCAGCGAGCTGTCCGTCTGGGCCGTCACCAAGGGCGGTGCCCAGCCGAAGGACGCCTGGAAGGGCCCGGAGGACAAGTACGTCGCCACCGGCATGAGCGCCCCGCTGTGCGAGGCCTTCCCGGGCTGCGACGGCCACCAGTGACCCCGGCCCCGAACCACGACACCGGACACGCGAGGAATCGTCAGTTGCGCAGCAGCACCCGACTGGTCACCGCCACCGCCGCCGCCCTGCTCTGCGTGGGCGCCCTGAGCGCCTGCGGCCCGGACAACGGCGGCCAGGACGGCGGCAAGACCGCCGCCCCTGCACCGACCGGCGCCGCACCGACCGGCGCCGCGCCCACCGGAGCGCCCGCCACCGGGGGCAGCACCGCCAAGCCCACCGGCGGAGCGTCCAAGCCCGCCGACGGCAAGGGCATTCCGGCCAAGGCCTGGATGGACACCAAGAGCATCCCGATGGACGAGACCTACCACTACGCCCCGCTGGCCGCCAACGCCAAGTCGGTCACCGGATCGTCCGATTTCAAGGGCATGCAGGTGTGCCACTCCTCGCTCTCCAAGGATGACGAGGACCTCTTCACCGGCGGCACCGCCAAGGCCATGGCCTCGGTCGGCTTCGGCGGCGACCGCTGGACGGCGCAGCAGACCCTCTTCTTCTTCGGCGACCCGACCCACAGCAGTGGCACCGGCCAGAGCGTCGGCTTCATCAAGGACCGCCTCACCCAGTACGTCAAGGACTGCGGCAAGACCGCGCCGGGCGCCACCGTGAAGATGTCCACCGCGGCCGACGCGCCGGACTTCGCCGCCACCCTGACGGTCCCGCAGGCGGACGGCTCCACCGTCACCCTGCACGAGTACGTGATCAACGCGGGCGGGACGGTCAGCGAACTGTCCGTCTGGGCCACCACCAAGGGCGGCGCCCAGCCCAAGGACGCCTGGAAGGCACCCGAGGACAAGTACGTCTTCACCGGTATGACGGCCGCGCTCTGCGAGGTCCTTCCGGGCTGCGACTAGATCCGGGCTGCTGATCCGAGCAGCCCCGCACCACCCACACAGACGGCCGCCCGGTCCGTCCGGCACAGGGGACCGGACGGACCGGGCGGCACCTTTTCAGGTGCTCACAGGCCCAGGCGACTGAGCGCCGTGGTCCAGTCGCTGGCGATCGCGCTCCGGGCGGCATCCAGGGTCACCTTGTGGCCGCACACCGCGTTCTTCAGTCTGGTCTCGACCGAGTCCTTGCTCTGCGCGGGCTCGTTGCCGTAGCGCGGCTCGGGCCACAGGTTGCGCGGGTCACGCGGCGCGCCGCCGAGCTCCAGCGGCACGAAGTGGTCCTCCTCGTAGTCGGCCGGGTTGGTGTCCGAGTAGCCGTACTGGGCGATCTGCTGGATCTTCAGCGCGTTGGTGTAGCTGACCGGCGGGCGCACGGTGGCCGTCCAGCCGGAGACGCAGATGGTCCGGCCGATGGTGGCCTGGGTGACCGCCGGGTTGTACGCGCCGGGGGTGCAGGACGGGTCGGGCAGCGGCAGGTGGGCCTGCGAGCAACTCGCCGTGAGCGTACCGGACTTGACCGGCTTGTGCTTGGCCTGGGCGGCGGCCGGGGCGGCGGCCTGCGCGGCGGCCTGCGCGGTGCCGGTGGCGAGCCCGGCGGCGGCGAGGACGGCCACCGTGGCGACGACGGTGAGACGCTGACGGAGCATCATGAGGGCGCTCTCCTGGACCGGCCCGGCCGATCGCCGGGCGACTGTGCCCATGACAGCACCGTCCGCGCGACCACCGTCAGCCCCGGGATGTGAACGAGTGGTGACCACCCCTCCACATCCGCACGCGCGTCAGTCGACCAACAGCCGTGCCAGCAGCGCCGCCGGCCCCTCCGGCAGGCTGCCGTGGACGAGTTCGGTGCGGTGCACCAGCCGGGGCGCGGCGATCGGCGCGTGGTCGACGCCGGGCGCCCGGGCCACCACCGGCTCCGGCAGCAGGGTGAGCCCGTGTCCGGTGGCGACCAGGGCGAGCAGCCCGTGCAGGTCGGTGCCCCGGTAGCGGGTGGCGGGCCGGAAGCCGTCGGTGCCGGTGGCAGCGCGCAGCCGGGCGGCGGTCGGGGCGAGGTCGGGGGCGTCCAGCCAGCGTGCGGCCGACAGGTCGGCGAGGGCGAGGCCGGTGCGGCCGGCCAGCGGGTGCCCGGCCGGCAGGGCGACGGCGACGGGCTGCTCGTCCACCGCGACGGTGGTCAGCGGGCCGACCTCGGGCAGCGGCAGCGGATCGCTGGGCGCGGCCAGGCCGTCGATCAGCGCGAGGTCGACCTCACCGGTGGCGACCCGGGCCGCCAGCACGTCCTGGGCGAGCACCCGGACCACCGGTTCCACCTGCGGGTACGCCCGGCGCACCTCGCCGAGCGCGCGCCCCAGCGCCGCCCCGACCGCCAGCGGGGTGGCGCCGAGCACCAGTCGGGCACTCGGGGCACCGGCCAGGCGTGCGACGTCGGCGCGCGCCGCCTCCAGCCGGACCAGCAGCGGCACGGCGTGCTCCAGCAGCCGCCGCCCGGCCACGGTCGGGCCGACCGGGCGGCGCACCAGCAGGGCGGTGCCGAGGTCCGCCTCCAGCGCGGCGATCTGCTGGGACACCGCGGACTGGGTGTAGCCGAGCTCCCGGGCCGCCTCGGAGAAGGAGGCGAGCCGGGCGACGGTGGCGAAGGTGCGCAGCTGCTGCGGATCCACGGTGGCCATCAACCGATCTGATCGATAGGTAAGAAATCATCGTTGGCGCTGATCTCGGGTGCGGGGTCAGGATAGCCCCATGACCTACCTGACCCCGCGGATCGCCCTGGTCGGCGACCGCTCCCCCGCCGTCCGCTCGCACGCCCGCATCCCCGGCCTGCTCGACGCCCTCGCCGACCGCGACCAACTCGTCCTGGACGCCTACTGGATCCCCACCGAGGACGCCGGGGCGCCCGGCGCCCTCGACGGCTTCGACGCGGTCTGGCTGCTGCCCGGCAGCCCGTACCGCAGCGAGGCGGGCGCCCTGGCCGCGATCCGGACCGCCCGCGAGGGCGGCATCCCCTTCCTCGGCACCTGCGCCGGGTTCCAGCACGCGGTGCTGGAGTACGCCCGCAACGTCTGCGGCCTCACCGACGCCGTCCACGGCGAGGAGGAACCCGACCGCGAGCAGCAGGTGATCGTGCCGCTCGCCTGCTCCCTGGTCGGCCACGAGGGCACCGTCGTGATCACCCCCGGCACCCTGGCCGAGCGCGCCCTCGGCGCCACCGACACCCTGGAGCGCTACCACTGCTCCTACGGCCTCAACGCCGACTACCTGGACCGGCTGCGCGCCCACGGGCTGCGCTTCAGCGGGGCGGACGAGTCCGGGCAGGTCCGGGTCCTGGAACTGCCCGGGCACCCGTTCTTCCTCGCCTCGCTGTTCCAGCCCGAGCTGTCCGGCGACGGCACCCGGGCCCATCCGATGATCCGCGCCCTGGCCGCGGCCGCCGTCGCCCACGCGGCGCTCGGCGAGGCGACGCCCGCCTGATCGAACGGGCAGCCCGTCACATCGGCAGTGAGCGCAGCCGCACCGGCCCCTCCGGCCACCCGGCGTCCGCCGTCAGCGGCCGCCACATGGTGCACAGCGGCATCACCGCGAGCCGCCGCTGCGGCTGTTCGACCGTCACCTCCTCGGCCACCTCGCGGAAGCCCAGCCCCCGGTAGAACACCGCCAGCGGCGGGCGGCAGAACAGCAGCGCGTACCGGAAGCCGAGCGCGCGCCCGTGGTCCAGGGCGGTCCCGACCACGGCGTGCGCCAGGCCCTCGCCCCGCCGCTCGGCCGCGACGCACACCCCGCCGACGCCGATCGCCTCCAGGTCGGTGCCGCCGACGGTGAGCGGGACGGGGAGCAGCCCGGTGTGGGCGATCAACCGGCCGCCGGCGGCCCGGATGCCGAAGTGGATCTCCTTGGGCAGGAAGGTCAACCCGGTGTAGGCGACGCCGTACGGGTCCTCGCCCGGGCCGAGGATCACGTCCTGGTCGGCGCGGGAGTACTCCTCCAGCCGCTCGACGGCCAGCGGTTCAGCAGAAAAACGATCATTCATCACTTGATGCTCCCTTCCCAGCGGAGCGCCGTCCAAGTCCCGTCCCGGCCACCTGATACCGGCCACCTATACCGGCCATCCCGGTCGGAAGATCATCCCGGGACACCCCCGGTGTGGAAGCATGCCCCTCATGCGCCAGCCCACCGACCAGCCGGCCGACGACCTCCTCGCGGCACCGCTGCCCGGCCCCCTGCTGCGCCTGCCCCGCCCGGTCCGGACCCTCGGGCCGACCGCCGTGGTGCTGCTGGTGCTGGTCCCGCTCGCCGCGCACGATCCGGACTTCGGGCCGACGGGCTCGCCGCCGACCAACGCGGCCCTGATGGCCTTCGGCGCCCTCGCCCTCGCCTTCCGCCGCCGCTTCCCGGCGGCGACCGCCGCCGCCACCCTGCTGAGCGGCCAACTCCCGCTCGCCGTCGCACTCTACGGGCTGACCGCGCGACGCGGCGCCACCCTGCTGCTGTACGTCCTGGCGGTGCTGTCGGAGGTGCGGCTGTTCGTCCCCTTCGACCTCGGGGACGTCAGCACCCCCACCGCGCTGGCCAACCTGATCGAGGACCCACTGGTCTTCGGCGCCGTCCCGCTCGCCCTGGGCCTGACCGCCCACCAGCGCGCCCGCACCGTCAGCGTGCTCGCCGAGCGCAACCGGCTGCTGGTGGAGGCCCGCCGGCACGCCGAGGAACGAGCCGTGGCCGCCGAACGCGCCCGGCTCGCCCGGGAGATGCACGACGTGGTGTCCAACCGGGTCTCGCTGATCACCCTGCACGCGGGCGCCGGGCAGGTCGCCCAGGCCGACGACCCGGCCGCCGTCCGGGAGACCCTCGGCCTGATCCGCGCCCTGGGGCTGCAGGCGCTCACCGAACTGCGCGGCCTGCTCGGGGTGCTGACCCCGGCCTCCGACCAGGCGCCCTCGCTGCGCGGCCTGCCCACCCTGGTCGAGGAGTCCCGGCAGGCCGGACTCGCGGTGGGCCTGACCGTCACCGGCCCGGACGACGGGCTGCCCGCGCCCGGCCCGAAGGTGCAGTACGCGGCCTACCGGATCGTCCAGGAGGCGCTGACCAACGCCCACAAGCACGCCCCGGCCGCCGAGGTGGCCGTCACGGTCGCGGTCGAACCGGACGGGCTGCGCCTGGCGGTGGTCAACTCTCCCGCCGAGCCCGCCGATCCGGACGACGCGGGGCCGGGCCTGCCCTCGGGCGGGCACGGCCTGGACGGCATGCGCACCCGCGCCGACGACCTCGGCGGCACCCTGCACGCCGGCCCGACCCCCGAGGGCGGCTTCGCCGTCCGGGCCCGGCTGCCGCTGACGGTGGCCTGAACCCGGCCCGAACTACGCGGCGGCGGCCCGCTTCACCAACTCCGCCCAGACCTCGTCGACCCGCGCCGCCAGTGCCTCCAGCGGCCCGCCGTTGTCGATCACCAGGTCGGCGATCGCCAGCCGGTCCGCCCGCGAGGCCTGCGCGGCCATCCGGGCCCGGGCCTCCTCCACGGCCATCCCGCGCAGCCGCACCAGCCGCTCCACCCGCACCTCGTCGTCGGCGTCGACCACCACGACCAGGTCGAACAGCGGGGCCAGCCCGTTCTCCGTGAGCAGCGGCACGTCGTGCACGACGACCGCGTCCGGTGCGGCCGCCGCCTCCAGTTCGGCGGAGCGGGCCCGCACCAGCGGGTGGACGATCGCGTTCAGCGCCCGGAGCTTCTCCGGGTCGGCGAACACGATCGCCCCGAGGGCCGGGCGGTCCAGCGTGCCGTCCTCCCGCAGCACCTGCGGGCCGAACTCGGCGACCACGGCCGCCAGGCCGTCCGTCCCGGGGGCGACCACCTCGCGGGCGATCAGGTCGGAGTCCACGATCACCGCGCCGTGCGCGGCGAACAGCCGGGACACCTCGCTCTTGCCCGCGCCGATGCCACCCGTCAGTCCGATCTTCAGCATGGCGTCAGGCTACCGGCGCAACACCTGAACCGTCAGCCCAGCTCCAGGCTCTCGCTCTCGCCGAGCACCACCAGATCCGCGCCGCCGGTGCCCGGCCCGTCCGGCCCGAGCAGCCGGGTGGCCACCATGTGCCCGATCGGGCTGAGCGTCGCCTCGTGCACCGGGACGGCCCGGCGCGGGCCCGACTCCCGGACGTAGTCGACCACCTCGGAGGCCTTGCTCCACGGCGCCGCGAGCGGCAGCAGCAGGGTGTCCACGGCGTGCGGCGGCACGGTGAAGGCGTCGCCGGGGTGGAACAGCCGGCCGTCGAAGAGGAAGCCGATGTTCTTCACCCGCGGGACGTCCGGGTGGATCACCGCGTGCCACTCGCCGTGCACCGAGACGCCGACCTCGCCGATCTCGAAGGCGTCGCCCTCGCCGACCGCGGTGACCCGCTGCCCGAGGCCCTCCAGCTGGGCGGCGACGGCGCTGTTGGTCCACACCCGCAGGGCCGGGTCGGCTTCCAGCGCGGCGCGCAGCCGGGACTCCTCGAAGTGGTCCATGTGCTCGTGGGTGATCAGGACGGCGTCCGCCCCGGCCAGTGCGGCGGGGTCGGTGAACGCCCCGGGGTCGACGATCAGGGTGGTGTCGTCGTGCTGGACGCGTACGCAGGCGTGTCCGAACTTCGTGATTCGCATACCCGAAACAATACAGCATCGCTGTACAGTCTTGCTGCATATCTTCCGGATACACTTCTCCCATGACCAGCGACGCCCCGCACCCGGACACCCTGGACCTCGCCGCCGACCTGCGCACCGCCCTCGGCAGCCTGGTCCGCACCCTGCGCGACAACGACGACCTGCCGCCGAACCAGGCCGCCGTGCTCGGCCTGCTGGTCCGCGACGAACGCTCCTACACCGTCGCCGAACTCGCCGACCGCCGACGCGTGCGCCACCAGTCGATGGCCCGCACCGTCGCGCTGATGACCGAAGCCGGCCTGGTCGCCCAGCAGCCCCACCCCACCGACGGCCGCAAGCAGCTGATCGCCCCTACCGAGGCCGGCCGCACCGCCCTGCTCGACCAGCGCGCCCGCCGCGAGCACCACATCGCCACGGCCATCGAGACCCGGCTCAGCTCCGAGGAACGGGCCCAGCTGCGCGCGAGCGTCGAGCTGCTCCAGCGCCTTAGCTGACCCCACCGGGGCCGCTACGGCGTCTGCGCCGACCCCACCACCGCCGCGGCCGCTACGGCGTCTGAGCCGACCCCACCAGCTCCGGCCGCTGCGCCTGAACCGGGATCGCCGGCTGCTCGATCTCCGGCAGGTCGACGTGCTCGCTCAGCCCGAACCGCCGGTGCAGCCGCCGCAGCGGAGCGGGCGCCCACCAGTTGAACTCGCCGAACAGGCTCATCGCGGCGGGCACCAGCAGGCAGCGCACCAGGGTGGCGTCCACCGCGACGGCCACGGCCAGCGCGATGCCCATCTGCTTGACCATGAGCATGTCCCCGAGCGCGAAGCCCGCGAAGACGATCACCATCAGCAGCGCCGCCGAGGTGATGATCCGACCGCTGCGCTGGACGCCCAGCTCCACCGCCCGGACACAGCCGTGCCCGCGCTGGGTCAGCTCCTTGATCCGGGAGAGCAGGAACACCTCGTAGTCCATCGACAGCCCGAAGGCGAAGGCGAAGACCAGCACCGGGATGAAGGTCTCCAGCCCGCCGGTCGGACTGAAGCCGAGCAGCCCGCTGAACCACCCGTCCTGGAACACCAGGGTCAGCGCGCCGAGCGAGGCGCCCAGCGACAGCAGGTTCATCAGCAGTGCCTTGACCGGCATCACCACCGAGCCGGTCATCAGGAACAGCAGCACCAGCGTCCCGGCCGCGACCAGGCCTAGCGCCCACGGCCCGCGCGACAGCAGCTCGTCCTTGAAGTCCACCACCGAGGCCGCGCCACCGGTGACGTACGTCCGCAGCCCGCCCCGGTCCGCCCGCAGCTCGTCCACCACCTGCTTGGCCGTGTCGCCCTGCGGGTCCCCGTGCACCAGCACGTCCACCGTCGACACCTTGTCGCTGACCGGCGTCACCGCCCGCACCCCGCTCACCCCGGGCAGCTTGGCGACCACCTCGTCCGCGTACGCCTGCGCCACCGGCGCCCCGCCCTCGACCACCACGGTGATCGGCGCGGCCGCGACCTGCGGGAAGCGGTGGTCGACGGTCTCGGCGACCTGCCGACCGGCCGAGGAGGCGGGCAGCACGGCGGCGCCGGAGCTGCGCATCTCGGCGTGGAAGAAGGGCGCCCCGGCCGCCATCAGCAGCCCCACACAGGCGAGCGTGACCAGCACCGCGCGCTTGCGGACCCGGCGGACGGTCCGACTGAAGAAGCCCTCGTCCGGGACGGGCGAGGTCGGCGTCTTGATCCGCGAGCCCGCGAAGCCGAGCAGCGCGGGGATCAGGGTCAGCGCCGCGGCGACCGCGATCACCACCACGCTCACCCCGGCCGCGGCGACGGCGCCCAGCACCGGGCTGGTGAAGACGAACAGGCCGGACAGGGCGACGGCCACGGTCAGTCCGGAGAAGGCGACGGTGCGTCCGGCGGTCGCGGCGGTGCGCTCGACGGCGGCGGCGATGCCCGCGCCGTGGCCGCGTTCCTCGCGGAAACGGTTCACCATCAGCAGCGCGTAGTCGATCGACAGCCCGAGCCCCAGCACGGTGGCGATCGGCAGCACGCTGGTGTCGATGGCCATGATCCGGCTGAACCCGAACATGGCCAGCAGCGCCCCGCCCACCGAGGCGACGGCGCCGATCACCGGCAGGGAGGCGGCGGCCAGGCCGCCGAAGACCAGCACCATCACGACCAGGGTGAGCGGCAGGGTCACCATCTCGCCGAAGCGGGTGTCCTGCTCGGTCTGCTTCTTGACCTCCTGCTGGAGCACCAGGTCCCCGCCGACGGTCACGTGCGCCCCGCCCGCGCCGTCCAGCGCGGCGAGCCGGTGGGTGACCGCGTCGGTCTGGGCGGAGGTCGCGGTGCCGGCCATCCGTACGGTGACCAGGCTCGCCGTCCCGTCGGGGGCCCGCAGCGCGGCCGGGCCGGGGCCCGGGCCGTACGCGTCCTGGACGCCGGAAACCCCGGGCAGGGCGGTGATGCCGGCGGTGGCCTTCTGGACGGCGGCGCGCACGGCCGGGTCGTCCACCGGCTTGCCGTCCACCACCGCGGTCACCGTGCCCTTGACCGGATCGGCCGCGGCGACCACCGCGCTGCCCCGGTCGGCCTCGGCGGTGGCGGAGGAGGCCCCGGCCACCGAACCCTCGAAGACCCGCCCCCCGATCAGCACCCCGACGACCAGGACGACGGCCCAGAAGCCGAGCACCCAGCGGCGGTGGCGGAAGCAGAACCGGCCGATCGCGGCGAGCCGGCCGCCGACCACAGCGGTGGGGGCGGCGGAGGAGGGTTTGCGCATGAAGGAGCCTTTCGGGCAGCTCCACTCAATGTAGGTGCAAGCCGAACTCCGACCTATAGCAGGGCAATGAGCCTCATCTCACATTTCCCTACACATAAACCACACATAAGTCAAACCGGAAAACGAAGGCGCTCAATGGATCCGGCCCGGAGCCGGAAAGCACCGGCGCGGAGCCGGACAACACCGGCTCGGAGCCGGGAAACACCGGCTCGGAGCCGGGAAACACGAAACGGGCCCCACCCGGACGAATCCGGATGGGGCCCGTTCCCTAGCTGTCAGCTAGCGGGGGGCGAGAGCCTCAGCTCTGGCCGCCGGCCAGCTTCTCGCGCAGGGCGGCCAGGGCCTCGTCGGAGGCCAGGGCGCCCGAGCCCTCGTCGCTGCTGGACGAGTAGGAGCCACCGGCGGCAGCGGCGACGGCGTCGCCACCCTCGGCAGCGGCCTCGGCGTCGGCCTCGCGGCTCTTGATGACCTGGGCCTGGTGCTGCTCGAAGCGGGACTGCGCCTCGGCGTACTGGCGCTCCCACTCCTCACGCTGCTTCTCGAAGCCGGGCAGCCAGTCGTTCGCCTCGGGGTCGAAGCCCTCCGGGTAGATGTAGTTGCCCTGGTCGTCGTACGAGGCGGCCATGCCGTACAGGGTCGGGTCGAACTCGACCTCGGCCGGGTTGGCACCCAGGGCCTCGTTGGCCTGCTTCAGCGACAGGCTGATGCGACGACGCTCGAGGTCGATGTCGATGACCTTGACGAAGATCTCGTCGCCGACCTGGACGACCTGCTCCGGGATCTCGACGTGGCGCTCGGCCAGCTCGGAGATGTGGACCAGACCCTCGATGCCCTCGTCCACGCGGACGAACGCACCGAACGGAACCAGCTTGGTGACCTTACCCGGAACGACCTGGCCGATCTGGTGGGTACGGGCGAACTGCTGCCACGGGTCCTCCTGGGTCGCCTTCAGCGACAGGGAGACGCGCTCGCGGTCCATGTCAACGTCGAGAACCTCGACGGTGACCTCCTGGCCGACCTCGACAACCTCGGACGGGTGGTCGATGTGCTTCCAGGACAGCTCGGAGACGTGCACCAGGCCGTCGACGCCACCCAGGTCCACGAAGGCACCGAAGTTGACGATCGAGGAGACGACGCCGGAGCGCACCTGGCCCTTCTGCAGGGTGGTGAGGAAGGTCTGGCGGACCTCGCTCTGGGTCTGCTCCAGCCAGGCACGGCGGGACAGGACCACGTTGTTGCGGTTCTTGTCCAGCTCGATGATCTTGGCCTCGAGCTCCTTGCCCACGTAGGGCTGGAGGTCGCGGACGCGACGCATCTCGACGAGCGAGGCCGGGAGGAAGCCGCGGAGGCCGATGTCGAGGATGAGACCACCCTTGACGACCTCGATGACGGTACCGGTGACGATGCCGTCCTCTTCCTTGATCTTCTCGATCGTGCCCCAGGCACGCTCGTACTGAGCGCGCTTCTTGGACAGGATGAGACGACCCTCCTTGTCCTCCTTCTGGAGAACCAGGGCCTCGATGTTGTCACCGACGGCGACGACCTCGTGCGGGTCAACGTCGTGCTTGATCGAGAGCTCGCGGGACGGGATGACGCCCTCGGTCTTGTAACCGATGTCGAGGAGAACCTCGTCACGGTCGACCTTCACGATGACGCCCTCGACGATGTCGCCATCGTTGAAGTACTTGATGGTCTCGTCGATCGCGGCGAGGAACGCGTCCGCGTCGCCGATGTCGTTGACCGCGACCTGCGGGGTGGTGCTGAGGGAGGAGTCGGTGGGGCTCGTCATTAGGAAAAGGGCTCCGGTACGGACATGAAAGTCGTAGGTAATGCCACGCGGAGGGCCCGTATCGCTCCCACCGAAAGCCGGACAGCCAAGAACACGGCGCACCGGCGATCCCGTGACAACGAGAACCGGCGTCCGTCTTGCGACCGTGGGGTCTTCGACAGATGCGAGCGCGACCTGCTCCGTCCGAGGCGCGCAGGCCCGCAGCGCAACTTGTAGCATACGGGGACGGCCAGGCACGGTCAACGCCAAGAGAGGCAAGACGGTGGAGCCCGGTACGGATCAGGCCATATCCTCCGATTGCGCACCTCGCGGTGGCGCTCGAAGGGGCCCTTCCCCGGATGCCACCGCCAGGACCCGGCCCTTGACGGGCCGGTTCGCGGCAGCGGCGCTTCCGCAGTTCCATACCCTACGCGATGGGCATTGTCACCGTGGCCACCACCCCCCACTCCTCCCTTCACGATCTTGACACCTCCCCCTCGGAGGTCGAGGAGGAGGGCGACGACGCGGTGCGGCGCTCGGCCGGCGTCGGGGAGAGCAGCCGGGCCAGCCGGCACTGGTGGGACCGCAACGCCGACGAGTACCAGGACGAGCACGGCGAGTTCCTCGGCGACGACCGCTTCACCTGGTGCCCCGAAGGCCTCGACGAGGCCGACGCCCGCCTGCTCGGCGACGTCAGCGGCAAGGAGGTGCTGGAGATCGGCGCCGGCGCCGCCCAGTGCTCCCGCTGGCTCGCCGCCCGCGGCGCCCGCCCCGTCGCCCTGGACATCTCCTACCGCCAGCTCCAGCACTCCCGCCGGATCGACCTCGGCCGCGGCACCACGCCCGTCCCCGTCGTCCAGGCCGATGCCGCCGTCCTGCCCTTCGCCGACGCCTCCTTCGACCTCGCCTGCTCCGCCTACGGCGCCGTCCCGTTCAGCGCCGACACCGAACGCCTGATGCGCGAGGTGCACCGGGTGCTGCGGCCCGGCGGGCGCTGGGTGTTCTCGGTCACCCACCCGATCCGCTGGGCCTTCCCCGACGAGCCCGGCGTCGAGGGGCTCACCGCGATGTCCTCCTACTTCGACCGCACCCCGTACGTCGAGGAGGACGAGCAGGGCCGCGCCACCTACGTCGAACACCACCGCACCCTCGGCGACCGGGTCCGCGAACTCGTCGCCGCCGACTTCCGGTTGATCGACCTGGTCGAGCCCGAGTGGCCGGCCGGACTGGAACAGGAGTGGGGCGGCTGGTCCCCGCTGCGCGGGCGGCTGATCCCCGGCACGGCGATCTTCGTCACCGAGCGGGGCTGAGCCCTTTGAACCCCGCGTGGCGAGAGCTACCTGTTCGCACCGCCCTGCCCGCTCTGCACGAGGCGCTGGAGCAGGACGGGACCGCCGTCCTCGCCGCACCGCCCGGCACCGGCAAGACGACGCTGGTGCCGCTCGCCCTGGCCGGGCTGCTGGACTCGGGTGCTGTCCGGCGCGTGCTGGTCGCCGAGCCGCGCCGGCTCGCCGTACGGGCCGCCGCCCGGCGGATGGCCTGGCTGCTCGGCGAGTCCGTGGGCGGCCGGGTCGGCTACACCGTGCGCGGGGAGCGCCGGGTCGGGTCGGAGACGGTCGTCGAGGTGGTCACCACCGGCGTGCTGCTGCAGCGGCTGCAGCGCGATCAGGAGTTGCCCGGGGTGGACGTCGTCGTCCTGGACGAGTGTCACGAACGGCACCTGGACGCCGACACCGCGCTCGCCTTCCTGCTGGACGTCCGCGCCGCCCTGCGGCCCGAACTGCGACTGGTCTGCGCCTCCGCCACCTCGGATACGGCCGCCTGGGCCGAACTGCTCGGCGGCGCACCGGTGGTGGAGGCGCACGGGGTGTCCCACCCGGTGGACGTGGTCTGGGCGCCGCCGCCGCGCGCCGTCCGGCCCGCGCACGGGACCCGGGTCGACCCGGCGCTGCTCGACCACGTCGCGGCTGTTGTGCGGCGGGCGTTGGGTGAGCGCGACGGGGACGTGCTCTGCTTCCTGCCCGGCGTCGGCGAGATCTCGCGGGTCGCCGGCCTGCTCGGCGGTGTGGCCGCCGAGGTGCTCCAACTCCACGGCCGCGCCCCGCAGCCCGTCCAGGACGCCGCGCTCTCCGCTGGGGCGGGACGCCGTGTCGTCCTCGCCACCTCCGTCGCCGAATCCTCGCTCACCGTCCCCGGCGTGCGGGTCGTCGTCGACGCCGGACTCGCCCGCGAACCGCGCACCGACCACGCCCGTGGCCTCGCCGGACTCGTCACCGTACGGGCGTCGCTCGCCGCCGCCCGCCAGCGCGCGGGCCGTGCGGGGCGCGAGGCCCCGGGCACCGTCTACCGCTGCTGGCACGAGGCCGAGGACGCGCGCGCCGCCCGCTACCCCACCCCCGAGATCGCCCTCGCCGACCTGACCTCGTTCGCTCTCCAGGCCGCCTGCTGGGGCGACCCGGATGCCACCGGCCTCGCCCTGCCCGACGCCCCGCCCGCCGGGGCGATGGCCGCCGCCCGGCAGACGCTCCAGGCCCTCGGCGCCGTCGACCCCGACGGCCGGGCGACGCCGCGCGGTGTGCGCCTCGCCCGCACGGGGCTGCACCCCCGACTGGCCCGCGCCCTGGTCGACGGCGCGGCGGCGGTCGGCGCCCGCCGGGCGGCCGAAGTCGTCGCGCTGCTCTCCGAGGAACCACCGCGCGCCCTCGGCGACGACCTCGGTGCGGTCTGGCGGCTGGTTCGCTCCTCCAGCGACCCCTACGCCGGCCGCTGGCGCGACGAAGTCCGCCGCCTCCTGCGCGCCACCTCCGACGAACCCGCCACCGCCCTGCCCGACACCACCGCTGCAGGACTCGTCGTCGCCCTCGCCTTCCCCGAACGCATCGCCCGCGCCCGGGTGGAGCGGCCCGCCCCCGGCGAGCGCAGCCCGTACCTGATGGCCTCCGGTACGGCTGCTGAACTCGCCCCCGACACCCGGCTCGGCGCCCTCCCCTGGCTCGCCGTCGCTGTCGCCGACCGCCCGGCCGGCTCCCACTCCGCCCGCATCCTGCACGCCGCCGCACTGGACGAGGACACCGCCCTCCAAGCCGGCGCGGCCCTGCTCGCTTCGCGCGAGGAAGTCCACTGGGACACCCGCCGGGACGAAGTCGTCTCCCGCCGGCTCGAAGCCCTCGGCGCGATCGAGCTTTCCGGGAAACCCCTCAACCGCCCCGACCCGGCGCTCGTCCGGGCCGCGATCCTCGAAGGCCTCACCCGCGAAGGCATCAGCACGCTCCTGACCTTCCCCTCTGGTCTACGCGAACGCCTCGCCTTCCTCCACACCGCCATCGGCGCCCCCTGGCCGGACGTCTCCGACGAGGCACTCCTCGACCGCGCGGAGGAGTGGCTGGAATCCGAACTCTCCCGCGCCCGCCGCCGCGCCGACCTCGCGCGAATCGATACGACAGCCGCGTTGCAGCGCCTACTCCCTTGGGCCACCGGCGAAGCAGTCCGCCTCGACGAACTCGCCCCCGAGCGCATCACCGTGCCTTCGGGCTCGAAGATACGAGTCGACTACACCACCGAACGACCAGTGCTTGCAGTCAAGTTGCAAGAACTCTTCGGCTGGACCAAAACTCCCGCCCTGGCCGGAGGCCGCGTCCCGCTGACCATCCACCTGCTCTCCCCGGCAGGCCGCCCCGCCGCCGTCACCGGAGATCTGGAGAGCTTCTGGCAGAACGGCTACCACGCCGTCCGCGCCGAGCTGAGGGGCCGCTACCCCCGCCACCCCTGGCCCGAAGACCCGACCACAGCAGAGCCCACCCGCCGCACCAACGCGAGAAAGTAGCAGCAGAAGACCCCACCGACTTCCTACGCACAGCACACCCGCCGCCATGCCCAGCAGCGTTCTCGATCTGATCAACGGCCTGGACGATTCCGGCAACGTCTTCGTTGTGGTACAGCCCGACGATGAGGCCCCCGCCTGGTTCGCCCCTGTGGCAGTGCTGGCCCGCCGTGCGGCCCGCGGCAAGCCGGTCCGCACGAAGCGGGCCGAGGCCGAGGCCGAGACGGGCCGGGTGTTGCTCACTCCTCGTCGACGAATTCGTGGTTCCGGCGGCGGTACGGCGCCGAGATGCCGGCAAGACGGTTCGGCGGCCAGAAGTCGGAGCGCTCGCTCAGGGCCAACTCGCCGTCCTGGCGCACCATCCAGACGTCCTCGTGGTCGAGGTGCAGGACCGCGTCGCCGGGCACCTGCGCCAGCAGGCCGTCGGCGAGGCGGGTCATGTCGTCCTGCTGGCCGGAGATGTCGGCGTCCTTGCCCAGCCGGAACACGATTGAGACGGTCGGGGTGAAGACGCGGCCGCCGATCTCCGGGTCCCCCCACGGGGTGGGCTTGCGGGTGGCCACCCGGAGCCAGGTGCCGTACACCGTGAGCACGCCGTCGCCGAGCAGCGCGTCGACGGTCGCGGAGGCGTCGACGAGCCGCAGGGACCGGGCGACGTCGGCGAACGTCTGGGCGACCTGGGCCGTGGACCACGGGGTCACCAGCTCGAGGCTGTAGGAGATTGCCATGTCCGTCTTTCTGTTCTGCTACGGGTAGAGGGAGATCACGTTGCCGGCCTTGTCGATCACGGTGACCTCCTTCAGTCCGTCGATCGGCCAGTCGTTCAGCTGCTTACGCATGGCGCCCACGTCGACGTCGCTGTCGGACAGGTTCAGCACGATGCGGTCCGCCTGTCCTTCGTCGACCTTCTTCTGGATGCCGGTGGCGATGGAGCGGGGGTTCTTCGCGGTGGGCGCGTAGCAGTCCATCACTTCACCCTCGACACGGTAGTCGGGATTCTTGGTCGTGCCGGGGACGTCGGGGTTCTGCTCGACCTTGTAGCCGTTCTTCGCGAGGATGTCGGCCGACTCGTTCTCCCGGGTGAACGCGCGCACGGTCGTCGGGTCGGCGTTCTTGGGGATGTTGGTGACGCGCCCCTCGGGGCTGGCGTTGGGGTCCGCCGGCTTGGAGGGCTGAGTCCGCATGTCCGGCGAACTGCTTCCACCGCCTCCGCCGTTGCCCTCCATCTGGACCCGGTCGGGTCCCACCGCGTCCTGGGCGATCTGAGCCCCACCGAGACCGGCTATGCCGAGGCCGGTGGCGATGACGCCGGCCGAGGCGATGTTGACGGGCACTCCGATGGCCGCACCGACACCGGTCAGGTCCAGGCCGACGCCCAGAATCTCGCCACCGGCGCCGAGCGTCGCGAGACCGAGGCCGCCCGCGATCTCCAGGACGGAGCCGGGGTCGTGGATCATCGCGTTGCCGACGGAGGCCAGGTCCGCGACGGCGGTCTTGCCGACGTCCTCGAGGAAGTCCCCGGCGTCGGAGAAGAAGTCGCCCACCTTGTCCAGCCAGCCGGGCTCCTCAGGGGCCTTGTCGCGGCCCTTGGCTATCGCGTCGGCTGCGGTGTCGCCCGCGGTCTTGAGCTGGCTCCGCGCGTTGCTCAGGGTGTGCTGGGCGGTGGTCCGGGTGCCGTCGCCGGGATCGGTGAACGGGAGCGTGTGGCCTTCGCTCTTCTCCTGCGCGTCGTGCTCGGTCTTGGCCTTGTCGGTCGCAGCCTGGGCTTCGCCCCATTGCCGGATCGCGTCCTTGGCCTGCCCCTGCGCCCACTCCAGGGTCGACTTGTAGGTGGTCAGCGCGGTGGCGGCGTCGTGGAAGCAGTCACCCGCCTCCAGCCACTTCTTGGGCTCGCCCTTGAAGGCGGCCCGGAACGCGTCACCGGCCTTACCCGACCACCCGTCGGTGGTGTCGATCCGTTTGAGCCCCTCACCGGTTGAGTGCAGGGTGTCGCCGTAGCTCTTCAGCCAGGCGGCGGTCGACCCGACCGCTTCCGGGTCGCCGGGTACGAGTTCCTTCGGGTCGGACGTCTCTCCGAGTTCCTTCGCCACTACTTCGCCCCCGGGTCCTCACCGCTGTCACGGCTGAGCGTGCCGTGCAGGTGCCCGGCGATCTGCCCGTCGAGCTGTCCGTACGCCTTCACGCTCGCGTTGAGGCGCTGGGAGACCTGGGCGGCGTCCTTCCCAAGGTTCTCCACGCCGATCTCCCAGCGCTTCAGGAAGTGCCCGAGGACGTCGGCCAGATGGTCGTGACCGATGTCCTCCTTCTTGTGGTCGAGGTCGCTGACCTTCTTGAACTGAAGCTTTGCCAAGGTGTCGGTGATGCCCGAGGCCGCCTTGTCGAGCGAATCCAGGTCGACCTTGAACCCGTCCGCCATCAACCCTCCCCCGTGTCCGTTCGATCGCTTTTGGGGTGACAGGTTAATGGATGCCCGGATGGCCGCCTTTGGTTCCCCCCGTTCGGCGGGGCCCGCAGCCGCGACGGTCGCCTCACTTGATGATTGATGCCAAGGGCTCGCTGGCACGCATGACATGAAGCGAGGGAGTCCAGAGATCGGTTGCGACGTGAAGACCCATCTGCTGCGGGTCTTCGCCAAGCCCGACGTCAGCGACCGCACCCACGCGGTGGTCGTGGCTCTCGAACGCGGGCTGCTGGACAGACTTAGCCAACCCCTCGGGTGACATGTCATCGTCGGTGTGCCGCCCGATCCACCGACCAGGAGTGCTGACATGAGATTCGACGACCACCGGGTGGTCATCACCGCTGCCGGCCGCGACTTCGGGCGCACACTGGCCATCCGTCTCGCGGACCTCGGCGCCGAGGTCTTCCTCTCCGCGCGCACCCTCGCCGCCGCGGAGCGGGTCCGGGACGAGATTCGCGGCCGAGGGCACCAGCGCGTCCACGCCTTCGCCTGCGACCTGACGGACCCCGCCTCGATCCGCGGCTTCGCCGCCGAGGTCGGCCGGCACACCGGCCACATCGACGTGCTGATCAACAACGGCTCCCGCTACCTCGAAGGCCCGGACCTGCTCTCCGCCTCCGATGAGGACGTCGTCGACACGATCACCTCCGGCGCCACCGGCACCGTCCTGACCGTGAAGAACTTCCTCCCCCTCCTGCTCAACTCGGACAAGCCCGACGTGGTGACCATGGTCTCCGCCTGCGGAACCGCAGGGCACCACCGCTCGGACGCGCACGACGCCTTCTACGCGGCCAAGAGCGCCCAGGCAGGGTTCGTCGACATCCTCTCCAAGCGCCTGCGGCCCCGGGGAGTTCGGGTGATCTCCCTCTACCCGCCCGACTTCGACAACCCCGACCCCCTCACCAAGGAGTGGGAGACCACACCGCGCGGGGCCGAGGACGCCCTCACCGCGCAGTCACTCGTGCAGTGCGTCCTCTTCGCGGTCGCCCAGCCCCGCGACTGCTTCATCAAGGCGTTCCACTTCGAGCAGGTCTGAGCCCATGCACTACCTCATACGCCGGGTGACCGGCACCGAGCACCGGGAACTCCGTGCGATCAGGCTGGAGGCGCTGCGCGATTCACCCATGGCCTTCGGTTCCTCCTACGACGACACCGCCGCCCTCCCCGACGACGTCTGGCAGCAGCGGGCCGCCGTCGAGGCCTCCGCCGTGGACTCCGCCACCTTCATCGCCGCCGACGACGCCGGGAACTGGCTCGGGATCGCCGGCGTCGGGCCGCTCCCGGACGTCCCGGACCACGTCCACATCCACTCGGTCTACGTGCGCCCGGAGCACCGCGGGCCCACCGGCCCCGCCGCCGACCTGATGAGGGCCGGCGTCCGCTACGCCCAAGTCCACACCGACGTCCGGTGGTTGACCCTGGGCGTGCACGAGGGCAACGAGCGGGCACTGGCGTTCTACCGGCGGCTCGGCTTCGAGCCCACCGGCAAGGTGGTCCCCTACGCCCTCGACCCGTCCGAGAAGGTCCTCATCCTGGGCTACCCGGACTTCCGTAGCCACGCCCGGACCTCGGAGCTGCCGTAGGCGAGAAGCCGGAGCTGCCGTAGCCGAGAAGCCGGCGGGCCCGGGCACTCCCCGTGCCCGGGCCCGCCGTCAACGGAAGCGTCAGTGCGCGGCGGCCTCCCAGTCGGCGCCGACGCCGACGGAGACGTCGAGCGGGGCGCGCAGCGGGTAGGCGCCGGCCATCTGCTCGCGGACGATGGCCTCGACCTGCTCGCGCTCGCCCGGGGCCAGCTCCAGCACGATTTCGTCGTGCACCTGGAGCAGCATCCGGGAGGTGAGCCCGGCCGCGCGCAGGGCGTCGTCCACTCGCAGCATGGCGATCTTGACGATGTCGGCGGCCGAGCCCTGGATCGGGGCGTTGAGGGCCATCCGCTCGGCCATCTCGCGGCGCTGGCGGTTGTCGCTGTTGAGGTCCGGCAGGTAGCGGCGGCGGCCGAGCAGGGTCTCGGTGTAGCCGGTGGCGCGGGCCTCCTCGACGACCCGGCGCAGGTAGTCGCGCACGCCGCCGAAGCGCTCGAAGTAGGTGTCCATCAGGCCCTGGGCCTCGGCCGGCTTGATGCCGAGCTGCTGGGAGAGCCCGTAGGCGGACAGCCCGTACGCGAGGCCGTAGGACATCGCCTTGATCTTGCGGCGCATCTCGGCGTCGACGGCTGCGCCGGGGACCTCGAAGACCTGGGAGGCGACGGTGGTGTGGAGGTCCTCGCCGGTGGCGAAGGCCTCGATCAGCGCCTCGTCCTCGGAGAGGTGGGCCATGATCCGCAGTTCGATCTGCGAGTAGTCGGCGGTGAGCAGCGACTCGTAGCCCTCGCCGACGATGAAGGCGCGGCGGATGGCGCGCCCCTCTTCCGTCCGGACCGGGATGTTCTGCAGGTTCGGGTCCTGCGAGGAGAGCCGGCCGGTGGCGGCGACCATCTGGTTGAAGGTGGTGTGGATCCGGCCCTTGGGCGAGACCGTCTTGAGCAGGCCCTCGACGGTGGTGCGCAGCTTTGCCTGGTCGCGGTGGCGCAGCAGGATGACGGGCAGCTCGTTGTCGGTCTGGGTGGCCAGCCAGGTGAGCGCGTCGGCGTCGGTGGTGTAGCCGGTCTTGATCTTCTTGGTCTTGGGGAGGGCGAGTTCGCCGAAGAGGATCTCCTGCAGCTGCTTGGGCGAGCCGAGGTTGAACTCGCGCCCGGCGGCGGCGTGGGCCTCCTCGACGCAGCGCTGGATCTCGGCGGCGAACTGGCTCTCCAGCCGGGTGAGCCAGTCGCGGTCGGCGGCGATGCCGTGACGCTCCATGCGGGCGAGCAGCGCGGCGATGGGCAGTTCCATGTCGTGCAGCAGCCCGGCGGCGCCGACCTCGGCGAGGCGGGTGTCGAAGAGCGCGGCGAGGTCGAGCACGGCGCGGGCCTGGAGCATGAGGGCCTGGGCGTGCGCGGTCGGGTCCTCCTCCGGTGCGTCGAAGGCCAGTTGGCCGCTCTCGGCGGCGGGGGCCGGGGTGAGGGAGCGGGCCAGGTACTCCTCGGCGAGGACCTCCAGGGTGAAGGTTCGGCGGCCGGGCTTCTCCAGGTAGGCGGCGAGCGCGGTGTCGGCGACGACGCCGGCGATGGTCCAGCCGCGTTCGGCGAAGGCGCGCATCACCTGCTTGGCGATGTGCAGGGCCTTGGGGGCGGCGGCGTCGGCGAGCCAGCCGGCGAAGGCCTGCTCGTCCTCTTCGGCGAGCAGTGCCGGGTCGAACCAGGCGGCCGACTCGCCTGCGGCGAGGGCGACTTCGGTGACCTCGCCGGTGCCGAGCGCCCACTGGTAGACGGCGGCGAGGGCGACGGTGGTCTTGCCGTCGGAGGCGTGCTCGCGCAGCCAGCCGGCGAGCGTGCCGGGGTCGGTGAGCAGTTCGCCGTCGACGTCGACGCCGGGGGCGAGCTCGACGGCCTCCTCCTCGCCGACGGACGGGTCGATGCCGAAGACCCGGTCGCGGAAGTTGGCGTTGCGGAACTCCAGCGACTCCATCAGGGTGCCGACGGCGGTCTTGTCGAAGGGCCGGCGGGCCAGGTCGCCGACGCCCAGCGGGAGTTCGACGTCGCGGACCAGCTCGGTGAGCACCCGGTTGCGCTTGACCGAGTCGAGGTTGTCGCGCAGCTTCTCGCCGATCTTGCCCTTCACCTCGTCGGCGCGGGCGACGAGTTCGTCGAAGGAGCCGAACTGGTTGACCCACTTGGCGGCGGTCTTCTCGCCGACGCCGGGGATGCCGGGCAGGTTGTCCGACGGGTCGCCGCGCAGGGCCGCGAGGTCGGGGTACTGGCGGGGGGTGACGCCGTACTTCTCGGTGACCTTCTCCGGGGTGAAGCGGGTGAGCTCGGAGACGCCCTTGGTGGGGTAGAGCACGGTGACGTGGTCGGTGACCAGCTGGAGGGAGTCGCGGTCGCCGGTGACGATGTCGACGTCGTAGCCGGCCGCCTCGGCGGCGGTGGCCAGGGTGGCGATGATGTCGTCGGCCTCGAAGCCCTCGACCGTCATCCGGGGGATGTGCATGGCGTCGAGGAGTTCGCCGATCAGGCCGACCTGGCTGCGGAACTCGTCCGGTGTCTTGGCGCGGTTGGCCTTGTAGTCGGGGAACTCGGCGGAGCGGAAGGTCTGCCGGGAGAGGTCGAAGGCGACGGCGAGGTGGGTGGGCTGTTCGTCGCGGACGGTGTTGGCGAGCATCGAGGCGAAGCCGTAGACCGCGTTGGTGGGCTGACCCGTGGAGGTGTTGAAGTTCTCCACGGGCAGGGCGTAGAAGGCCCGGTAGGCCATCGAGTGCCCGTCGAGCAGCATCAGCCGGGGCCGCGGACCGGCCCAGCCGTCACCCGTCGCACCCTTGTCCGTACTCTGCGTAGCCACGTCAACGTCCGTTCCTGCCGATTCCACTACCGGTCACCGATCCTATGGCCCGGCACCGACAAAAGGGGCGCCGCGCCAGTCCGGCCAGCGCCACTACCGGCGAGTAGGACGGTCGTACGATCACAGGCAGCACGACGACGTGACACCCCCGAGCGGCAGGAGTTCCCCATGACCGACGCGGCCCCCGACACCGCCCCCGTCCTGAAGGTCCCGCAGGACGTGCTGGACCACTTCGCCAAGCTCGGGGTGAGCCCGGAGACCTTCTCCGGCGGCCACCTCGGCGAGAAGCTCGGCATCCGGATCGTCGAGGCCTCCGGCGACCGGGTGGTCGGCACCATGCCGGTGGAGGGCAACCAGCAGCCGTACGGGCTGCTGCACGGGGGCGCCTCCGCGGCGCTGGCCGAGACGCTCGGCTCGATCGGCGCGATGCTGCACGCCGGCCCGGGCCGGTACGCGGTGGGCGTGGACCTCAACGCCACCCACCACCGCTCGGCCACCTCCGGCCTGGTCACCGGGGTGGCCACGGCGGTGTTCAAGGGCCGTACGGCCGCCACCTACGAGATCGCGATCACCGACGACACCGGCAAGCGGGTCACCAGCTGCCGACTGACCTGCATGCTGCGCGACCTGTAACGGGCGTCCGGGTACGGACCGTTCGGCACGGAGAACATCAAGTCCCTTTCCCGCCCCCCTGTTTGACCTTCCGCCTCGCTGGGCAGGCGTTGGTCTGAGCAGGGGGGCGTCGGCATGTCCGGATGCGATCGACGCGTCTCCCACCCCTGTAACGCTGCGTAACAAGTAGGAAATCCACGCAAGTGGCGGCTCCAAGGCCGCAAGGACCGCGGAGCCCCTTCCGCCACCGCGCTCCTTGTCCGCAATGCGGACGTGCGCGGTCGAAAGCAGCACACCGGACACTGGCGTCCGATTATCGACAGTGCCAGCTGCAACCCCCATTTCTGGGCCTTACATCCTTCTACCAGCGGGTAAGCGCCCGGCAGTTCAGGGTCGGTCGGGCCGGAACGACCACATTCTGAGACAACTGCTCCGTGTGCTCATAACAAGAGAATCACAGCCTGCTCGCACCACTGCCCGAGCCGCCCAACGACATCTAGAGTCACGGCCAGTCACCGCGCCATCCGGAATGGACCCGGCCCTCCGCGCAATCCCGGCTCCCGCCAATCGGCGCGGGCGCCTCCTGAACCGAAGGGGACCCTCGTGCGTCACCGTTCAGCAGTTGTCGTGAGCATTGCCGTGATCGGCGCCCTCAGCCTCACCGCCTGCGGCTCCCGCGGCGGGAAGTCCGGCGACAACGCCGGCAGCAAGGACAACAGCGCCGCCACCACCGTCGTGATCGGCGTCGACGCCCCGCTCACCGGCGACCTCTCCGCCCTCGGCCTCGGCATCCGCAACTCCGTCGACCTCGCCGTCAAGAACGCCAACGCCACCAACGAGGTCCCCGGCGTCAAGTTCGAGGTCAAGGCCCTGGACGACACCGCCAAGCCCGCCCCCGGCCAGCAGAACGCCACCCAACTCGTCAGCGACTCCAAGGTCCTCGGCGTCGTCGGCCCGCTCAACTCCAGCGTGGCGCAGTCGATGCAGCAGATCTTCGACGACGCCGGCCTCACCGAGATCTCCCCCGCCAACACCGGCGTCGCCCTCAGCCAGGGCGAGAAGTGGGCCAGCGGCGACAAGAAGCGCCCCTTCAAGTCCTACTTCCGCACCGCCACCACCGACGCCGTCCAGGGCCCCTTCGCCGCCCAGTTCCTCTACAACGACGCCAAGAAGACCAAGGTCTTCCTGATCGACGACCAGAAGACCTACGGCGCCGGCCTCGCCGCCACCTTCAAGGGCGAGTTCACCAAGCTCGGCGGCACCCTCGCCGGCGAGGAACACGTCAACCCCGACGACCGCGACTTCTCCGCCATCGTCACCAAGGTCAAGGCCTCCGGCGCCGACGCCGTCTACTACGGCGGCGAGTACCCCGCCGCCGGCCCGCTCTCCCTCCAGCTCAAGGACGCCGGCGTCAACATCCCCCTGATGGGCGGCGACGGCATCCAGAGCGACGAGTTCATCAAGCTCAACCCCAAGAGCCAGGGCGACTTCGCCACCGCCGTCGGCCTGCCCGTCGAAACCCTCGACACCGCCAAGAAGTTCATCGCCGACTACAAGACCGCCGGCTACAAGGACGCCTACGAGACCTACGGCGGCTACTCCTACGACAGCGCCTGGGCCATCATCGAGGCCGTCAAGAACGTCGTGGCCGCCAACAACGGCAAGCTGCCCACCGGCGACGCCCGCAAGACCGTCCGCGACGCCGTCCAGAAGGTCTCCTTCGACGGCGTCACCGGCAAGGTCTCCTTCGACGAGTTCGGCGACACCACCAACAAGCAGCTCACCGTCTACACCGTCAAGAGCGGCAAGTGGGCCGTGGAGAAGTCCGGCACCTTCAACGGCTGACCGCCCCTCGGAACCCAGCACCAGCAGCACCACCAGCGCGCGGGGGCGCCACGAACGCCCCCGCGCGCCCCCACATCCACCACCCACGCGGACACCCCAGAACGCACTACGGAGGCCCAGCGGTGCACGACCTACCGCAGCAGCTGGCCAACGGCCTGATCCTCGGCGCCCTCTACGGCCTCGTCGCGATCGGCTACACGATGGTCTACGGCATCGTCCAGCTCATCAACTTCGCCCACGGCGAGATCGTCATGGTCGGCGGCTTCGGCGCCCTGACCGCCTACCTCGCCCTCCCCGGCGGCACCACCCTGTGGTTGGCCCTGCCACTCATGCTGATCGCCGGCATCCTGGTCTCCACCCTCACCGCCGTCGCCGCCGAACGCTTCGCCTACCGGCCGCTGCGCAACGCCCCCCGGCTCGCCCCCCTGATCACCGCGATCGGGCTGTCCATCTTCCTCCAGCAACTCGTCTTCTCCTTCTACCCCGACGCCAAGAAGGCCCGGGTCTTCCCCAAGATCCCCGGCGACCCCTTCAGCCTCGGCTCCGTCACCATCCAGCGCAGCGACATCTTCCTGATCATCGCCGCCCCCCTGTGCATGCTCGCCCTCGGCTGGTTCGTCACCCGCACCCGCTCCGGCCGCGCCATGCAGGCCACCAGCCAGGACCCGGACACCGCCAAGCTGATGGGCATCGACACCGACCGCATCATCGTCATGGCCTTCGCCATCGGCGCCGCGTTCGCCGCCGTCGCCGCCGTCGCCTACGGCCTGCGCAGCGGCCAGGTCGACTTCCGGATGGGCTTCATCCTCGGCCTCAAAGCCTTCACCGCCGCCGTCCTCGGCGGCATCGGCAACATCTACGGAGCCATGCTCGGCGGCCTCGCCCTCGGCCTCGCCGAAGCCCTCGCCACCGGCTACATCCAGCACCTGCCCGGCATGCACCTCTTCGGAGGCGGCGCCTGGAAGGACGTCTGGGCCTTCGTACTCCTCATCCTCGTGCTCCTCGTCCGGCCCCAAGGCCTGCTCGGCGAGCGCGTCGCGGACAGGGCGTGACCACCATGACCAGCACCAGAACCGAGACCACCCCGGTCATCCCCCTGCCCGCCACCGCCGCCACCGCCCTCACCGGCCTCGGCGCCCTCGCCGTCGCCGCCTCCGCGGCCATGTCCTGGACCTGGACCAGCGACTTCCCCGGCGACCTCACCTACTACGGCTCCCCGGCCGGCCTCCAGTGGCTCGCCGTCGCCGCCGGCGTCCTCACCCTCGCCCTGCTGCTCGCCACCCACGGCACCCCCGGCCTGCGCTGGGCCGCCCCCACCCGCAGCAACAACGCCGTCCTGTACGCCGCCACCGGCGCCCTCGCCGTCGCCGCCTACTCCGTCGCCGCCATCTCCGTCGAACTCGGCGGCCTCGCCAACCTCGAACCCGGCGGCTGGGTCCTCGCCGCCGGCGGCCTGCTCGGCGTCCTCGGCGCCCTCGGCCTCCCCCTCGACCGACGCACCCACGTACCGCTCCGCATCCTCGACAAGCGACTCTTCCTGCTCCTGCCCGCCGCCCCCGTCGGCTGGATCGCCGCCCACGCCATCCCCGGCGACAAACCCGTCGCCCCGGTGATGACCGCCCTGTCCGGCGCCATCGCCATCGCCGCCGGCGCCGTCCTGCTGCTCCAGCTCGGCCACCTCGCCAACAGCCGGCTGCGCCTCGGCAAGATCGACCGCCTTCTCCCCGCACCCCGCGAACTCCCGTCCTGGGCCGAGGTCCTGCTCATCGTCCTGGCCTTCGGACTCGGCCTGTACGCGATCACCTTCGGCATCGACACCGAGTACGGCGAACTCTTCATCGGCTACCTGCTGCTCGCCGGCCCCACCATCGCCGCACTCACCGGGTCCGGCCTGCTGGGCAGGCTACGCACACTGACCGTCAAGTACCGCCCGGTCACCACCGGCGCCGCCTTCGCCGCCGCCGCGAGCTTCCCGTTCACCCAGAGCAGCGACCAGTACACCTCGGTCGCCACCAACATCCTGATCTTCGCCACCGTCGCCCTCGGCCTCAACATCGTCGTCGGCCTGGCCGGCCTGCTCGACCTCGGGTACGTCGCCTTCCTCGGCGTCGGCGCCTACGCCGCCGCCCTGGTCTCCGGCTCCCCCGCCTCGCCCATCCACGTCCAGTTTCCGTTCTGGGCCGCGATGCTCACCGGCGCCGCCGTCTCCATGATCTTCGGCGTGGTGATCGGCGCCCCCACCCTGCGCCTGCGCGGCGACTACCTCGCCATCGTCACCCTCGGCTTCGGCGAGATCTTCCGCATCACCATGCAGAACCTCAACGGCACCACCGGACCCAACGTCACCAACGGCTCCAACGGCATCCCGCGCATCCCCGACCTGGAGATCTTCGGCTTCGACCTCGGCAAGCCGCACACCATCGGCGGCATCGAACTCGGCCGCTTCTCCAACTACTACCTGCTGATGCTGCTGGTCACCGCCCTGGTCGTGCTGGTCTTCGCCCGCGTCGGCAACTCCCGCATCGGCCGCGCCTGGGTCGCCATCCGCGAGGACGAGACCGCCGCCGAAGCCATGGGCATCAACGGCTTCCGCCTCAAGCTCCTCGCCTTCGCCCTCGGCGCCTGCCTCGCCGGCCTCGCCGGCACCGTCCAGGCCCACGTCAGCTACACCGTCACCCCCGACCAGTACACCTTCGCCGACGCCCTGCCCCCCAACTCCGCCTTCCTGCTCGCCGCCGTCATCCTCGGCGGCATGGGCACCATCAGCGGCCCGCTGGCCGGCGCCACCCTCCTCTTCCTCATCCCGAAGAAGCTCGAATTCCTCTCCGACTACCAGCTCCTCGCCTTCGGCGCCGCCCTCATCATCCTGATGCGCGTCCGCCCCGAAGGCCTCATCCCCAACCGGCGCCGGCAACTGGAGTTCCACGAAGCCGACATCCCGGCCCAACCCACCGGCGACGACGCCACCGCACTCACCAAGGCAGGGGCGTGACCCGCCAGATGACCACCACCGCTGCGCCCCTGCTCGACGTCACCGGCGTCACCATGCGCTTCGGCGGCCTCACCGCCGTCAACGACGTCTCCCTCACCGTCGGCGAGGGCGAGATCATCGGCCTCATCGGCCCCAACGGCGCCGGCAAGACCACCTTCTTCAACTGCCTCACCGGCCTGTACGTCCCCACCGAAGGCGCCGTCCGCTACCGCGGCACCGTCCTGCCCCCCAAACCCCACCTCGTCACCCAGGCCGGCATCGCCCGCACCTTCCAGAACATCCGGCTCTTCGCCAACATGACCGTCCTGGAGAACGTCCTCGTCGGCCGGCACAGCCGCACCAAGGAAGGCATCTTCTCCGCCATCCTCCGCCTCCCCCGCTACCACCACGCCGAAGCCGAGAGCCGCGCGAAGGCCATGGAACTCCTCGCCTTCACCGGCCTCGCCCACAAGGCCGACCACCTCGCCCGCAACCTCCCCTACGGCGAACAGCGCAAGCTGGAGATCGCCCGCGCCCTCGCCTCCGACCCCGGCCTGCTGCTCCTCGACGAACCCACCGCCGGCATGAACCCCCAGGAGACCCGGGCCGCCGAGGAACTCGTCTTCGCCATCCGCGACAAGGGCGTCTCCGTCCTCGTCATCGAGCACGACATGCGGTTCATCTTCAACCTCTGCGACCGCACCGCCGTCCTGGTCCAGGGCCAGAAGATCGTCGAAGGCGACCGCGAGACCGTCCAGAACGACGAACGCGTCATCAGCGCCTACCTCGGCACCCCGCTCGAAGGCACCACCCCCGCCGTTACGGAGACCGACCAGTGACCGCACTCCTCGAGGTCGAGGACCTCCGCGTCGCCTACGGCAAGATCGAAGCCGTCAAGGGCATCAGCTTCACCGTCAACCAGGGCGAGGTCACCACCCTCATCGGCACCAACGGCGCCGGCAAGACCACCACCCTGCGCACCCTCTCCGGCCTCCTCAGACCCACCGCCGGCCGGATCACCTTCGACGGCCAGGACCTGAGCACGGTCCCCGCGCACAAGATCGTCGCCCTCGGCCTCGCCCACTCCCCCGAAGGCCGGCACATCTTCCCCCGGATGACCATCGAGGAGAACCTCCTCCTCGGCGCCTTCCTGCGCACCGACGCGGCGGGCATCACGGCGGACGTGGAACGGGCCTACACCCTCTTCCCCATCCTCGGCGAACGCCGCCGCCAGGCGGCCGGGACGCTCTCCGGCGGCGAGCAGCAGATGCTCGCCATGGGCCGGGCGCTGATGTCCCAGCCCAAGCTGCTCATGCTGGACGAGCCCTCGATGGGCCTCTCCCCGCTGATGATGCAGAAGATCATGTCCACCATCGTCGAGCTCAAGGCGAGCGGAACGACCATCCTGCTCGTCGAGCAGAACGCCCAGGCCGCGCTGTCGCTGTCCGACCACGGCTACGTCATGGAAACCGGCCGCATCGCCCTCTCCGGGACGGGCGCGGACCTCCTCCACGACGAGTCCGTCCGCAAGGCGTACCTCGGCGAGGACTGAGTCGCCTCACGCAAGAAGGGCCCGGCAGAAACGTTCTGCCGGGCCCTTCCGCGTATCGCCTTGTTCCGAACTACTCGGACGCGCCCTCTTCCGCCTTCTTGCGGTCCTGGGCCTCGCCCTCCTCGATGACCGCCTCGGCCACCGCCGCCATCGTCATCCGGCGGTCCATCGAGGTCTTCTGGATCCACCGGAACGCCGCCGGCTCGTTCAGCCCGAACTTCGTCTGCAGCACACTCTTCGCCCGGTCCACCAGCTTCCGGGTCTCCAGCCGCTGGGTGAGATCCCCGATCTCCTTCTCCAGCGCCCGCATCTCGGTGTACCGCGACACCGCCATCTCGATCGCCGGCACCAGGTCCGACTTCGAGAACGGCTTCACGATGTACGCCATCGCCCCGGCGTCACGGGCCCGGTCCACCAGCTCCCGCTGCGAGAACGCCGTCAGCATCAGGACGGGAGCCAGGTGCTCCTCGTGGATCTGCTCAGCGGCCGAGAGCCCGTCCAGAACCGGCATCTTCACATCGAAGATCGCCAGATCCGGCCTCAGCTCCTTCACCAGCCGCACCGCCGTCGCCCCGTCGCCCGCTTCCCCGACGACGGTGTACCCCTCCTCCTCCAGCATCTCCTTCAGGTCGAGGCGGATCAGCGCCTCGTCCTCGGCGATCACAATCCGGGTGATCTGGGGCGTATCGGTCTCAAGCGGCTGTGCCTGCTCGTCGGCGGTGCTCACGGGGCTCCTAGTTCCGGCGGGGTACTGCATGCACGAGGGTACCTAGACACGGTATGTTTGAGACACGACGCGAAGGCAAGCGCCTTCAAATCGTAGGCCCCGATAGCCCAATTGGCATGAGGCAATGGTCTCAAACACCATACAGTGTGGGTTCGAATCCCACTCGGGGCACTTTTCCTTCGATTCGAAGGGATCGGCATTCGCTCCAACAGTTTTTGCGAACTGGGGATCTTCACTCTTGCGAGTGAAGATCCCCAGTTCGCATGTCCAGAGCCGAATGCGCGTGCAGACTCGGTCACATGCAGCTCCGGTATCGCTTCCGACTGGAACCGACGGCGGGCCAGCGTGTCGCGCTGGCCCGCATGTTCGGCTGTGCGCGGGTGGTCTACAACGACGGCCTCCAGATATGCCTGGACGCCGCCGCGCATGGA
This sequence comes from Kitasatospora sp. NPDC053057, assembly GCF_044546945.1. Classification (NCBI taxonomy): domain Bacteria; kingdom Bacillati; phylum Actinomycetota; class Actinomycetes; order Kitasatosporales; family Streptomycetaceae; genus Kitasatospora; species Kitasatospora sp. NPDC053057. The sequence goes on along the minus strand of NZ_JBITZP010000004.1, from coordinate 776 downwards.
GCGAGGGTCCCGACTGCCGTAGAGCTGTCGAAGTTGGTGATCACCGAGGCCAAGAAGACGCCGGAACGGGCCTGGCTCGGCGACGTCTCCGCGGCTGTGCTCCAACAGTCCGTACGGGACCTCGGGAGGGCCTGGTCAAACCACTTCGCGTCGCGGAGGGGCACCCGCAAGGGGCCGAGAATGGGCAAGCCAGCCTTCAAGAGCCGCAAGGACAGTCGGTTTGCGATCCGATTCGCTCGAAACACCCGATTCCGGATCACGGACAGTGGCCGGCTCCGGCTGCCCGGTGTCGGTGAGGTCCGGGTGCGGTGGTCGCGTGGTCTGCCGTCTGAGCCGTCTTCGGTAACGGTGATCAAAGATGCTGCCGACCGGTACTTCTGTTCGTTTGTCGTTGTGACCCACCCCGCGGCTGACCTGATGCCGGACGCAACCGGCGACATCGGCATCGACCTTGGTCTGACCCGGTTCGCTGTCCTCTCAGATGGCAGCCACATCTCCAGCCCGAGGTACCTTCGCCGGGCAGAAAAGAAGCTCCAGAAGCGGCAACGCGAGCTGTCACGTAAGCAGAAGGGATCGAAGAACCGAGACAAGGCCCGCATCCGTTTCGCCAGGGCCCACGCCAAAGTCGCCGACGCCCGCCGGAACTTCCACCACCAGTGGTCTCACAAACTCACGAGCGAGAACTGTGAGAATCGACGGGTGCTGTCCCGGGCCGTGGCCTGACCCGCGCGAGAACGGACCGTGGTGTCCTGGTTTGGATCTGTCGGCCGCTGGTT